>DAOTVU010000040.1:0-88420 GCA_034436215.1 Dehalococcoidia bacterium
TAGCTCAAGGTCAACATCGGCGATTAATGGTGTTGAGACATCTCTGTCCCATGCCATATCTCTACCGGTAAGGAACCTGTCTATTGATTCAGCCGCGCGTCTGCCATCAGCCATAGCATCCACAACATTGTCGGGACCACGTCTGCAGTCACCGCCTGCAAAGACCCCTTTAATGCTGGTTTCCAGTGTTACAGGATTTACCAGGATTGTTCCGGAATTTTTATCTGTAGCCAGACCTTCCAAGTTAAGCTGGCTGGCATCAGCCGACTGTCCGATAGCTATGATAACGTGATCAGCTTCAACCACAAAGTCGGTCCCCGGAATCGGCACCGGTCTGTGGCGGCCATTGCGCATTATTTCTTCGGTTAGCCTGGTCCGCTGAAAGCGGATTCCATTTACTCTGGTCCCATCTCCCAGTATCTCCACGGGAGCGGCAGAGTACTCGACAGTTACTCCCTCTTCAAGTGCCTCCTGCAGTTCATCACTATTGGCCGTTACCTCTTCCGGTACAGTCCAGCTGATAATTTTTACACTGCCTTTATTGGCGCGTATTGCGACTCTGGCTGAATCGACCGCCGTATTTCCGTCTCCGATAATAACAATATTTGATCCAACGAATATCTCGTTCATCTGATTGAGAGAAATAAGGAATGACATGCAATCGATCACGCCTTCCAGTTCTTCACCGGGTATATTTAGTCGGTTATTGTGCAGGGCGCCTATTGCCAAGAAAAATGCCCTGTACCCCCGTTCACGTAGATAGGCGAAATCTATATCCCTTCCCACCGTAATGCCGGTCCTTACCTTAATCCCTGCATCAATAAGCCTTCTGATCTCCCTTTCACGGATCTCTTTTGACAATCTGAATCTGGGTATCCCTGTAGCCAGCAACCCGCCGTAGGTGCTGTGCGATTCAAAGACAGTAGGCTCATAGCCTCTGCGCTTCAGTTCCCAAGCGGCCATCAAACCGGCAGGACCGCTGCCGATTATTGCAACTTTGCCTTTGATGCCGGATGTTTCGGCGAATTTTTCAACGCCATTTACGTTATCATAAGCAAATCGATGTAACGCTCGTATCGATAAAGGGCTATCAATCTTAGAGCGCGTGCAGCTATCTTCGCATGGATGTTTACAAAGGCGACCGAGTATGCCGCCCAGCGGAGCAGTCTTATTGATTAGCTCGTAAGCTTCTTTTACTTTTCCATTCGCCAGCAGTGCTACAAAGCCCTGAACATTTATACCCAGCGGGCAGGCTGCACGACACGGGGGCATGGCATTTTTCTCTATCTCCATGGCCGAGGGAACCGCCTTACTACCCGGTGCCGGTTTATGTACTGCATGTCTGCTGAGTTGCGCCCCATCAACGGTAAATTTCAATAAGGTGGAGCAGCTGTTTTCACATTGCTTGCAGCCGGTGCAAAGCTCACTATTGATGTACTGGGGTTTTTGGACAGTTTTTAGATGAAATGTCCCGTTTCTCTTCTCTGTGGATACCGAAACCGTATTGAAATAAAACTTGATCTGTGGATTCTTCATCGCCTGCAGAACGGTGGACCAGTAAAGTCGTTGCATATCCGGTTGTAACCCACGGGAAAGAAAAACCGGCAGGTCAGTTATAAGTTTAACTTCTGCAGTGAGTTGTCCCAGTAGCAGGGCTGCATTCAGAGCGTCCAGATTATTACCTATAACCGCCACGCTTCTGGGGTGATATGTATCAGACGATGCCATGGTTTTCCTTTAAATATTTGTATCCGATTTCAAATGCCTTCATGTTAAAGTTTTCACTGCCTGGCGGGATGAAATCCATTACTGCCTTTTTTAAGGATTCGCTGCTGATCACATCACATTGTGCCGCCAGAAATCCGAGTACAATGATATTGGCCACCACGGGTTTCCCCATTTTCTGTGCCAGCCGGCTGGCAGGGATGGAAAGCACTCTCGCCGCCGGGGGTGTATCGATCTTGACCAGCTCAGAGTCTATTATCAGCAGTGTCCCTTCAGGTGCACCGGCTCCGAATTCGTTGTAGGCTTCCTGCGAAAGCACCACCTGTATCTGCGGTGACATTACGTAAGGATAATCGATTTGAGAGTCGCTGATAATGACCTCGGCCCGACAGGATCCTCCTCTTGATTCCGGTCCATAGCTCTGTGTGAGAGCGGCAAATTGCCCGCTGTATATAGCAGCAGCTTTTCCGATGATGTTGCCGAGCAATACTATCCCCTGGCCACCAAAGCCCGCCAGTCTGATTTCCGTTTTATTCATTCTATTAGTCCCGATAAAAATTCAATTCTCAATGATCTCAATGAAAGTCGCCTATTTTTTTACCTGTTTCTGGGCTTTATCCTTCATCAGGGAAAGATAGTCGTGGATTGTGGGTTGCTGAATGTCGAGGAATTTGCCCACGATTATCGGTCCATCTTTGTCAATTGCTGTATCTCTGGTATCGGCACCGTTTTTGATAATGCTACGTTTTATATAGTTCCGAAGAGAATCGAGGCCTTCAGGCTCTTTGTTCATACGCCCGTATACGGTAGGACAGGGGCTGATTACCTCAATAAATGCGAAGCCAGGTTTACGCATAGCCTCAGCTATACTTAATTCGAGTTCATGAAGGTGTAGAACTGTCCAGCGAGCTATATATGAAGCTCCGCTGGCCTGCAGGAGCCATGGCAGGTTAAAGGCGGGCTCAAAGTTGCCATATGGTGTGGTTGCGGTACGTATATCGAGCGGAGCAGTGGGGCCTACCTGACCGCCTGTCATGCCATAGTTGAAGTTGTTGATGCAGATAACAGTCATATCGATATTGCGGCGAGCAGCATGTATCAGATGATTACCACCTATGGCTACCAGATCTCCATCGCCTGAAAACACAACCGTTGTCAACCGGGGATTGGCCAGTTTGAGTCCCGTGGCAAAAGGAATAGCCCGTCCGTGAGTTGTATGAAAACTGTCCAGCTTAACATAGCCGGCGGCACGCCCCGAACAGCCGATGCCCGATATAACCATAACTCTATCGGCATCCAGTTCCGCCCTGTCGATGGCACGCAGGAAACAGTTTAGCGCCGGACCGATGCCGCAGCCGGCACACCAGATATGCGGAAGTCTGTCCTGCCTCAAATATCTGGCAGTTGATCTCTCGTAAATTTCTCTATCACTGTCTGGCATGACATTCTTTAATAGCTGATAATATCACTTCCGGTCTATGAACATCTCCGCCGGAATGTGGTACGGATAATGTAATGGCGCGACCGGCGACGCAGCGCTCTACCTCGTAAACCATCTGCCCTCTATTTATTTCGGGGACAATAAAGGCCTTCACTCTTGAAGCCAGCATCCTGATATGTCTCTCAGGAAATGGCCAGACGGTAATCAATTGCATAAAGCCGGCTTTTATACCTTCCTGCCGCGCCAGATTCACAGCAAATTTGGCTATGCGAGCGGTAATTCCGTATGCACAGACAACGATTTCGGCGTCATCAAGAAGATGATCTTCCAACATAATAATGGATTCTGAATTCAAACGGATTTTATCAACCATCCTGGTAACCAGTCGATTCTGAGCCCTGGCATTCATAACAGGATAACCGCGCTCATCATGTGTCAGTCCGGTAACATGGAAGCGATAACCCTCGCCGGCAATGGCCATCGGTGGAATCAATGTCCCATCCGTCTGGTACGGCAGATAACTATCCCTGCTATTTTTCGGCAGTTTTCTGAAAACCAGTTCCTCAGCCCCGATCTCCGGTATAACCACCTTTTCACTCATATGACCCACCACTTCGTCTGACATCAACAGAACAGGTACGCGGAATTTTTCTGAAAGATTGAAGGCCCTGATGGTGAGGTCGAACATCTGCTGTGGCGAGGCCGGACTGAGCGCAATGATCTCATAGCTGCCATGCGATCCCCAGCGCGCCTGCATCATATCCTGCTGACCGACAAGCGTAGGCAGTCCTGTAGAAGGTCCTGCCCGCTGAATATTGACTATTACGCAGGGCGTCTCCAGCATAATGCCCAGGCCAAGGTTCTCCATCATTAAACTGAAACCCGGACCCGAAGTAGCAGTCATTGCTTTTACTCCTGCCCAGGATGCGCCCAGGATGGCACACATAGAGGCTATCTCATCTTCCATCTGAATATATGTTCCGTTCACTACAGGGAGGCGGCGGCTCATTCTCTCGGCGATTTCTGTTGCGGGTGTTATTGGATAACCTGCAAAAAAACGACAGCCTGCGCTTATGGCCCCTTCAGCGCAGGCAGTATCACCGTTCATGAAAAATTCGCCTACAAGCTCACCGTTATTTGACATCAGCTTTAAGCCGGATCAATTTATTTTTGGTATTTAATTTAATGTGCCGGTCCGGCCGGATTACAGCCATTAGATTGAGATTCGACCCCCAATTGCCCGCTGTCATTAAGCGCAAGCGTAATGGCAAATTCAGGGCAGATCAACTCGCAATAACCGCAGGCCAGACATTGATTTTCCTTTACGACTTCAGGCATACGGTAACCTTTGGAGTTGAGTTCCGTTCCCATTTGTAATACAGACCGGGGGCAGAATTCGACGCAAAAGCCGCAGCCCTTACATCTGTTTTTATCGATGTGGACGTAGCCCAGCGGTTCGGCCACAGGATTATGGTCAAAAGGAGTTCGCCACAGCTTCATTATCGGTTTAGTAGTATACCACTGCTACCTGTGACATACAAGGATCTGGAGGACACAATCAGACGGCATCAATTTGTGGGAGACCTTACCGGCAAACCAGACCTGATGCTGAAGCTCTCACTGAAGGATTGAGGGCTTTTGATCATATCCCCTGTAACCACATCCTGTACCTTTACCCGCCAGTAATAGATTCTGCCTGCTTCCAGTGCAGGCACCCGCCATTTGCTTCCTCTGGCATCTGTCACAATGCCGCCACCGGGCGGTATGAACAGGGCAGGGGAATCCAAATTGTACGGTACGTAATACGGCCCGAAATAATCCGCACCTATATTTACTACCAGATAGCGGAAATCGGGATCTTTAGCAACCTGCACCTGATATCCGCGCGCCAGTGACCGCGGCTTCCATTTTAGTTCTATCTGCTGTGCCCGACCGGTTACGGTATCGCAGTTGACCGGTGTCATCATGGTAGGTGAAAGCGGGGTGGGTCCATTCCAGAGAAGTGTATCTCGATAGAGCCACAGCCCTCCGGTACCGGAAGATACCGATACTGGACGTTGGTCGATGTTCCATAATATGACCGGTTCCTCATATACCAGGCCACCGGAAATCCTCAGCCCTGTATCGGGATTATCCGGACACCCCAGGGAAACTGACGGATCTAATCCGGCAGATGCAGATGACCAGCGCACATAGGACAGGGCGTTGTTCCACGTGGCCGGCGTGTTAAAATACATGCTGTAATTTCGTGAGATGCAGATGGAAGTAACCGGGCTCGGCCAAGCCTCTCCACCCCACCATTCCTCCCATCCCGTCTGACCCGCAAAAATACACCATGCAAACATACCTCCCCGGTTTACGGCAATAATTGTTCCATCGTACCTAAAGCTGGATGCGAAGATCGCCCGTGTATTTCCCCTTACAGGTAGTGTTTTCATTATCTGTTTGAAATTCTTCCCACCGTCGAGCGAGAAAGCGACGTCGAAATCGCCCTCACCGGTGCCTGCCACCACAACACATCCGCTATCATTATCCGGCGTCATACCGGTAAAAGCGGTTGCAATGCTGTATGCCGATGATAGCCCAGAGGAAAACTCTTCCCTGGGGATCCATCCTGTTTGCTCTCGTCTGAAAACTTTAACCATCCCTTCTCTGTCAACCGTATATAGCGTCCTGTTTGTTTCAAATGCGGCATCAGCCAAAGGCCTTTTCAGCCTGATCTGCATCCACGATTGGCCCCGATCATCGGATATCAGAATACGCCGGGTACCTGCTATGCAGCACGCCAGATATCTACCGTCAATGGAATCGGATGCCATACGCAGTGACATCAGGTTGGACTGATTATCGGCAGATCCCGCATCACCGGTTAAATCGCAAAATACACGTTCCCATTTATTATATGCGGCAGCATCCAGGCATCTCCAGAGACTGTCGAAGCCCCTACACCCGGGATTGGCGTTAATCGAGGCAAGGAATACAGCCGAACTATCGGGTGAAGGGGCTACATCGATATAACAGCTAACCATGGTATCTATAAGCGAAATGCCATTCCAGGTTTTGCCGTTGTCCCGGCTGATAGATAAAGCCGATTCATCGAGTGCACATCCCGTCATATATGGATTGGCCCATCCCGGACCGGCTACCGTATTTGCAGAAGATCCGGTAGCGCAAAATGCAGTTGAGCCATCGGGCGACCAGGCTACAATGGCATTGCCGTTTCTGCCACCCGTACAATTATCGGTCCCGGCGGCTCCTGTGGGAGGCTTCTGTGCCGTATACCAGCAGGAATCCGAGCAGGTACTCGGATTTCCGGTAAACCAGGTATTGACAGCGGCTTTGCCCGCTGTACCGAGCACCTCGCCCGCTAGAAGTTTGCCGTTGCGGTTGTTCCCATGATATGAGATGCTGGCAATTCGCCTCTGTGATGTTGCTTTAAAAATGCGTGTCACAATACGGTCATTGATTCTGTAAATACCACCGGCAGTGGTAGCCGATGCATCGTCTATACTTACGTAGCAGTTCCTCAATGCCGCATGCCGGCCAGAAAAGTCTGAGGCTATCGCAAGGCTGGCGCTGACAACCTGCCCGGCCGAGGGCGATATGCCATCGTACACAATACGTGGTGCACCCTCGGAATAAGCCCCAGACCAGTCCGTAATATTGGCTCCTGCATCATGGAATCCGATATTAAAGTAGCTTTCTTTTGTATCGGAAGCAAGGCATAAGATAGAGAAGTCTCGGACATAATCCGGTGAGAATTTGACCGCAAGGATATCGGCAATGATATTCTGCGCCTTCCATGTGCCGCTCTTTCCTATCTGACGTATCATAATCGTCCCAATGCCTGTACCACTGCGCAATCCCGCGGCAATAAAACCGGCATCCTGCGGTGACATTGCCAGACAGCTTATGAGAGTTGTTGATGTAAACTCGAGATTATTCCAGCTTGCCCCACCATCCGGCGAATACCAGATATTACGTGGTAAATCGGTAGAGGAGTTATTGGTAACCACTGCAATGCTGTTACTATTGTCAGGAGTTGCGGCAATATACCAGATTCTGAAATTATTTCGCTCGGAAGTGCTCATGGACTGAAAAAGGTTAACACCCGGTTTATCAGACCAGGAAACTCCGCAGTCTATAGATTTATAGATGGCTTTAGAGCCGGTACGCCTGTCAGCATTGGCTGTATCAATTGCATAAATTGTAAAACCGTCCGGGCAAACAACAAGGTCATGGATATCACAGGGGCTCTCGATATCGTGTTTGCCGGCTTTAGTTCCGGGTGCATCCAGACGGTACCAGCGCAGATCGCCGTATGCCGTACCTTCCGCAGTCGCTGAACAAAGGCCACTGCAGTCCATTACCGTTGTAAAAACCATAAGCAGAATAGCGATTAGCAGCAATAACCCGTTCCTGTAATGTCCGGAGATGACCATTATTGAGACTCCCCTATAAGTCTGGCCACTTCTTCCAGGCCATCGACGATGCGTGGTCCGGGACGTTCAATGAGATCAGCATCGCTGATTACATAGATGTGGCCGTTTTTAACAGCATCGGTTGTCTGCATCCAGGGCTGTTGACGGAGGTTCTGGGCAATGGTTTGTCCGCTTGTTCCCATGCCGCTTACAAGTATTACCTGTGGATTTCGTGCTACAATCGATTCAGGCGAGACCACCCTCGATTTTTCAAAATCGGAAGAATAAATGTTGCGCCCGCCGGCCAGCGTTATAAGATCGTCAGCATACGTTCCACTGCCCATCGTCCAGATGGGGTCATACCAGATAGCATACAGTACGCGTGGACGTCTATTCTCCGGCACGGACTCGGTTTTTTCGGCTACCGCTTTAATCCTGTTCTGCAGAACGGTCACCAGTTTTTCGGCGGTTTTTGCCCTTCCTGTAGCAATTCCGACGAGATTGATATTGTCCAAAATTTCCTTAATTGACCGTGCCTGCAGCAACAGTACGGCAAATCCACGGCTTTCCAGCGCCGGTAATACGGTTTTCTCATGGATTGATTCGGCCAGTATAAGGTCGGGAGCAAGATTCACCAGCTTTTCCATGTCCGGTGTACTGTATCCGGAGACACGGGGCTTAAGCTTCGCCTGCTCGGGATAGTTGCAATAATCAGTAACACCTATGACTCTATCGCCCAATCCCAGGGCAAACAATATCTCCGTATTGCTGGGGGCCAGAGAGATGATCCGGTGCGGCAGGCTTTTAATCGTTACTTTGCGCCCCAGCCCATCGGTAACATTTACAGGGAAATTGATAGTATCCTCATCACCCGGTACAGCAGGATGCTCCTCAATTTGAGTACTCTGAAATGGTACGGGTGTCTGCACCGGAATTGTTTGTTGAGCAGGTTGGGCAGGCGCTGCACAGCTAACAATAAATAAAATAATGGTTGCGAGGATTTTCAGTAATGTTTTCATGATGCTTACCTCCTCATAAGATGAAATAAAAAATCCCCACTGCTGCAGCAGTGGGGATGGCACTTAACAAAAAATCCCGCCTTCTTCCACTGCGAAGGCAGTTACTTATCGCGGTCGGCGTTCTGACTTTTACAGCAGGCAGTGCTGTGACGGACTTACACCGTCTTGCTCTCCATTTAATGCCGCAGTCACCTGCGGCAACCACGAAACACTATTCAATTGAGTCCTAATTTTATGGGAATGCTACATCGGTGTCAAGCGAACTTAATAAACCCTGAATTGTATTCGTCATAAGGCCTATTTCACGGGCATGAGAATCTTTATCGAGATTATCAAGGTACCTGAGGTCTTCATCCTGCCGGTAAAGCGTCTGCAAAATTTGATCTATATCTCTGCCTTTACTGTGCTCTTCATTGACAACATGATGCCAGTTTATGATTTTCGATTTCATCTTTTCCAATCTGCGTGTGGCATCCGGATAGCAGCCGAAATGGCCGTAGCATATTTTTTCTGGTTTTAAGGCGATAAGTTTATCGATAGACGATAGAGTTTCACGCATTTTGAAAGGCGGTGGTGTTGCCAGCCTTAGAGAACCATTTATACAAACTCCGCCTGCTTCACCGGCAAATAATAGATATTCGTCCGGCTTGTAAAGACTCAAATGGTGTGGTGCATGGCCCGGAGTTAGAAAAACTACCAGCTCATACCCATCTCCCAGATCGATCTTCATATTGTCCCTGGCTTCGATTATAAGGTCCGATGGCACCGGCCTAATTTCACCGTAGATGAGCGCCAGATCACCCAGCGTCTTCAGACTGCTCTGCCAGAGGACGGTGGGATCGATAAGGTGCCGTCTGGCTCTGGGATGGGCGATGACGGTAGCCTCGGGCAGGTAATCGATGAGCGCCCCCGTACAGCCCGCATGATCGATATGTATATGGGTCAATATAATATATTTAACCTCCTCCGGTTTCAGACCCGCTGCTCTCATCGCCGATACAAGTTCGGGCAGCGTTACGGATGGTCCCGGATCGATTAATGCCCGAATCGGTGTCTTAACCAGATAGCTGCAGATAAATTTTCCATAGCCCGGTATCTGCGGTCCGAGATCCAGCAATTTAACCTGATCTGAAATATCTATAATGTTAATTTTTGCCACCCACTTTAAAGTCTGCCTGTTTTTTATGAAACCTCAATATCTCGGCAAAGTTATTAATTTTAACCCGATTATTGGTCTCGGGAAAGCCATCGTATGTGAGATTTATCCAGGGTTTATGATATATCGTGCTGAATTTATCCGACATGGCGGCAACTATACCGCCGGGCATACAGCCATGGGGCATTACCGATATTACCCCAGATATATGAGGATTTTTCATCCACTCAATACCGCTGCCCAGACTGAGTACGGCTTCGCTACCGCAACGCGGTGACAGATACTCGCCCGATAGCTTCAGCAATTCAGCAATTGAAGGCTCTTTTTCCGGTAATATCGAGCTTAAAAAGGAGGCAGTGGTGTTTTCATCATGTTCCTGTATCCATTTTTTGACCCAGCTGATCAATGTTTTTTTCACCAGACCATCCTTCAGTGCATCTTCCAGGTTCCGATAAGAAGTGTACTTAAACCATTCGCCGAGCGGCGAAACGACCACTTCAAGGCCTGCTTCTTCGCATTCCTTTACCAGATTGCTGTTACTGAAATCGTTGGAGCGCAGGAAAATCTCTCCATTTATACCCACGATTGGCCTGCGGGGTAGTTGCGGATCGATAATGCCGGCAAAAGAGTGTGCTGCTTCCCTTAATACCTGATTAACATCCTTTTTACGACGGATCATCTCCACAACCTTTGATGTAAACTCGTTAAAAAGAGCTTCAGCCCGCCCGGGCTCTTTTTCATAGGGTCGTGTACGCCAGAGTAATTTTTGCAGGTAATCGAAAGCGACTATGCCCTTCCATGCCAGCCGTTCGAAATCCGGCCCCATGTTCAAATCACGGTATGCATTGTTGGAAACAGTTGTGCGTATCGGCAGTTCTATGCCAAGCTCGCGCAGTATCCGCATTTGCTCTATAGAGTATTTCCCAAGACGGCAGGGACCATAGGAACCGGCCATGAAAGCCTCCACGCCGTTGAAATGGTCGTGATTGTCATGATAAAACCTTATGAAGTCCCCGAGACATACGCGAAATGGCAGGCATTCCGTTCCTGTAGTTACCTGATTGGCAAAAATCAGGCTGCGTTCGTCGGAGGGCGGCAGTACGCAGGATTCGACGCCGCAAACGTTCATAGCTGCTGCAACCGCCTCTGCATGGGGTGCCATACGTGGTACAAGGAGGGTTTTGCCTCTGCTGATAGAAGGAGTTGCACCCCTGTAAATTGAAATCCCGCTTTCTTTTTGCTTCGCTGAGGTACCATACCCTTTTATAGTATCAACAAAAGCTTCCAATCTGGTAACGATGCCAGCCTCAGCTGCATGCTCATCGATTTCAAGCTGTCCCAGTGGCTTACCACCCATGATATCCTCCACCATCCTCAGAATAAACGAATTCGGCCCACAGCCGAAATTGGTCAATATCAGACCATATAGTCGGGGGTCTGCCGCAATAATGGCAGATGCTGCTACAAGCTTGCTCTCATACAACCAGTATGGTCGATCGGAATATTTCTTAGGATCCACTGATGATAGTGGCAGGTAATCGAGGGGGACAGGTACAACGCCGAGTTGCACCAGTTTTTCAGCTATACCCAGATTGGCTCCTGAATCCTGCGACATATATGATCTGGCCAGTAACACCACCCCCATCTTCGCTTCGTCATGTATTTGTTGTAGTAATCGCCTGCCCATCTCATCACGCTCTTCCTCATATTTTCGCTGTGACTCCAGTGCTTCCAGAGCTGCTTTACGGGCGCTAACCCGATTGAATCCGAGATTAACTCCCACTTCTGTAAGGTTATCGACCACCTCCGCTGGACCATGGCTGAAATCGATAATGGGTATCAGCAGCCGGGATTTAAGATTAAGCACCTGACGGATAATGAAGGGCGATGCCTGCACCAGCGGACAGGAATAATGCTGGTTTTCGTCACCATCTTTCTGCCCCAGCCGTAAGGCGCAGGGAAAAAGGATATAGTCGACTTCTTTTAATGATGCAGCATGTCCGTGTAGGAGCTTGATGGGGAAACAGCTATCACTGTAGCTTAGCTCCACTGACTGCTCAATAATCTGCTGGCTTGTCTTTCCCGATAGTTCAAACCTCGCCCCGAGCGCCCTGAGGAAACCTATTATCAGCGGTGCATAGTCATACACCAGCAAGGCCCGGGGTATGCCCACCAGAGGCCCCTTCCCATTTTGATTGTTAGAATTTGAAAAAAGCAGTGCTTCCTTTTCATCGAAAGCAGTCTTAATTCTGACGCCGTTAATCTCGCTATCATATCTATCGCACCTGCTGCCATAAAAGACCGGCTTTTCACCTGGAAGTTGCATACGGGTAATGGCGCAATTATTATCACACGATTTGCATATGAATGTTGAAAGCCTGCAGTTGAAATTTATTATATTGCGGAAACCCTTAAAGTTAGATCTCCTGGTGAGATTCAGATCTTTCACCAGCAGGGCTGCACCGATAGCGCCGCTTGTCTCTTTATGTTCTGCCACTATCAATTCCTTATCCGCCAGCTGTCCACGGAAAGCCGATACGATAGCCCGGTTATGAAAGACCGCCCCAGTGAGGATGATCTTTTTACCGAGTTTCCTGTGGCCGACGACTTTAGACAAATAATTGCGTGCTATAGAGTTAGCTAAACTGGCAGTCAATACCGAAAGCGGAACGCCTTCCTGCTGGGCAGAAGCAACAGCCTGACCCATAAAGGCGGCACATCGTGTTCCCAGATCAATGGTATGCGGTGCACTGAAAGCCAGATTGGCAAACTCGCCGTCCTTTACGGATATGTCCAGCATTTCTGCCAGTTCATCTATGAAGCTGCCCGTACCCGCGGCACATGCCTTGTTCATCTGATAATCTACTACGATGCCATTTCTCTTTATTACAAGTTTTGAATCCTGGCCGCCGATTTCAATTATGTCGGCGCTCGGGTCGATTTCTGCTGCCGCCCTTGTTTGAGCGGTTATCTCATTTTTCACCAGATCAGCGCCTATCAGGCTGCCTATCAGATATCTGCCCGAACCGGTTACCCCGGCACCTATTATCTCAATGTTTTCCGCACCGTCCTGCATAAAATTTCGAAAGACTTCTTTGACCGCATCAATCGGCCTGCCTGCCGTCATCAGGTAGGATTTAACAAGTATATCTTTCCCTTCTTCATCCAATATAACCGCTTTGGTGCTGGTTGAACCCACATCAACACCCAGATACCCCTT
This sequence comes from Dehalococcoidia bacterium, assembly GCA_034436215.1. Classification (GTDB taxonomy): domain Bacteria; phylum Chloroflexota; class Dehalococcoidia; order GIF9; family UBA5629; genus UBA6808. The sequence continues at coordinate 12,983 of DAOTVU010000040.1, forward strand.
ACATTTCCTCTCTAATTTCCTAACTGCCTTCATGCCGGAAAAATCTGAAATATTGAGAGGAGGTAATTCAAAATATTTCTGGCCATTACCGGCAAGATCGAAAATTATGCTTCGTACCTGTTTCCCTCTGGCCAGCAGTGCAGAACCAATGGCCTCGAGATAAAGATGATTCCTTGGTACCGTGACCTGCACTTCGCTGCCGTTTCGAGCTGAGAGCACGCTATTTAATGCTCTGGCAATAGCAGTATTGGCTGCGACTCCGCCGGTGAAATATACCGGTTCAATGAACCTGCCTTTTTTAAGAGAGCAGACCATCCGAGCTATGCTTTCGCAAAGGGCATACAGCATAGATCCTAATGGCGCTCCTTTCTGCTGCAGATGAATGAGGTCTGTTTTGGCAAATACACTGCATCTGGCAGCTATGCGGGGAGCCTGTCCTGTGAAACTCATGGCAAGGGCCGCAAAATCATCCATATCAATACCCAGACGATATGCCTGCTGCTCAAGAAAACGGCCGGTACCGGCAGCGCAAAGGGGATTGGAACTTACACGCCAGGGCTTATTCAACCCATCTTCAAGTTCGATAATAAGAGAGCACTGCCCACCGATCTGGATAATAGTCCTGGCATCGGGGTGAAAATGGAGCGTTCCGCATGCAATAGCAAGGGGGCTGCTGTACTGCTGCCAGCCCGTATCGACGGGGATGGCTATGCTCCCCGTACCGGATACGCCTGCAGATTTTATCTCCTCGGCAGGGAATTCCTCAGTTAGCTCCCGGATGAGATCGATTACAGTCGAACCGGGAGATGATGTTATTTTCCGGCTGCCGAGATGGAGAATAGAACCCTGTTCATCTACCAGAGCGATTTTGACGGCAATTGAACCTATATCTACGCCCAAGGAATACATCATATGGCGATGTAAGATTATAGCAAAATAAGTCTATAAAATAGTATAAACCTTTTTACATCTGGCTTCGTTAACTTAAATGTAACCACCTATTTCAAAGGTAAAAATACATGGAGGAGCGTGTTAAACCGATGAAAGCTTTTTGCATGAGATGCCGCAAAGAGACAGAGATTAAGGAGCCTCGCCAGGTCAATATGAAGAATGGTAACCGTGGTACAGAGGGGCAATGCTCCTGCTGCGGTGCCAGGGTGTTCAGGGTCGGGAAAAATTAAAATGAAGGCCTGCGGCCATGCGGCCGCAGGCCTTCAATCATAACACATATTGATATCTAAACTCCCAGCCGGATGATGTTATTGGCTTTAATGTCCAATGTACAGCCCCTGGTATCGAAGACCAGTTTTGATGCTCTGGTAATGGATTTAAAATCATATACGCTGTGATCGGTTAAGATGACCGCACAGTCGTAAGAGTGGAGCATCTCAGAGCTCAATTTAACGGATTTTAGTTTGATGCTACCATGCTTTATGGTAGGAATATATGGGTCGTGATAATCCACCCGTGCTTTCTTCTGTACGAGAAGTTCAATTACCCGCAAAGCTGGAGATTCTCTTAAATCTTCAATATCTTTTTTATAAGCCGCACCCAGCGCCAGTATTTTAGACCCTTTAAGGCTTTTACCGTGCGTATTCAATGCTTCCACAATCTGTTCTACAATATACTCAGGCATGGTTTCATTGATCTCTGCAGCAAGTTCTATAAATCTGGTATGAAAATAGTATTCCCTGGCTTTGCTTGCAAGGTAATACGGATCGAGCGGAATACAGTGCCCACCAACACCGGGTCCGGGATAAAAAGCCATATATCCGAATGGTTTGGTAGATGCGGCCTTAATTACTTCCCAGACATTTATATTCATCTTTTCGCAGAGTTTGGCCAGTTCGTTAACCAGAGCGATATTAACACTGCGAAAAACATTTTCAAAAACCTTATCCATTTCAGCAACTTCGGGAGAGGAAACCTCAAGAACCCGGTCGGCAACGTGCGAATAAAGCGTGGCAGCCAGCCCTGTTGATTTCGGCTCCATTCCGCCCACTACCTTTGGTGTATTCTTAATGGTGAAATTTTTGCTTCCCGGGTCTATCCTCTCAGGAGAAAATGTCAGGAAGTAATCAGTCCCTACTCTCAGACCGGTTGACTCAAGAATGGGTAGGACAACTTCACGTGTAGTTCCCGGATAGGTAGTACTCTCCAGTATAATAAGTTGTCCCAAACGAAGATAGCGGGCTATTTCATTAGTTGCGTTGATAATATAAGTTAAGTCAGGCTCTTTGGTTTTAGTCAGAGGAGTGGGGACACAGATAATGATAACATCAACCCTTCGCATGACCGAAGACTTGGTTGTTGCCTTCAGCTTGCCGGAGCTTACCCATTTCTTTAACCGGTCGGATTCGATATCAAGTAAGTAAGAGATACCCCTATTGATTCTATTTACCCTGCCCTCCTCTGTATCAATACCCGTAATATTGAAGCCAGCTTCAGCAAAGGCCAGAGCAAGGGGTAATCCAACATATCCCAGCCCTACAATGCCTATTTCTGCAGATTTATCTTTTATTCTGTTTTCTATATTCCGTAGATCGTTGACTGATAGTTCAACTCCGGCCATATGCAGTCCTAGTTCATCAAAAATTTTTCTTAGTGTACCTTTGAAACGAAATAGTGTCAATATCTTTGACATAATTTCTGTAAAATAAATTTACAATCACTAAATATCCATTTATAATGAAGCTAAAATGGACGGCAATCATAGCGATATGCAGAAGGATCGACATCTATATCTTCTTTCTGAAATAGCGGATATCGTATCGAGTGCTCTATCAGATAAGGACATCTACGAGGGTATTTTGTGGGAGATTTCCAATGGGCTGGGACTGGATGCACTCTGGATACAGATTTATAATAGCACCACAAATCAACTGTTGCTCAATGCCCATCGTGGATTACCCGATAAACTCGTCAGAGAACTGGAAGTTGTTCAGATGGGCGATGGTGTTGCAGGGAAAATAGCGCAGGGTAGAAAACCTGTTTTTTCCAATGATATAAACAGAGACCGCAGTTACCAGTGGGATACAGCGGCTAAGCTTGGTTTCAACTCCTTAATAGCCTCACCTGTGATATCCGGCGGCAGACTTCTGGGCCTTATCGGCGGACTTTCCTACAAAAATGTACTTTTTACTCTGAATGAACTTAAATTAGTCAACGTAATCGCCGCCTGTATTTCAGAGGTTTGTAATCGAATAATTCAGGACCGTATTTCACCTGAAAATAAGAGGCAAAAAGAAGATGTAGTACAGAAACAATTTTTCCTGAATGCGTTAAGCCATGAGCTCAAGACGCCCCTGACCGCCATCATCGCCTCCACCGGCCTGCTTATTGAAGAACTGGAGCAAAGGAAGGATGAAAGGCTTCTTAAAATAGCGCAGAATATATCCCGCGGTGCAGCCAGTTTGCAGAACAGGCTGGGTGAGCTGTTAAGCGTATCCAAAACCAGGAACGAATCTTTTAATGTTAATATGCAGGAACTGGACTTTTCCAAACTTGCCAAAGAAGTAATAGGGGAAATATCCTCTCTGGTTAAACAAAGGAACCAGATTCTTTACGTTGATATACCGGATGGAATCAAGATAATTGGCGATGCCCAGCGAATGGAGCAAATAATGCTTAACCTGCTTTCCAATGCCATCAAATACAGCCCCGAAGGTGGTAAAATCGAGTTTATTGCTCGAAAAGATGATAACAGGTTGGTGGTCAGTGTGAAGGATTCAGGCCCTGGTATTCTCGAAGAAGAAAGACAGAAGTTATTCAAGCCGTATTATCACTTATCCGCCGATCGGACTGCCGATCCCAGGAGCGGTTTGGGGTTAACCATAACAAGACAGCTGGTGGAATTGCATGGAGGATCGATATGGGTGCAGAGTGAGATAGGAAAGGGCAGTACCTTTTACTTTTCGCTTCCTCTGACAGCCGCCTATCCGCTGCCTATGAATAATCTATGAAAAGGGTTTAGCATAATTGATCATTGACCGATCAAAACAGGTAAAAATCCTGATAATCGAGGATAATGAAGATATTCAGGAGGCAGCGAATTTAATATTTGAGTTGCACTGGCCTGAAGCCTTAATCATACAGGCATTTAATGGTAGCGATGGTGCAGATAAGGTAAAGAAATATTCTCCCGATGTGGTACTGCTCGATCTGGGCTTACCAGATATCGATGGTCTACGGGTCTTGAAAGAAATCCGCGAACACAGCGACATACCGGTTGTTATACTTACCGTGAGGGGAGAGGAAATGGACAAGGTTCGAGGTCTTGAGATGGGCGCCGATGATTATATTGTAAAGCCATTCGGACACAGGGAACTTCTGGCGCGAGTGAGATCGGTATTAAACAAACACCGACCAGCCATCACCACAACAAGAGAAAATAAATGTTCTAGCGAACAGACGATCACAAAGCCCCCGGGGAAATTAAGAATCGATTTTGCTACGGGCACTGTGCTTAAAGATAATAAACCCGTTAATTTGACCAATATTGAATATAAGATTCTAAAATATCTGGCAAGTCGCAGTGGTAAATCAGTCAGTGAGCAGGAACTCCTGTCCAGTATCTGGGGAGATGCATATATTGATTGTGGTGAATATCTTGAAGCTTATATCAAACGTTTGCGTATAAAACTCGAAGAAAACCCCGAAGTACCCGTTATTATACTCCAGGATAGCAATGGTTACAGGATTTCACCGGAGTTGATTGCTACTGAATGAAATTTATCGAATTATGCTATTATTATCATAAAGTTTTATGTAAAATCTGCGGAGAATTATGAATCGTATTTTATTTTTAGCGAGCGACCCGATTATTAGAGAAAAAAACATCGAATTTATGCGCCAGAACGGGCTGGATGCTGATGGTTCCGAGGAATTACTCGAAGGACTTCTTAAGCTCGATAAGAATGGGTATGATGTCGTTATTATAGATGATGAGTTACAGGATATTAATGGTTACGAAGCATGTATAAAGGTCAGACAGCAGTATGAAATAAGTATAATTTTACTCGGGACAGTACCCGAGTCGGAGGCATGGTCCAGAATAGATGAGCTTGGTTTTGACCTATATTTAAAGAAGCCCGTAAGTCCCCGTGAATTACTTGCCCGGGTAAAAGCGTTGATACGCAGACCGCTGGTTGAACGTAAAGCTGGAGGGGGAAAATCTCCGGAAGTTCCATCTACTTTATCAATTCCGGACAGGATGCAACAGGTAGCAGGATCTTCTACAAAAATGCCCGTACAGAATAATCCGCCAGTTGCAACCCAGCGTTTTACTCAGCAGGAGATAACCACCGGGGCGGCACCTGGAACCAAACTTCCAGTGGATAAAAGCGAAGATCGCGGCGAAGCAAAAATACCGCAGCACCAGGTATTCAACCAGCCTCGTATGCCTGAGCCTCTAATTGATGCAGGCCGAGCAGAATCATCCTCTACTCCAACAGATTTCTCAGCGGCATATTCCAGGGAACCGGTTACGCCAGTACCACCCCCACCATCTGGACCACCCGATCAACAATACACTTACCAACAATCGACTACCCAGACCATCAAGCCTGCAACAGCCGAAATACCCGAATCAGTACCGGTATATTATCCCGCCGAACCGAGTACGGATGTTCTGGCGGATGCCAGGATCATCAAACTGGTGGAGGCTCTGGTAAACGGCAAACTTGCGGATATAAATCCTGTAGTGGATTTTAATCTAAAAATGGGTTTTGCCTATCCTGCGGTGGACAGTCTTCTCGATACCAGCGATCTGGAAACACTGAAAATTCTGGAAAATCTGGCTGCTGGCGGTATCCTCATCAAGGAGCCTTATGAAAGGTTTTATGTTGACCCCGACAATATGTTCCAGCTTGTGCCGATGGAATGCTGCCCGCATTGTGATAATTGTGATCTGGTAAAAGGACAACTGGTAGAGCATTTTGCCTGTGGCTATGTCGGTCTGGATAAAGACTTCAAGCAGGATAGCCGCTACGTGTGTCCTAAATGCCGGAAGGATTTAAGACTTATAGGCACCGATTATCGAAATATCGGTATTCATTACCGTTGTGAGAGCTGCAACGAGATATTTACAACGCCGGTGGTTAAATGGCGTAATCTCAAGACACGAAAAGTGTGGAATTCTGAAGAGCTCAGGGAAATAGAAGTTTATTCATATCGCTTCAGCCCTGATAAACGGGGGTGGCTGGAATTCCAGTTAAAACCCAAAGCGCAATTGGTGGATTTTCTCAGATCACGTGGCTATCAGGTACAGGAGCTGGCGCAGATGACCGGACGCTCAGGCGCGGTTCATACGATAGATGTAATGGCTATCAGGGATGACGTTATCACCAGAATCAATCTCGGTATCGGCCTGCTGGTAGCTAATACCGGCGAGCCGGAGGTCGGATTGGATGCGCTTTTCAGATATGATACGAGAACCTACGATGTTGGTATTAATTATAAAGTAGTTATTGTGATACCAAAACTGAGTACTGAAGCCATGAACTTCGCCAGACGGCAGATGATACGCGTGTTTGAAGCCAAAACACTGGCCTCAGTGGTTTCTAATATTACGGGCACTCCTCCCGTAGATACGAGCCGGCAGGACAATACGATTGTGGTAGATACCAGCAATGCACTGGGTAACGCAAGGTCGATTCTGACCAGGTTTCTTAGAAACAGGGGATATGAAGTCTATGAGCAGGCGTTGATTGTGGGAAAATCGGGCGTGGAACATATTTTTGATATTTTTGCACGCAGGGATGACCGAATTATTATCCCGACCATCGCTGTCGGTATAGCAATATCCCGTGGAAACCAGCCAGTGGAGATGGATGAGATATCCCGTTTTGACGCGGCGGCTTTTGATTCTGGGATCAAGAACAAAGTGTTTGTGGGAATACCATACATAAGTCTGCAGGCCAAGCAGTTTGCACGACAGCAAAAAATAGATATCCTCGAACAACAGGATTTAAATAAGATTATGTAAATAGGTCAGGGGTAGTAAGATAATAAGTACAACCAATAAAAGATCTTTATGAATAATATATTTCTCGTCCTGACCGCTATAGTATTTCTGGTTTTGCTTACCGGGATTTTCTATTTTATGCCCCTCGAGTCTATCTGGATAGCCGCCGGTGTGTTGCTTGCTATATTGCTTTACCATTTCTTATCCCGGCTCATCAAAGGAAGACAGATCAGAGAACCGAAACCCAGTAAATGGCAGAACCTTAGCTCACTTCTCGTTATCTTCATAGTTATCTTTGTACTTTTCGTGGTCATATTGCGTGAAGCTGTATCTTCTATCATGATCCATATACTGCTGGTATCCCTGATTTTTACCATGATGATAAATTTTCTTACCGTTCCACTGGCTATATTTCATAAATTGAGGGAGAAAAAGCAGGTTTCAACATCCAGCGATTTTAAGCCGAGGGTGAGTATTATCGTACCAGCCTATAATGAGGAAAAAGTGGTTGCCAGAACTATCGAGACCCTTCTGGAGGCAGATTATCCTAATAAAGAGATAATAGTTGTCGACGACGGCTCAAAGGATAATACATATGCAATTGCTTCGAAATATATTAATAAAGGGGTAAAGGTTGTCCACCGGCCTAACGGGGGCAAATTTGCCGCCCTGAATACCGGTATTGCCATGTCGTCAGGTGAAATTATTGTTACGGTGGATGCAGATAGTTTAATAGCACGCGCCGCCATTGCTGAAATCGTAAAGGGATTTGAAGATCCGGAAGTCGCGGGCGTTGCAGGGAATTTAAAGGTATTTAATACGGATAAACTGATCGGAAAGATACAGGCACTGGAATATATCGTCCAGATACAGGTTGTACGCCGGGCTTTCGAAAATTTCGGATCATTGACTGTTGCTTCGGGAGCATTCAGTGCCTTCCGCAAAAAGGCACTCGAAGAGATCGGCTGGTATGATCCCGATTATCTACTCGAGGATTTTGATATTACTATCAAATTGCTCAAATCCCACAGGATATTACATGGGAACAACGAAGCTGTATGCTATACTGAAGCACCGGAAACGCTGCGCGACGTTTACAGACAACGACTGAGCTGGTTCCGTGGAGACTTCCAGAATTTCTGGAAACACCGCGATACTTTCTTCAATCCCAGATTTGGCATTATGCACAAGCTGACCTTTCCTTACATGCTGATCTCAATGACACTGGTACCCATAGCCAGTATCGTGGTGATCATTACTTCAATTATCATGTTGATAAATGGTGAGTGGATGACTTTATTATTAGCATTTGCATTATTCACCACTTTGCAGATATTGTTATCGATAATAGCCATTCTGATTGCAGAAGAGGATCTGAAACTGGTAATTTACGCGCCATTATTTATTGTCGGCTATAAGCAATTTCTGGATTTTACCATGCTAAAAGCCCTTATCGATATCATACTTGGCGGTGGTACATATCTGCGCCGCGAAAGGGTTGCCAGGGTAGGTGATTCTTCTGCGGGCAGGCGTACGCCAAATGAGAATCTAACCACACAGACAGCAACCGAAACCGGTAAAAACACTTAAATTATATACGTGCAATGATGGTATCTTCTTAAGAGGAATTTTAAAAGTGAAGGAAATCTTAGACTATTATGCCGGAAAAAGAGTCCTGGTTACAGGCGGTGCCGGTTTTATCGGTTCGCATCTGGTTGAGAAATTGCTCAACCTGCAGGCATCCGTTAGCGTAATCGATATTATGCTGTGCGGAAATAAAATAGCCCATCTGGAAGGAAATAAGAATTTAAGGATATATAAAGCCGATGTAACCGATTTACAGGCTATCACTCCCTTTTTTGATGGGCAGGACATTGTTTTTCATATGGCCGCAGTTGTGGGCGTTGAAGAAACACAGGACGAGCCGGTCAACCTTCTCAATGTCGAGGTAGGAGGCACTGCCAATGTAATAGCACTGGCAGCAAAAAACAAAGTACATAGGTTTATTTTTGCTTCATCGTCCGAAGTCTATGGGGATTCTGCCGAGCCTATGAAGGAAGATGGCCCTTTCAATCCAAAGTCAACCTATGCACTTGCCAAGCTGATCGGCGAGCATTACTGCAAAGCTTATTATAAAAAATATGGCCTCGAATATACTGTACTGCGCTATTTTAACTCGTATGGTCCTCGACAGGACGAGCGCTTCGTACTTTCTCGTTTTATTACGAGAGCTTTAAACGGGCACGAACTTCACATTTATGGCGACGGAACGCAAACGCGCGATTTCACCTACATTGATGATAGCGTTCATATGACCCTCCTGGCTGGCGCTATGGTGACTGGTATTAATCAAATTTTTAATTTCGGTACCGGTCGTGCAGTGTCAATAAATACGCTGGCCGATCTTGTTCTGCAAAAACTGGGATTAAAGGACAGGGTACCTGTCAAACACGTAGACTATGATCACAGAAGGACCCGGGAAATAGAGGTATTCCACAGGCTGGCCAATGTAGATCTGGCAGAGAAATTACTGGGTTACCGCCCGTTAATAGACCTGGAGACCGGAATCGAGAAATGCATTGCATGGTATCGCAGCCGCTGATATATGCAGACCAGCTATTTGGTAACCGATTTCTGACAAACGGAATAATTGTACCATTGTTCGAAGGTAGTTATCGTTCCCTGCTTTTTTGTCCAGTTGATTATTGGTTGAATCAAAGCGATCTTCTCTTTATCAATGGTGCCATCTGAACGCACAAAGGCGTCGGGATGTATCGTGATGGCAGCTACCCCCAGATAACCAAGCAAGTAACATAAATTGGTCCCTATTTCATTATAAAATTGTTCTTCATAGGCCGCATGGTATCTGCAGTAGTCAGCAATGCCGGCAGGCCGGCTGATATCAATTACATTACCCCATACCAGCCTTGTCTCATCCCACTCGCAAACATCGCTGGCAGTCGGTATTCGGTACATGCCCGCAGGATTCTTATGTCCATCTACGTCAACAGGCTCAACCGAGGGATTGGGCTCTTCGGTTATATGAGTGGAAAATATTTTGAAACCCGCATCCTGTACAGCCAGATATCCCATTCTATCCCATGAATCGGTAGGTACCGTTAAGGCCACAGGGTCCAAACCGAAATACTTTGCATAGCTATCGCGGGCTTTTCGAAGTTTCAATTTAATGTCGGTATATTCAGTTTGTGAACGGGCAGTATCGAGCTGGTAAAACTCCCAATCATATCCGTGGACGCTTATACCGACCACACCCCGGTTGAGGTAATCCTTTATCCAGGGTATATCGTATGAATCGGCACCGTCGGCATTCGACACTATGCCCAGATCAAGAGGTACATTATTTTTTTCGAACAGCAAAATTATCTCCCTGACAACATCCTCATAATACCCCTTAGCCACGTCATCGAGCCGAAAAATTATAGCTGGACCTCCATTGTAAGCCGGCATAATGCGTTTACCGGTCGTTGCCTCAGTCCACCGCACCTGGTAGCTGTACCAGTCCTCGGCAGAGGTTATGTCACCCTTCAATTGTAAGGTTTTAATCAAGCCATACAGCTGAGAGATCCGCAGAGGATCCACTTCACCGTTTGTATTGATAAATGACGATGGTAGTATTTCAACTGCTGCAGCCGCATTCCGATCAAGGGTCTGGTCAATAGTAGATTCAACGGCCTTATCAACTCTGGATAATATAGCAGTGTTTATAGCCTCATTAGCCTTACCTTTCCTGGGCGGAGGAAGAGAATAGTCCAGGGTAGCCACGATAGGTAAGTAGTAGATACCTCGCGAGTCAGGCATTATCGACTGCGATTTATGGTCCACCGAAGGATTGTATGTATTTTGATAACCGGTGGCAATTACTCTGAAACCGGCGGCCAAAATCGCCGAATAGTTTATCTCTGAAAAATATAAATCCGGTAATAAGCATGTCATAGGTTCATGTCCGAAGAAATCAGTTAACTCCTTGCGATATTTTGAAAGGTCGTCTATCAATTTACCGTAAAGCGGATCGTTTTTAGAAGTATCTGCCTCAAGCCATGCAATTGAATTACCATCAAAGCAGATATTTATCATGCCAGCATCAACAAAATCCTGTAAATATTTTAAGCTATCATAGCTGCCATTCCCCGGTAAAGGCGGCAGAGCTACCTCTACTGCGACCCTTTGCCGTCCGAAGATCCGGATAATCTGATCCGTAGCCGATTTAAGGCTGTTATCGATTTGACTGATGATGAATACAATGGCACTACGATTACCCACATATGGGGGTGTGCTCACTTTACGTGTATGAATTTGCTGAACCTGTGATTTATCGGGTTCCTGTCTCACCTGCGTTACAGGTATATACGAACATGCAATGATCGTTAGAAGGGTAAAAAATATGGCTAATTTTAAACCGCAGTTTACTATACTGGATTTCATAACATAATATTAAGGATTTAATTGCGATGAGTCAAAATACGGTCAGAAGTTCATCCTACGCCGTAAAATACGTTATTATTATGTGTATGCACCGTAAATTTGCAACTGCCGAAATAATCATAATTCTATTATTTACCACATTTACCGGATGTGTATTTAAGCCTGATGGTACTAACATAACATTGCCGTCATCGAATTTATCTGAAAACAGAGGTAATTTGACTTCATCGAGGATCATATACACAATGAAGGGCGTAGGCATCGATTTGCCGCCGGATGATTTTGCTGATATGAAAAAAGCAGGTATCGAAATACTGGGAACAGAGTGGGGTATGGAGGAAAGCATTGTGAGAGTAAGAGCTTTCCTTGATCAGGCAGAGAAAGCCGGATTAAAGGTGGTGATGGATGGTGGTTTCAGTTATACCGCCTGGGGGTTCACAGATGATGATTGGGACAATTTGCCGCCTGGCAAACATCCCGTATGGCAAAAGGAAAGAGTTCAGAAATGGGTGGATGCCTTGAAGGATCATCCGGCTATATATGCCTGGGATATATGTAATGAATTCGGCGAAAATCTGCCCAGCGGAGCCGGTATCAGGGGATCAGATTGGCCCAGAGGTCGAATAACCTTGGAACAGATCAAACAGGCAAAGGCCGATATACAGGCAATAGACCCGACAAGACTGTTTCATCTGCGAATGTACGGCTGGAACACTGAAAAAATGGAACCGCATATAAATGCGTTACTCTCGAGTGGGATAATAGATATCATATCTTTAAACCTGTATTCAAACTATCTGGAGAAGGGCAGGCTTGAATGGCCCGGGGTAATTCAGGATGCAGGACAATATTATGTTGATAAAATCAAAGAGCTTTCTCCCAAAACGAAGGTCTGGTTATCTATAGCGGCCTTTGAATATCCGGGGATATTTCAGCGGCCCACTAATTTTTCATTGATCAGAGATTTGAAATCTGCAACCAGAATAAAAAATCTGGATGGGATTTCCTTTTTTTGCTGGGGCCCGGTTAGTCAATGGGATGACAAATGTAACTGGTACCTGCCGCAAACAGGAACCGATATATGGGACATAATCAAAAGATATTTAAAGGATCCGCAGAAATTTGTCGCAAACTGATATTTAATTAGCTCTGCTATCGACTTATATTCAATAATTCCCTGGCTGCACGTTCGAGGTCAGGATCGTCTGTAAGCTCAATACATTTTTCCACATCCTGTCGGGCTTTAACCATATCGCCTAGCTCTTTATAGATTATTGCTCTGGTGTAGTAGGCCACCGCCATTTCATAATCGATTTTAATAGCCTCATTGCTATCCTTCAATGCCCGATCTAGTTCGCCTTTCTTATAATAGCACCAGGCGCGCCTGTCATAAGCCTGAGCAAGCTTCGGATTGAGTTCAATTGCCCTATCGCAGTCCTTTATAGCATAATCCCATTGAGACAGGTTTATATAGGCCCATGCTCTGGTGGTATAGGCAAGAGCAAATTTGGGATTCAGCTCAATGGCTTTAGTAGCATCTACAAGCGCAAGATTATAAAGATGCTTCAATATGTAACCCCACGCACGCATGTTATAAGCCAGAGCAAAGTTCGGATTCAATTCTATTGCTTTATTGCAGTCGTCCATCCCCATGGTCAACCAGTCCCGCGTGTAATCATATGATACCTTTTCAAAATAAACCCACGCTCTCATTGTATAGGCAAAAGGCAATTGGGGATTTAATTCGAGCGCTTTATTACAATCCTCAATAGCGATATCATGTCTTCCTTTCATTGTATTGGCCCATGCACGGTTTACGTAGGCCGTAGCTAATTTCGGTTCAAGCTCGATTGCTTTATTGCAATCTGCTATTGCCAGATCATATCCTCCCGTCTGGTTATATGCCCATGCGCGGTTAACATAGGCCAGAGGGATTGTCGGATCAAGATCGATGGTTTTGTTGCAATCTTCGATAGCCTGTTCATATTTGCCCATTTCATTATAAGACCATGCCCTGTTCATATAAGCGATAGCCCTGCCCGGAGCGATATCAATGGCACGATTACAGTCTTTAACAGCTTCTTCATATCTGCCTTTGGCATTCAGCGCCCATGCCCTGTTGATATATGCCAGTTCATTACGGGGGCTGATATCTATCGCCCTATCACAATCGGCCAGAGCCAGATCATACAGGCCTTTTTCATTATAAGCCGAAGCGCGTGTGATATAGGCAAGCGCCATCCGTGAATTAATAGCCAGCGCCTTATTGCAATCCGCTATCGCAAGATCGTATTGACCGATCTGGTTGTAAGCCAGAGCCCTGTTTACAAAAATGATAGCTTGATGAGAGTCTCTGCTTATGGCTAAGGTGTATTCATCGACTGCCCTATCATACTGTTTTTCGGCATAATAAACATTGCCCTTCTTATAATGCTCGGTTGGGGAATCAAGAAGATTACAGGAAGATAATACAGGCATCACTAAAGCTATAAACACTATAACTGCTATGCTGGAAAATAATGTGTATATGCTGGCGTTCTTCGATAAATGCATTTGCAGTTAAGTATATCCAGAATGATGGGAATAGCACAACTTACCTTGACGTATATATCTGGTTAATCTACTATTAGACTAACGATTATTAGACTAACGATTACAGGCGGTGAATTTACGCTGAGATGGCTTCCGGTCAGCGTTATATCTGCGTGATATCGACAGGATAAAATAAATGATTTACTGGCTGCTACAACTGGCCGATCTTGTCTATTACCACATCTTCCATATATTCTTTGCATTTGGCCTTTTTTGCTGGTTTATCTGGACACTGAGATTGATGTTATCGGCTCCTTACAGGCCTTTTAAGACCGACGGGCCATTTAGACCACCTGTTTCTGTACTGGTTCCGGTGTACCACGAGCAAAGCACTGCACTGATTGAAAGTCTCGGGTCGATGATCAGATACACATCTGCTGAAGATGAGATACTGGCACTGATAGATGTGCGTGATAAAGCGGCATTGACACCGGGGGCGTTGCCCCACCATCCCCGCCTGAAGATACTGGTAGCACCGCCGGGCAAAAGGCCTGCGCTGGTTGCCGGATTCCAGGCCGCGGTAAACCCCATAGTGTTAATTACGGGTAGCGATACACAGTTTAACAGAAATACCGTATCGGAATTAGTCAAGCCATTCATAGACCCACAGGTTGGAGGCGTTACGGGTCAGGTGGTTACGTCCAATGATCGCGGTATTGGCGGAAAATGCTACGAATGGGGCCTGGTTCTTCGCAATAAGATGATTTATCCAGCCATGAGCCGGAGCAATACCGTTCACGTGATGAACGGAGAATGCTATGCCGTCCGTAGAGAGCTGGCACTAAAACTTACTCCCGAATTTTTAAACCAGAAATTTTTAGGTAAGTTATGCGATTCGGGGGATGATGGTTGGATGACCACACTGGTGCTGAAAGAAAATTACAAGACAGTCTATCAATCTACCGCTATTGCTTACACTAACCCGCCCAACAGCTTTGACGAATTTCTCAGACAGCAATTAAGGTGGAACAGAAATTCTACCAGGCGTTCTCTTATGGTTCTGACCAGAGCATGGGCGTACAAGCACGGTTTTATGTACCCATTTCAATTGTTTATTGCGCTGGTTAAGCTTCCTTTCTGGGTTGTTGTTATTGCACTGGCCGCATATCGTTTCTTTTTTGGTCATGATATAGGTGTGGTGGCTGCATCCTGGTTTGATCCCTGGTGGCATATTTTCCGACCGTTGATTTTTGTGGCAGGTGTCGTTATTATCCGTGCGTTGCGAGGTCTTCCCTATCTAATCAGCGAACCAAAAGCTCTTTTGTTCTTGCCCCTTTATGCTTTTATTTCCCCGTTTATTTTAGCTCCTTACAAGCTCTATGCAATGATGACGGCGAGAGATACTAAGTGGCTGACAAGAGGCAAGGAAGGGGAAGAAAAGAAGACTGCTGCCGGTTATGTCACCACCGGGGCGATAATTATTTGTATTCTATTCAGCTTGCCCTTGATTGCACTGGGCTCAGCTCTGGCCGATGATGATGCCGATTCTTATTGATAATTTGATCAATTATAGCCCTTAATTACTCTATTAAGAGCTGCCATGAATCTTTTTTTACCTATCTCTGCATATAATATTCGAACACGTCCGTTAGGGTCACCACCTTCATACCACATTCTTACGCGGTCGCCTTCGACAATAATGCTGGGGGAGGTTGACCATTTTTCATCGTATCTGCCGGGAGTTTGTCCGTGGACAAAAAGAAGTCCGTTCTTCACCCAGTTCTTCCCATCTTTACTGCTGGCAAGATATAGATTAAGGTAGTCAGCCATAGTGAATATTATGCAATAGCTATCGTCTATCCTGAAAGCCGTGAGATTTCTATAAACCTGCGTTTCTCCGATAGATGGGTCCGGCGACAATACTTTACCCTTTTTATTCCATGATAGGCCGTCGCTGGATTCGGCCAGACCGTAAAATGTCCATCCCGGATTCTGTTTACCATAGCCTTTATAGTACATAAGATATTTATTATCCACTTTTATTACGGTGTGTTGACCGCCAGCTCCCTCGTTATCCCAGGCGTTGCTTGTCTTACGTAAAACCGGGTTGCCGTCATAGCGGCTCCAATTTACGCCGTCTGATGATGATGCATAACATGCACATCCACCATATGCTTCGGCGCCATACCACATTTTATAGATACCATTTTCATATATAACTGTCATAGGATCTATTTTATCCCCTTCATAATCAGTCGAGGGCGTCATACATACACCGGTTTTTATCCAGATTATGCCGTCATCCGATGTCGCACGCATTATCCTGCCGACTTTGTCTGCAAAACTCTGTCCGCGATACCACATAACATATAAATTATTGGCGAGTTTAACAACTACGGGTGATTCGATCGATTTATCATCGGGACTGCCTGGACTACCGAGGTCAATTACTACACCCTTCAACATCCATGGTAAGGCGCCAGTTCCCACAACTTCAAGGTCAGCAGCTTTATAAGCTGTTAGCTCAAAGACGAATATAGCAACTACCGAGATAATTGTAATAGACAGCCCGATAACAAGAAAAATAATCTTACTTTTCAATAATTTAAAATTAGCCTCTGCGTAACTATCAAATTTTTATTATTTACTAATCGGCTTACACTTGATAAGATTAATTAACATGATAAGTATATTTGGTAATAGGTCACAATGCAAAGTCAGTTAGCAGGCAAATATTATTATGTTATAATGACTTATCGGAGGTAGCAGCCTGTATAAAAGGAAAAATTTGTATATGCCTACTGTGTCAAAATCCTCGTTTAAATTAGTTATTACTGAAATAACGAATAGAGTAAATAAATTCCATTTGAAATACAATTTAAATTTGATTTTAAAGAATTTCCCGCCCGGTGCGGGATTTTTATTTTATCTGCTTATGCTAATCTCTTTGTTGCCTTTACCCCGCATTCTGCTTACCGAACCGGTGACTGCTGATGCGGGCATTATGAGATGGGATACGGTGGCTACGCCCGGTTCCGTTTATGGACGCTTTGATGTGCTCAATCCAAGTGATATCGTCAGCCTTGCGGCGGGATCGTTGGGTAGAGTAGTTGCAGTTGTTAGAGTGGCAGAGACGACTCCTTCCGGGGCGCAGAATCAATTATTTTACAGTAACAACTATGGAATCGAATGGAAAGATGCTGCTTTTTATACTTTGAATAGCGGAGGATGGGGCAATAACGAGATATTTGAGATAGCGGTTGCTCCGGATAACCCCAATGTCTGGGCGATAGTGGCCGGATATTCAGACGAAAGTAACCGTCCCAAACATGTCTGGTATACCGATGATTCCGGTGTCTCATGGGTGGATACCAATATCCAGCTCGCTAATACCACGGAGACGATCAGAAGTATCGATATCTCACCATTATACGGTAATGGGCTCAGAGACATAGGGGTTACAACCGTTACCGGCGCAGGAAGCGGGAGGTTCTACATTACTTCATCGAAAACATGGAGTAGCTGGTTTGATCAATCACTCAGTCCTTCGGTTTTGCCGGTGCCTTCGAGCAGGGCAGATTACTTTAACATCAAATTTTCACCTAACTATGCCAGCGACTTCTCAATTGCACTTGTGTATGCTACCGGGGACGCAACTTATTTCAATGTGGGCTTTAGGGACGTCAATCAAAATGTGACATTGAGCTATGCCTTCAACGGGCAGGGCGTAGAAGTTAAGAATTCCGCTTCAGCAAATAATGCGTCTCCCGGCTATGGCCAGATAAACAATGCATGTCTGCAGTTGCCTGCCGATTTCACCGGCCAGAGTTCTACGCTGCGCAGAGCTTATATTAGCCTGGATGCCAGCCCCAAAACGCCGGGATCAAGCGAAGACGGCGTTTTTCGGGTTGATGATACCCACGTATACGTACTTATGGATACAACCAGGACAGCAGATAAATCTATTTACAGCATTGCATACTACGGTACCTATGCTCAGGGAAAGCTTTTACTGGGTGAACGAAACGGCTATCCGTGTACTGCAACCGTGCCGACCTGGTTTACCGATTCACCAACTACATGCCCTGTACCGTGCTGGTACCCCGCTCTTAAACCTCCAACCGGCGCAGCTGCCCAGGGCACCTGTGTTGCAGGCACCAAGGATGGTACAGGGGCGGCAATCGTTCTATGGAATGATGATGGTAGCCTCTCTTACGCCGCTACAGGTTCCCTGGCCAGAACAACCGGTTCGGCATGGTATTCGAATTTGTTATCTTCTCCAAAAGGGAATGATGAGTCTGCCTTTGCAGTGAGCCGGAATAATGGAGAAACATGGAATGAGCTCGGATTGATTGATACTACCATAGACTGGTTCAACGACGTTGCACCTTCGGTAGATTGTTCTACCATATATCTGGCTTCGGCCAATTCAAACTCAGCGACTGGCTGTTCGGGTTTTGACAGTGTCTGGCGTTCTACACTAAATAAAGATGTGGCAAATCCATTGCCTATTAGCAATCCACCTTTATACTACTGGGAGCGGATACTTACGCGCACAACTTCCGTTTCATGTAACGTCACACAGTCAAATAAACCGCTCCTGCGCCTTCCATTGGGTTGCACCGATCAACCCGATGGAAGTACCATAGCCTGGGCAGCGCAGGGCACAACGGCACAGATGTGGTCAGCCGATTATGGAGATTTCTGGGCAGATATTACAGCCCGTGACATTATCCAGGATTTTGCTTTTGAATCAAGTAAAATCCTGTATGATTTATCTCCCGGCGGATTGGTACACAGGCTTACGTATTCCGGCACTGCCTGGGATACAACCGCTAAGAGTTATGACAGCCGCGTGGTAAGTGCACACACAATTGCAGTCTACCCCAAAGACAAAGTTCTGGTAGGTGCAGCCGTGGATGGCGTGGTAGCCGCATCTTTTTCACCTACAAGGGGCGAGCAGTGGATTGAGATACCAAGAGGTGCACGTTTGAACGGCAACATACACGTAGCATTTGATGTCGATTTTGCCAATAACAAGTTCATCTATCTGGCAGATGATAAGCTTGATGAAAACGGTAATAAGGATTCCAATCGTACAGGCACGGTTTTCAGAGAGCAGGCACCGGCTTATATTAAAATGGAAGATGCGGATATGATGAGCGAGGGTAATGCCGGTCATTCTGCAGTTAAATGGCCTACCTTTGCTCCTAACGGCGTCAGGATTTATGATCCTCCTCACCGCGACGGGCAATTCGGTATAGCAACCGCAAAGACGGGTGACCCGCAGCCTGCTGTCTACACTGCTCACAATATTATACCGACCACACAGGGTATGAGAAACAGTGCAGTCTGCCGAACGCTTAGACCCTGGCAGGCTATGCCCAAATACGGTGTGCCGTGGGATTGTCTGGATGTGTATACGCCTGCTACGCAGAATGATGTGCATTTTACACTCGAACCGTCATCATTGAAAGCCTGCGGTTGTTGCACACTCGATTCATATACAACTCTTTTTGCTATTGATGATGTCTCCGGAGGAACATACGGTGATACGGGTTATGATCCGGAAAGAAACCAGGGCATGCTATGGGCTTATATTGATTGTCTTGCCAAGAAAGGGCCAGCCATAATATCACCACTTGACGGTGGTTTTATCGGCAGCGATCCGGTTACTGGCCGGAATCAGCAGGTTGACCTTTCCTGGGAACAGCTATGTGTGGCTGTAAAGTACGAAATGCAAATTGCCAAGGACCGAGACTTTACACTTAAGGTAAATCCCGCCTCAACATCACCTGGCGGTAAAGTATCAATAACCGCAGTCACCGGGTCGATAACCGTAAACCTGGATAACCAGAATGTGACCACGCCGGCGCTGTGGATAGCTCCTGGTGCTCTGCCTGAATCCGGTGCCACCTATTGGTGGAGGGTTAGGGTAATACAATCAACAACAGGCCAGCTTGCCACCAGTCCATGGTCTAAGGAAGCCAGTTTTTCCATAAAGCCGGGATTTATAACAAAAACCCCGGTCCAGTGTATCGAACTTTTAGGCCCTGTCAATGGCTGCACAGGATGCCCGGTGAAACCCACGGCTTTTTCCTGGACGCCTTATAAGGAAGCGACCAAATATGAGTTTGTTCTGGCCCGGGACCCATCCTTTATGCAGATTATTAAGAAGGCTATTACAACGGGAACGTCCTATGAGTACAAAGATGCCCTGGACTACAGCAGGAGTTATTACTGGCGTGTACGCGGAATCGAAATAAACGGTAAATCCAATGTGAGTGAATGGAGCTCCACCTTTACTTTCCAGACAGTTGCGCCACCTCCTCCTGAACCCGCTAAACCAACCAAACAGCAGCAATTTCAGAAGGAAAATCCAAATTATCTGTGGCTGATTATCGCCATAATTTTTGCAGTGCCGATTTTATTGATCGTTTTAATCAGGCAAACAAGAAGATCCAGGTGGGATTAAATCTTCATCATCAATTTAAATAAAACGTTATCAAAATAAGGCCTTTGCTATTTGCTAATACAACAATGAAAGCGTTTTGCGGGTGGCGTCTCGCCCGCGGATGGCGTCTTCTAAAGTAGCATCCAGGGTGATGGCCTTATTGAAATCTTCCAGCGCAGACTGGTAATCAGACTTGTGAAAATAGGTCCATGCCCTGTTATCATATGACCAGGCATTAGCAGGATCCAGTTGAATAGCCCTGGTGAAATCGGTCAGCGATTCTTCATATTGACCCAGCCGTCGGTAAGCAAGACCACGCTTATTGTAATATGAATAGATAGTCGGATTTAGAGCTATCGCCTTAGTATAATCTTTGATGGCATTATCGTAGTTACCTATGTTTATATACAGATTGCCCCTGCAGTAATAGGCATGCGCAAAATTTGGATCGAGTTCTATCGCCTTATTAAAATCCGCCAATGCCTCATCATATTTTTTCTTATTGTAGTATACATTGCCCCTGCCTAAATATGCATAAGGATTATCAGGATTCACGTCTATATAATTGTTGTAATCAGATACAGACCTATCATAATCGCCGGTTTTATAGAAGATCCATGCCCGTTTCTGGGCGTAGAGCTCATCTTCAGCACTGAGCTCTATAGCCATATTAAAATCGGCTATGGCCTCATCGGTATAACCCATGCTGAATTTACAACTACCACGATTATGGTATGCATCGCTATATCGAGGATCGATCTTTATTGCAGTTGAAAAATCTTTTATTGCTTCCTGGAATTGGCCATTTTTCTGATATAGCTTGCCCCTGGCATTATAAGCGGGCGCATAGTCGGATTGTACGGCAATTGCCTTGTCAAAATCCTGAAGAGCTTTTTCGTTATTCCCGGCGGCAAAGTAAGCCTTACCACGCTCTGTATAAGCTTCAAAATAATCCGGATTGATCTCGATAGCTCTGGTATAATCGGCAAAGGCCTTGCTTGTATTCAAAATAGCGGCATACGATTTTCCACGTAAAATATAAACCTCTGCATAGTTGGGGTCGAGTTCAATAGCACGGTTGTAATCGGCAATTGCTAGATCGTACTGTCCCCTAAGATAATAGACCTGCCCTCTGCTTTTATAGCTTTTTGGATCTCGAGGATCTATTGCGATGGCTTCGTTATAACTTTGTAACGCTTTTTGATAATCGCCTTCTCTTGTATACATCCAGCCTATTTTACGGTGCACCTCCCGATCATCTTGCTTATATGTTAATTGCTTACGATAGTCAGATAAGGCTAATTCATATTCTCCCAGAGAAGAGTAAGTGTTTCCGCGGTAATAATAAATATTATTGTAATCCGGGTTTATAGAAACAGTACGGTTATAATCGTCCAAGGCTTCACCAAATTTTCCCATAGCATAATAGGTGTTCGCCCTCTCAAAATAACCATCTGCATAGGCTGGATCGAGTTTGATTGCCAGCGTAAAATCATTAATGGCATTCTGGTATTCTCTGGTATTAAAGTAAGCCTTACCACGATTGTAGTAATATTTAGGTTCAGCTGGCTCCAGCTTAATTGCTCGAGAGAAGTCGTCAATAGCTTTTATATAATCTGCTTTGTGGTAATATGCGAGACCACGGTTATTGTAAGCGATAGCATAACCGGGATCGAGATGGATGGATGTTGTATAATATGATATCGCTTCATCCCAGGATTTACTGTTCCGGGCCATGTCACCGTAACGAAATGCTGCCATACCTGGCTTCACGCATGAAATTAATAATGACCCCAGTAATGCTATCGATATAATCTTAATAAACCATTTCATTTCAAATATATTGGTGAGAATCCCGATAATCACAATTCCATTTAAACCGATAAAAGCAGACTCATGCATGCTTGAGTGCAACACCCTCAAGCACGTTGGCAACATCCTCACACATATCCGTCGCCCCCTCCAGCTGTTCGAATATCTCGCGCCATTTGATGATCTCCGCTATTTCCGCCGTGTCATCAAATAGTTCTTTAAGCGCAGAACGGTAGATTTTATCGGCGATATTTTCCAGTCTGTTGATTTCGACACAGCTTCCCAGTATTTTTTCCAGATTGGCATTATGTCTTCTCAGACTGGGCATTACATTTTCAACTTCGGTGGTAATCTGGACCAGTATATCCGCCAGTTCTTTGGCTCTACTTCCCGGCTTCTTTACGTTATACAGCATCATGGTGTCACCGGCCGCCTGCAGCAGGTCCGTAACATCGTCGAGTGAGTGTGCCAGCATCCCTATATCCTCCCGATCAAACGGGGTGATAAATGATCGGTTTAACTGATACATGATCTCATGTGTGATGGTATCGCCCTGATGCTCGATTCTGGTAAGCTCATCCACTTTCTGCTCGATATTCTCCCAGTTATATATCATGTCTTGTAAAACCAGTGCGGCCTTGACCATATTATGGGCGCTAACTTCAAACAGATCAAAGAAGCGGTCATCGCGTGGCATTAAATTTAATTTAAACATCTCAACCAGCATTTAAATTATAACACAGACATCATCTCCGTCTGAATTTATTTTAGAAACAATGGATACACTGCTGTATGTAAGATTCTTAGAGACACGAGTAAATAGATAGCGATATAATATGACAAATATAATGGAGTAATTTAAATGGAAATTTATCGAAATCACCAATATTCTCCGGCTGATAGAGCGGAAGACCTTGTAAATCGTATGGATATAGATGAAAAGCTGGCTCAGTTGAGCGGCGTGTGGGCCATGCAGTTGCTCGATGAAAATGGATTTTCAGCGGATAAAGCCGGCAATTTGATTAAAAACGGCATCGGGCATATCTGCAGAGCTGGCGTTGGTACGGCACTGGATCCACCAGAACTGGTGGATTACGTTAACGGCGTCCAGCGATTCCTTACTGAGGAAACCAGATTGGGCATACCTGCCATTATACATGAGGAGTGTTTAAGCGGCTTCGTATGTAAAGGTGCGACCATCTTTCCGCAGATAATTGGTCTGGCCAGCACCTGGGACAGACAGCTTATCACAGAGATAACCACGGTTATACGGAACCAGATGTTATCGGTAGGATTCAGAATGGGGCTTGCGCCTGTGCTGGATATCGCACGCGATCCGAGATTCGGAAGATTGGAAGAGACGTTTGGTGAGGACCCATTTTTGACTGCGGAGATGGGTATTGCCTATGTACGCGGACTACAGGGAGACGATATAAAAAATGGCGTACTGGCCACTCTAAAACATTTCGCAGGCTACAGCAAACCAGAAGGAGGGTTAAATCAGGCTCCGGCAGATATCCCTCCACGCATGTTAAGAGAAATTTATCTGTATCCGTTTGAAAGGGTTATTAAAGAAGCAGGCGCTCTATCGGTCATGAACTCTTACAATGAGATCGACGGGATACCATCTGCCGCTTCAGAAGAGTTGCTAACTCGAATTTTACGTGACAGTTGGTCTTTTTCAGGTATTGTCATATCTGACTATTATGCTGTATTGATGTTGAACACATTTCATCACATCGCCGACAGTCCTGATCAGGCAGGCTGGCTGGCGCTTAAGGCGGGAACAGACCAGGAGTTGCCTGTTCCTGATTGCCTTAATGAGATATTTAAGGAAAAAGTACTGGCAGGGATTTATCCAATAGATGTCGTTGATCGAGCGGTAAAAAGGATTCTTCAGTTAAAATTTATACTGGGCCTATTTGAAAATCCGTATATTTCATCCACCGTAGGGAAAAAGGTGTTTGATGTCCCCGAGCAACGGCAACTGGCGCGAAGAGCTGCCCGGGAATCGATAATTCTGCTTAAAAACGAAGGCGGCCTTTTGCCACTGAGCAAGAAAATCAAATGCCTGGCAGTTATCGGCCCTAATGCGGACAATCCGAGAAACCAGCTTGGGGACTATACCTATGCTTCCCAAATTGGTTTGATGACCATGACAGCGCATTCTTTGCAATGCGAATTGATATCTGACGGAATGTGTAATAGCGATACTATTACAGTGCCGGTCATAACAGTGCTGGAAGGTATAAAAAGCCATGTTTCCCATGAATGTGAGGTGAAGCATGCCAGGGGATGCGATATCAGCGGTGAAAACCGTGAGGGATTTGGCGAGGCCATCGAGGTCGCCAGGTCGGCGGATGCGGTTATATTCGTGGCTGGAGGCCGGTCAGGTCAGACAGTAGATTGTACCAGTGGCGAGATGCGTGATGCCGTCAGTCTGAATCTTCCGTCGATACAGAATGCTCTTTTAAAGGAAATCTATGACCTTGGCAAACCGGTAATACTGGTTATTATCAATGGGCGCCCGATTACACCCGCATGGTTAGCCGAAAAAATACCGGCCATTGTTTTAGCGTGGTTACCCGGTGAGGAAGGAGGTAATGCTGTAGCAGATATCATCTTCGGTGATTATAATCCGTGCGGTAGATTGACCGTAACTATCCCGCGTGATAGCGGCCAAATACCGATTTACTACGGTAGCAAGCCGTCCGGTGGCAAATCACAGTTCTGGGGCGATTATGTTGATTGTAAGGCCGGACCTTTATATGAATTTGGTTATGGCTTAAGTTACACGAAATTTAAATACGATAATCTGCATATAGAGCCACAGCGCATTTCCGTTTCAGGCGAGACCGAGATAAGCTTGGATATAACCAACGTGGGAGATAAGCCGGGCGCTGACGTAGTGCAATTGTACGTAAATGACGTAACAGCCAGTGTTACAAGACCGGTAAAACAGCTAAAAGGCTTTGAACGTATTCAGCTTCAGCCGGGAGAAAAACATAACATTAAGTTTTATCTCAGAGCTGTTGATCTGGGTTTTTATAATCAGGAACTGCAATATGCCGTTGAACCGGGTATGTTCAAAGTTATGATAGGTCGCTCTTCTAATGATATTCAATTAGAAGGAAGCCTAGAGATCGATTGAATTTGATGGCTATGCGAATATTCGATATTGTTTCTCGATCTAATTTGTCCTGAAGATAAGTATATTGTAGAATTGCCTGCAAATACGGTAAGTAAATTAACAGGCAAGGAGGATCAGATAATGAAATCACCCTGGGGATGCTTGCTGGCAGCTATTGGTGCGATAGCCGTCATTGCCATAATTATAGTGGTTGCTCTGGTTGGCATATATAATTCCCTTGTAACAAAGTCACAGGCTATCGATGCTCAGTGGGCTCAGGTAGAAACACAGTACCAGAGGCGTTTTGATCTTATCCCCAATCTGGTAAATTCGGTAAAAGGTATGATGAAGCAGGAACAGACGGTATTTCAGGCAATTGCGGATGCCAGGACAAAATATGGGGGAGCTAAGACGGTAGATGAAAAGGCTGCTGCTGCCGGAGAAGTGGAAACTGCTCTGGGCAGGTTGATAGCCATCATGGAAAATTATCCCGAATTGAAATCCAGTCAGAACGTCACCGGTCTGATGGATGAACTGGCAGGAACCGAAAACCGTATCAGCGTTGAACGGCGAAGATTTAACGACCTGGTAAGGGAGTATAATACCCAGATCAAGACCTTTCCCACCAACATGCTGGCAGGTATGTTTGGCTTCAGTGAGAGGGAATATTTCAAATCTGTTACCGGTGCCGATCTGGCTCCTAAGGTCGAATTTTAATGAGAAGGCTTTTTATTGCATATCTTGCATTATTAACGCTATCGATATCAGCCACACCCGCTCTGGTGATGGCCCAGTCTTATCCACAGCCACAGGGTTTTGTCAACGATTTCGCTAATCTGTTATCTGTGGATGCAAGAATGCAACTTGAAGACCGGCTGAGCAAACTGGAAAAAGATACAGGAGCTGAAGTGGCTGTTGTTACTATTAAGAGCCTGGAAGGCGATACGATAGAGGATTACGCCGTCAGGCTTTTTGAAAAATGGGGCATCGGAAAAAAAGATAAAAATAACGGCGTTCTTTTTCTGGTTGCTTTAGATGACCGCAAAATGAGGATTGAGGTGGGTTACGGGCTCGAACCGATTATAACCGATGGCAGGGCCGGGCGCATCCGTGATGATGAGATACTTCCCAGATTCAAGCATAATGACTATGAAGGCGGCATAGTTGCCGGTGTGGCTGCTATTGAAAAATATATCCGCGAGGGTATTCCACCAGCTCCACTTGAGGAAAATCCGGTCAAATCGATATTTGGCGGCTTCGAAGTGGCATTTTTTGTACTTACATTTATTACGATTTATCTTTTTGGATTTATGGCACGCAGCAAGAGCATCTGGTTAGGGGGTATATGGGGCACGATTTCTGGTATTATCCTCGGGCTGACCATAGGCGGCATAGTTGCCCTGATCATAATGCCTATCCTGTTCATGGGAATCGGATTGCTTACAGATTTCATTCTTTCTCGAAATTATCAAAAACTGGTTGCGGCAGGTAAGCCAACACACTGGCATAAAACTTGGGGTGGTTTCTGGAGTGGTGGAGGAGGTTCAGGTGGTGGTTTTGGAGGCTTTGGAGGCGGTATGTCGGGTGGGGGTGGAGCCAGCGGCAGCTGGTAAAACAGCATATTTCCTCCTTTGAAATTCTCGTTATTGCTATATTATTATTTATCACACGTATGCGTGATATATGTGAGATCCTTAATATCGGTTATAATTAATTTATATATGTACTCAAATATCGTACAGACTAAAATAAGATTATTTTTGAGGTTTGTCGTATGTCCGAAGAACTTGGTAGAGTGGAAAAACCCGAAGTAAGCAGCTTTAAACACAGCAGAAAGATATTACAGGTGCCCTTAATATATTCCGGTAAAGACTCACCGCCGGATTACATGGAGCTTTTCGAGAAATACTGGCAGCAGGCTGATGAGATGATCTCGAAGCTGGAAAACAGGCTTGGCAGTGTGACAGTTATCCTCCATGAATCGGTGACCCGGAGCGGTGATGATGGCCTAAATATAATTCGAGATCTAAATCCACGCAGTCTGGCAATATGTGAAACAAAAAGTAAGATGGGCGGCAGGCTTGTTTCATTTGAGGATCCTGGATTGCTGGCAGATGTTATGGACTGGGAGCAGTGTTTAATGATAGGATTTGTCAGTGAAAGAGTGGCCCGGAAAGTATATGAGTCTTTTAACGAGGCTTCCAGAGAGCGTTACCGGCATATCAGCAAGGCGATTGATGAAATATTAAAGGATGGTGATATAGCTCTTCTTTTTATAAGAGAAGGACATCAGGTGCAATTCCCGCAGGATATCGATGTTTTTATGGTAGCTCCCCCAGCCCTTGATGAATTACACCGCTGGGCACGCGATCGCGCAATAAAGCGGGAGAAAACCGAAGTCAAATCCGAGTAACCTCCAATTTTTATATGCTTTTGCAGGGCTAAAAACAAGTTCAGAGAAGTCCCTTAACAAGGCCGCCGTCTACCTGAATTGTGGTACCCGTAATGTAACTTGATCTTTCCGAAGCCAGGAATATAGCTAGGTCGGCTACTTCTTCGGGTTTCCCACAGCGCTTCACGGGTATTGTGGTAGTAAGCTCTGCCAGGATTTTCTCGTATGCTTTATGCTGTTCCTCGGCTCTTTTCTTAATAATGGCTTGCAGTCGATCGGTAAGAACCCATCCGGGACAGATATTATTAACATTTATATTATAGGGAGCAAGCTCCTGGGATAGGGTTTTGGCCAATCCCAACACGGCGGCTCTTATGGAATTAGAAAGGATCATGTTCTCCAACGGTTGCTTGGCAGCTATTGAAACCAGATTTACTATCCTGCCCCAACGCTGCTCTTTCATGATGGGTATCACCTCACGACAGAGCCTTACCGTACTGAGCAGATTTAATATCATCGCATATTCCCAGTCCTGATCTGTAAAGCTGAGCGAAGGCCCGGTTGGTGGTCCACCGGCATTTGTGATAAGAATGTCGACCCACCCGAATCTATCTACAGCCGCGTTTACCAGATCTTTAACATCGTTAGCTTTGGTCAAGTCAGCGACAACTGGTAGGATTTTAACCTGATAGCTGTTTTCTATTTCATTTGCCGTGTTGATAAGTCCTGCTTCGTTACGGGCGCAGATAACCAGGTTAACGCCCTCTTTAGCAAGACCAATGGCTACTGCTCTGCCAATGCCCCTGCTGGCTGCCGAAACTATAGCTGTTTTTCCAGCAATACCTAAATTCATGGTTTTATATTATACGATAGTCTCTGATATATAAGCAGATCATCTCAAAGATTATGCGTGTGTAGCCCTGTGAAGGCACTGCTTCCAGCGAGTATTTACCCATTCCTGTAATTCATCAATCTGCTCTTCGGTAATGGTTTTAAATCTACCCTGCTGTAAAAAATATTCACGCAGCGGTCGAAGAGGGGTTCCTTTGCTGGCCATCGATTCACTGGCAGATGTTAACCTGAAGATGTTATCTTCGATCTCATACAGGATTACCAGACCGGTCTCGACAGCCAATTCGCCGATTTTAATGGTATCGCTGAAGGGAAACAACCAGCCCGGAGGACAGGGAGTATGTACATGGATGAATCTGGTACCTTCGATGGTTCTGGCCTTTTTAACTTTTTCATAGAGATCAAGCGGGTAGGAAGCAGAGCAGGTAGCCACATAAGGTACCCCGTGGGCTTCCATGATAGCGGTCATATCTTTTTGATACTGCTGTTTACCCAGTAGAGGAGTGGTACCGGATACAGCACCCAAAGGGGTCGATCCGGATCGCTGGTTACCCGTATTCATATAGCCCTCGTTATCATAGCAAACATAGATGAAATCCATCTGCCTTTCTGCGGCGCCGCTGAGGGACTGAATGCCTATATCATGTGTTCCACCATCACCGGCAAATGCCAGAACCGTCAGGCCTTTTCTTCCCAGTGCCTTCAGACCTGCCACCAATCCAGTGGCCGATGCACCGGTAGAAGCAAATGGGGTATTTACACATGGCACATTTACAGCAGTGATGGGATACATGCCGTGCAGAACGGTTGCACAACTGGCGGGCACGGTCACAATACACTGGCCTTCAAGTGCCTTGAGAATATGTCGATAAGCCAGCGAGAGAGCACAGCCGGGACAGGTACGGTTGCCCGGAAGAATCCACTCTTTATCGGTTAAAGTAACCGCATTAGCTTTCAAATTGTATTCTCCTCAAATCCTGCAAATCCATTCGGGATAATCGGGATTAATTACCGTTTCTTTAAGAGAGGCAATAGCCCGTTTGGTGGCTTCAACTAGTTCCCGTGCTTTAACATCCCGTCCACCCAGACCAACTATGAAATTCCTGACGGCAGCATTGATATAAGTGCCATACAATGCTGATTTGATCTCTGAGCAGGTTGCGCCTTCTGAACCATAGCTGATATTTTTATCAAATACCACTATGAGTTTGGACTTGCGTAGAGCTCTGACGACATCTGCCTTGGGAAATGGGCGGAAAACCCTTAAACCAAGCACACCTACATTAAATCCCTGTTCTCTTAACATGTCGGCAGCAACGATGGCTTCCATGGCAAGACTGCCCATTGCGACAATGGTTATTTCGGCATCTTCATTGCGGTCCTCCCAGAATAGCCTGGAATAATCACGGCCGAAAACCCGATTAAATTCATCGCCCGCTTCTATTATAGTTTTAGGACAGTCCTGCAGTGCTTCCTGCAAAAGATAACGCAATTCCATATAGCCATGGCATAGTTTCCCATCTACACCAACTCGTGGATTTGCCAGTGTCACCAGGTTATAGTTTTTGGGATTTGCCGGATCCAGAATGGTATGGGGTTTATATGGCAGTAGATATTTATCAACATCCTCCTGATCGGGTACGTCCACCGGCATTTCAGTATGGGAGAGTATGTAGCCATCATAACAAATCATAACCGGTACGTAGACCTGTTCTGCTATCCGATAGGCCTGGATAACCGAATCCATGACTTCTTGATTATTTCGACAGTATATCTGTATCCATCCTGTATCACGCTGGGAAATCGAATCCTGCTGATCGTTCAATACATTCCAGGGCGCACCTATGGCTCGATTTACGCATGCCATGACTATTGGCAGTCTGGCACCTGCTGCCCAGTGAAGCATTTCATGCATATAGGCAAGTCCATGCGAACTGGTTGCGGTAAACGTCCTTGCTCCCACCAGCGATGCTGATGTGCATACTGCCATTGCGCTGTGTTCACTTTCTACGGCCACATATTCTGCCTTTAGCTCTCCGTCTTCTACAAAGAGCGATAGTTGTTCAGTCAGAGGAGTCTGTGGGGTAATTGGATATGCAGCTATTACCTGCACTCGGCTCAACTTGGCCGCAATGGCCGCCGCCTGATTGCCATCTATAATTTGGATATTTGATTTTCTCGGTACTGCCATAGCTATGTGCCAGCCACACTTTTATTTTCAGACACCATATTTATTGCCTGTACCGGGCATACCTGTGAGCAGATTCCACATCCCTTGCAATACACAAGATTGATAAAGGGAGGAATGGCTTTAGTAATCACAGCTTCCGGACAGTAAAGCCAGCAAAGGAAACAGGTAGGCTTGTTCAATCTCGTTGTTGTACACTTATCGGTATCGATAACCGGTTTATGCGTTCTCCACTCACCGGTAATCCCTGCTTCGCCGATGCCGGGCGATGACTCATCACATATATGATTGCATTCTCTTGTCCCCATTTACCGGTTCCTATTTGCCGATTCTTGTTGTCTCATATGTTTTTATTATAGCAGTAATATTCCTCTCAACGCTGTTCCTGGAGAATCTTTCTCTCACTACCCTCTCCAGTGTAGATAAGTCAACAATCTTGGTTGCTTTTACAAGTGCTCCAAGTATAGCTGTATTTACAACTACCAGCCCTGCCACTACTATACCCAGGTCTTCACATATCCTGGTAGCATCCGCCGTAGCGATATTGAATTCTCCTTTTATCGGCAGATCCTTCGGTGGAAAGGGGGAATTAACAATCAACCAGCCGTTTTTAACAATATCTTTGGTGACATCCGGATAGGTAAGTAATGTATGGTCAAGTACCACAACGATATCGGGATTCTCAACCTGTGATACCACCAGCACCGGTTGATGGGAAATACGCGTGGATGCGCTAACAGGTGCCCCCCTACGCTCGGCGCCAAAAGATGGTGCAGCCGTAACTCCTTTATACCCCTTCAAATATGCCGCCTGTGCAATAATCTTGGCAGCCGTTATAGCACCTTGTCCTCCCCTCCCATGCCATCTTATCTCAAGCGGGCGACTGTTCAGGGAAGTTTTCAGAGCCATCTAATTATTTTTTCTCCAGGGTATTAATTGAGGCACCGAAGACATATATTAGCGCTGGTAATACATCGATGTCAAAAATATGGATATAAACAAGATCAGCTAAATAATGCAAGTCGCTTGAGTTCACCTTCGTGAGCTGCCAGCCATTTACGATGTTTTTGCCAATCTGGACAATATTCGCCGACCAGCTTCCAGAATTTCGATGAGTGGTTCATATATCTTAAATGCGCCAGCTCATGGATAATGACGTAATCAATAACCTCATCGGGTGCAAACAGCAATTTCCAGTTCAAGGTCAGATTACCCGCCGCTGAACAGCTACCCCAGCGTGTTTTCTGCCCTCGTATAAGTATTCTTCTGTAAGTGAGACCCATTTTTTCTTTATAAAAATTGGATTTACGGATGAAGATTTCATCCGCCTGTTGCCGGTACCATTTTTCCAGCATTCCCGCTATATTCGCGCTATTCCCATTAAGGTAGACGTATAAAATATCACCTTCACGTACAACACTGTCACGGTGCTTACTGTCCCGGATGGGAATAAGCCTGAGAGTCCGTCCCATAAAAAATACTCGGTTCTCTCCGGCCGGGTAATTATTAAAAAGCGGTAATTGCACCGGTTTATTATCGGGCATATGTCGTAATATCCAATCAGCCTTCTGTAAAAGGACTTCTCTGATTTTTTGTTCTGTATAATTTTGAGGGACTACAATAGTGAGTCCGGATTCAGAGCGTATTTCCAATCGGATGCCCCTTATATTAGGACTCAGTTTAACCAAATAATTTATCGATTTTCCGTAAAGATTTATATTCCTTTCTCCAAGCAATATCAGGCGTCCGTTTTTTCTTAACTTCATGGTCTAATTTTAGCTTTGTTTTCTTTGTATTTCCATGTCACTCCGGTTTTTGCCACGAAATTTTGTTTGGCGTAAACTTCTGTGAAAACCGCCGATATTATCGCGGGAGGTCGAAACCAATATGAAATGTTTTATCCTTGCCAGCGGTTTTGGCACAAGGTTATATCCGCTGACTTTAACCTGTGCAAAACCTTTACTTCCTTATCGCGGTAAGCCCATGATTAACCACATTGTTGATAAAATCCCTGAAAATATGGAAATACTGGTAAATATCAACAAGAAGTTTGAGATGGCCTTTTATTCTTGGCAAAAAGAACAGAAACGACCCATCACCCTTTGCGTCGAAAATGTATATACGGATAGAGAGAAATTGGGTGCAATAGGCGCGCTGAATTACTGGATAAAAAACAAAAATATTTCGGAAGATCTATTGCTTTTCGGCAGTGATAATTATTTCGAATTCTGCCTGAACAAGTTTATGTCGGCGTATAACGGTCATAATTTGCTGGTAGCAGTACATGATATCGGCGACCCCTCCAGGGCAACCCAGTACGGCGTGGTGAAATTATCTGAAAATAAGATCATCGAAATAGAAGAAAAACCTCTAAAACCACGGTCTAGTCTTGTTGCGACTGCGTGTTGGATACTCCCGGCCCGAATATTTCCCATAATCAGTGATTTCTGTCAGGATGTAAACAGGGATAATCTCGGGCATTTCATTGCTCACCTAATCAAGCAGGATGAAGTCTATGCCTATCTATTTACAGAGACATGGATAGATATAGGCAGCCTTGAGACATATTATGCAACCAGATGACAATGGGTTGTGCTTTACATACAGCAGTGAATTTATAGAAGTGGAAGTTTTCATCATATTCGTAATCATACGGCGAGATAAAGTAAGATTAAATAAGAATCTATAAAAGGAGGCCAAAATGGAAGACATAGAGAATCTGGTAAAAACAACAATCAGCCAGATAGAGAAGGTCCTAAGCAGTAAAACCGTGGTTGGAGAGCCGATTAAAATCGGCGAAACGACATTGATCCCATTATTGAGTGTCGGTTTCGGATTTGGTGCGGCGGGCGGAGGACATGGAAAGAAAGATTTAAAACAACCAGTCGATGTTGAAAAAACGGGACCTGGAGGGACAGGCGGCGCGGGCGGTTTACGTCCCATTGCCATTATTGTTATCGATAAAGATGGTGTGCGAATCGAACCTATTAAAAGCAGCCTGGCCGCAGCAATTGAGAAGTGGGGTGATAAGGTGCCTGATATGATCGATAAGATCGCTGGGAAATTGAGTGAACGCAAAAAGGATGGTTAACATTGACCGCTGTTATCATCGCATTAACGATAATAGTACTCATCGTTCTCCTGCTTTTATTGCCCATGAAAATTGAATTGGGAGGCGCTGTTTATAACAGGATAAATGCCATCCTTAGGGTAAAATTTTTATTTGGTTTGATAGCCCTGAAATTTGATATTTTTCCCCAAAAAGCAGGTAATGCGCCGCCAGATAAAGAAGTGACCTTCTATTCACAGGCAAAGCTTCTTTATAATATTCTGAATGTAAACGGTTTGGGTAGCAATCTGGTTGAATTAATCGGCCGTATCCGGCATAGAGTCAAGATCGATAATATTGATATTAATTTAAAGTTCAGCTCAGGCGATGATTATTATACCGGCTTGATATGCGGTCTTTTACTGCCTTTTGCACTGATTGTGAGCGAACTACCCACCATTAATATGAGATTACAACCAAATTTCGTCGATGAGATATCGATTAAAGGCTATTTTCATATCAATGGCTGGGTACAACCTGTTCAAACACTGCTACCAACATTGAAATTTTTATGCTCGGCGCCATTCCAAAATGCCAGAAGCCTTATACTGAAATACAATGCAGGGTAATATTTATAAACTGGAAGAGAGCATTCAAATTGGCGATTATATCATCACGCCTTTTATTCATATTTTTATAAACTACTTTTTAATAAAGGGAAACATAAATGTTTATGCGTTTAAAATACCCATTTACATAATTATACGTAAAAGGGAGTTTTCCAGAATTTGCAGGATTACCGGAGAAGAACTTTCTATAGATCTGGCCATAAGCGAGTGTCCTGCTCTGGCTGTGGCTCTGCAAGATAAAAGCTCTGAGTCTCATTTACGATCTGACCGGTGACCGGTGTTGATTTGGGCTTTTTATATCGAGGCTGTTTCCTTCTCCTGCCGGTGAACTGGGCACCGCCGGTCCACAGACCGGTGAAAAACTTTCGATCGAGCGGATGAAGGTAATCTGCGCAGTAGAGCAAATCTCTGGACGCAGCATTCTCGAAATAAGCTACCTCGACATGTTTGCC
Source organism: Dehalococcoidia bacterium (assembly GCA_034436215.1). GTDB lineage: Bacteria > Chloroflexota > Dehalococcoidia > GIF9 > UBA5629 > UBA6808. Next base: position 47,880 of record DAOTVU010000040.1, read on the forward strand.
CATATTTTTAACCACCTGTAATGTATAGCTGAAATCAGCATCTCCGCTTACCAGTATCGCAATATCATAGGTATTATTTGAAGCAAAATACAGCAAATCCGTAGCCAGCATTACATCGATGCCTTTTTCTACCGGAATGCCCTGCGAAAGCTTTGTTGTACCCAGCCTCAGCTCTAAATATGGAGTCTTACGCAATGTATCAAGGAATTCCTGTTGTTCCCGATGGGCATCCGACCTCTGAGTTGAGTCCTGCAAAACATTATAATAATAGGTTCTGATAAGATGACGCTGGCCACATAGTTTGCGTGTAAATTCAGCGAAGTTCAGATCCACCCTTTTGAAATTGTTTTTCAATGAATGGTACAAATTGCTGCCGTCAATAAATATGGCAACCCTATCGCTCATTAACTCCTCCTGTACCGTATAAAATGATCGCCCTCAACGGATAACAAGTATACGATATTACTTGATAATGTCATTATACTGGAATTGTATCATTATTCATAAATTTGCTATGGTTTCTTCTGAACTGCATACCAGAGTCTACGGCCGTCTGTGGTAAATTCGACCGTTCCATTGATTGAAGTGATAAAGACGTGCTCATCACCGATAACTTCCTTTAAGTGTTCTACTACTTCTCTGGACGGATGTCCGAAACGATTATTGGCCCCCACGGATATTACAGCAGCCCGGGGATTCACTATTTCAAGAAAATCAGGAGTGGTGGATCCTTTACTGCCGTGATGTGCTACCTTCAGTACCGTACTGGGTAAATCGGCTCTGGATGATATTAAGTAGTTTTCCGCCGCTTTCTCAATATCGGCAGTTAGCAAAAAACTGACATTTCTATAGTAGACTTTTAAGACCAGAGAATTATTGTTGATATCATCTGACGTGCCCGAATGAATGATTTTTGGTGGATTTAATACCGCTATTGACAGGTCTTTGCCCACATCCATTACCTGGCCTGCATGAAGCTCGCTTATCTCGATTCTCTTGTTTTTCGCATAATCAATTACAGTGTTACCCAGCACTGTTGTGAATGGCATTGCAGGAATCGCCAGTTTTTTAACTTTGTAATTTTTCAAAACATCTACTGTTCCTGAGATATGATCCGCTTGTAGCTGGGTAAGTATTATAAGATTGATACTCCGATCCCAGAAGGGTATCTTCCGATCGATTTGTGCACAGACTGCCGACGGATCAGGGCCTGAATCGATGAGGATATTATTGCCTTGGGGAGTGCGTATTAAAATTGATTCACCTTGCCCTATATCCAGCACTGATATGTGAAGATTTCCATCGGGGAGATTCAGAATAGCAACCCATATCAGAATGTCAGCAATAAGTAGAATACTGATAGTCTGGTGAATATAAGATCGTACCGGTAACTTATTCCGAATATACTCAATTATAAACCTAAAATGGGTAATTAATCTGCTGTATGAGTTTTTAACAGCAGACCGGTATATGATCATTAAAGTACCACCAACTAGGATTATATAATAAATGGCAGCCTGCCAGACTTCGATATGTAATCCGGAAACACCGGCTAAGGGCAGGGTGTCAAATATATCTATGATTAAGATGAAGTAGCTTAGAAAAAGCCAGGCAACACCCCCGAAGATAAAACCCAGCGGTGTCCATATGAGCCCAGATATCGATGCCAATAATGATGTGACCATAATGCCGGGAAGCGATGGCATGGCGAAAAAAGTGGTCGGTATGCTGACCAGGGAAAGGAAATGGAAATTCAGAACGGTCACGGGCAATGTTGCTAAAATGGCAGCCAGGGTGGTACCGAAGATGGTGAAGATTACTTTCTTAAACCTGAGTAAATAGCTACTGTGTTTCTTTTCCCATGAGGCGTTGGCAACTCCTATAAGAAGCGGCGAAGCAACCGTCAGACCGAGCATTGACAGAAAGCTCAACTGAAAGCTGGTATCCCATAGAAGATGGGGATCGATGGATAGCATCAGAATGGCTGCAAATGTGAGGGCTATAAAGCCGCTGCGTTGCCTCCCCAGCATCTCAGCAACCAGAAATAGACTCCCCATGATAGCAGCCCTGACCAGGGTTGCTGGCATGCCTGTCAATAGAGTATAAAGCCATATAGAGAAAAAAGATACCCAGATATATAAATGATGTCTTCTACCAAATAGCCATATCGACAAGGACAGAACTACCCCCAATATAATGGTAAGATTCAGGCCGGAAATGGCGATCAGATGGGTTGTACCAGTATTATAAAAGGATTGGACCAGATTTTGTGGCAGATTGCTGCGGATACCAAGCAAGATTGCCTGCGCCAGTGCCGCCTGTGGTTGTGGAATGATCCTGGAAATAGCATCAGCCATAATGATACGTAACGAGTAAATCCATCCCAACAGAGAAACCCCGTTATCTTTCTGGAGCACCTGTATGGATGGATAATTAATTACCGAATAGATGCCACGATTTGAAAGGTATCTTTTATAATCAAAGTCTGCATAGTTTTCAGGAGTTTCCACTTTGCCCGAAAGCTGTATCAGATCTCCATAGTGGATATCTTTATAGAATGGCAATCGTACAAGAGCATCTCCGCCTATAGGAAAAGTCTTGTCCTCAACAGTAATTCTACTGCAGGATAAGCGAAACGTTATTGAACGCCCGTGGATTTCTGGCTGATCTGATATCATACCGACCACAGTTACAGATGCCGCATCATTATAAAAGCGCAGCTGTTTATCGTTTACAGGTTCAACAGATGATTGGAATCTCAGGATACCAACAGCAAAGGATATTATGCATAAGGCAATCAGGATAAAGGGCTTTCGATTTCCTCTAATCAGAATGGCCACTATGAAAAATGGCAATGATATAAGCGGTATCCATAATGGCAGCTTTACAAATGGCCCTAAAGCTATACCGGCTATCCAGGAAATCCCGATATAAATAAGAGGCATACCGTTTTAGTCTCCAGCAACAGTATAGGATCTAATTTTTTCAACAAGCGATTCGCTGAAGCCTTCAATATGGAGTAGGTCATCTACACTGCGGTATGGTCCATGTTTATTACGGTAATCAACAATCAATCTGGCTCTGCTTTCCCCGATACCGGGTAATGCCTGTAATAGCCAGATATCCGCCCGGTTAAGGTTTACCTTCTGGGGCTGGGATAACCGTGTTTTGTCCGGCACGTGGATGGTTATGCAGAGTATATCTGCATTGTCACTTAAACCGGCCGAAGTTAACAGGCTGTTTACGGTGTCATCACCCCGCACAGTGTAAATACCGGGTCTGATTACGGCGCCATCGATAAAGACACTGCCTGTTATATTGGCAGAGGCAGAATTTGACAGTATGATTTCGTCCGCTTTAAGTTGCCCCAATTTCAAAGCAAAATAGAAAAGACCGGAAATCAGGCTTAGCGTAAGGAATGATGCTATAATAAGCCATATTTTATCTGCAGCACCCTGCATAAACTACCTCCATTTAGCTGTTTGTGCGCATACGGTGATAGAATTTTATCATATATGGAAAATATAAAAACTGTAACTGTAAACAAAAAAGCGTATCACGATTATCATATCATCGGAAGCTATGAAGCTGGGCTGGCCCTGAAAGGATCGGAAATTAAATCTATACGATTGGGGAGGGTTAATATAAAAGATGCATATGCCCGGCCTGAGAATGGTGAATTATGGCTTTATAATTCACATATTGCAGCTTATCAAACAGGAGGATTCGGCTCCCATCAACCAGACCGCAAGCGTAAACTCTTGATGCATAAGGCTCAGATTGCTGAACTGTCATCTCTGGCCAATCAAAAAGGTTTGACTCTTATACCCCTGCGGATATATATTAAAAATGGTATAGCAAAACTCGAACTGGGAATAGGGCGGGGCAAAAAGCAGTACGATAAACGGGAAGTTATTGCCAGACGTGACACTGAACGTGAAGTAGAAAGAGCCTTGAAAACAAGGCATCGATCAGGACATTAAAATCAGAATACGTGGGGGCGCGTGGCTTCGACAGGGAAAAGCCTACAGTATGGCAGGCCGAGGTGCTATCAACCTCGTAAATCTGGTAGCAAAAGACAACTGCCGAAGAAGCAGTTCCTGTAGCCGCCTAATTTAGGAGGCTCGTCCAACCTTTCCTCGTCCCGGTGGGAAGGGATTGGGCGAAGAAATGCTGGGATGCACCAGCCCCATGCCGATAAGGCTGGCCAAGATATAATCGGCTGGCCCGCTCAAACTCGGCCGAGCAGAGGTTGATCGGGTGAGATTAAAATGCCGGCTATGCCTGTAGAGGTACTGGCAACTTTTTTCTGGACGGGGAGTTCGACCCTCCCTCGCCTCCACCAGAAAATCTTTTTCAATTATCCTACTTTATTGCAGTGTGTATAGCAGCAGCACCGAAGAATAACTTACGTGACGTAACATTCACGAAGCCTGAGTTTAAGAGGAAATCCTCCATTTCTTTAACTGAAAAGAAATCACGAACTGATTCTACCAGATAGCGGTAAGCCTCTTTGTTGCCCGATAAAAGATAACCCGAGGTAAAAACCCAGCTACTCAGATAAAGGTTATCGCACAGGCGGATAAAAGCACAAGAAGGCTGGCTACTTTCTACAATGACAAACCTGCCGCCGGATCTGAGAACGCGGAAAATTTCTTTTAAGTATATTGGTCTCATAGGATTGTTAAAAGTAAGATTTCGGAAGGCAAATGAAATACCAATGCAGTCAAAATAACAGTCCTCAAACGGGAGTTTGGCAACATCAGCGTGGATAAAAGATATTTTGTTGGTGAAAGACCGCTGTTTTCGGGAGGCAATCACCAGCATAGGCTGACTGTAATCAACTCCAGTAATTTCGGGATTATATCTGGCTAATTTGGCAATGGTAATAGCAAGATCTCCGGTCCCACAGCACAGGTCCAATATCCTTGTCGGATTTCCTTCCAAACATGCCAGTGCGGCTTTTTCCCGCCATCCAGTATCCATACCGAATGTGATAATATGATTGATCAGGTCATAACGTACAGGAATGCGGGTAAAGATTTGATGCAGGTGCTTTCTTACTACGGAATTATCCACAGTTTCAAACATAACTATTTAAATTCTTATAAAACCGGACAGCAAATAGCCTACACCAATTAATACCTGTGTAAGCAAAACTACCATGACATTGGTGCCCATGGCGGGAACGAGCTTGTCAAGTTCTCGATATCTGAATGAACCCCGCATAGCTTTTATAGCAATAGGTAGAGTCAGGAGGGCTATTAGTGTAAATGGTGGCATAGTTTTAAATAGAACGGCACCGATAATCCATAAATAGACCATGAGGGTAAAGACCGTATAAAAAATGGCTGCACCTTTTCCTCCCAGTGTTATCGGTAAATTCTTCCTTTTACCTACCTTATCAGCTTCTATATCGGGAAACTCATTAAGCAGTAGAAGATTATGCACCAGTAACCCGGAGGGAATGGATGCTATCAAAGCATGTACCGTATACTGGCCGGATTGAGAAAAATACATGCCAAGGACGGGTAAAATGCCAAGACCAAGTCCGGGAGACCATTCTGGCCAGTAACACTTTTGAATAAGAGGGCTATAAAAAACAATACAGAAAGCTGCCATAATAAGAAGAGGCAAAAGCAACCAGCCCTTGATGAGGATGAAATAGATGCCCACCGGAATTGCCAGAACAAGGCTGACTATACTTATCCAGAGGACTTCACCTGAAGTAATTCGACCTTCTCTAATCATCCCGCTGCCACCGCTAAAGGGGGTAAGAATAGTTACCCTATCAATTCCGCTCCTGTAATCGAAGTAGTCGTTCAAAGTGTTAACACTTATATGCGTCAGTATTAAACCGATGGTTGCAAGTACTGCCTCCCATAAATTGAAAAAACCGTCATACCAGGCTATGCTGGTACCGGTAAACCCTAAAACTACGGAAAGTATGAGAAATTGCGGTCTGGTCTCAAGGAAATACAACTTACCTTTCATGATGCTCCCATAATTTGCTTTTAGTTAGATTGGACATTATACCAAAAAGGCAAGAGTTAAAAATAAAATACTGTAATTATCTGATGACGTGTAATGTGTTTACCAGGGATCTATATACATCCCTCCAGATTCCTTCTTATACTCGGGGGAGATGGATTTCAGACCGCGTAGAATCCAGCGCCTCGTTTCAGCAGGATCAATAACCGAGTCTATCTCCATATACGATGCCATGTTCACTGCTTTACCCATCGTATAGGCCTGATCGACCAAGAATTTGTATAGTTTATCACGTTCTTCTGGATCTTTAACCGCTTCAAGCTCTTTACGAAAGCCGTGTTTTACTGCGCCTTCAAGCCCCATGCCGCCAAATTCCCCCGTAGGCCACGAGGTGGTAAAGAATGAGTCGTGAAATCCACCGGCAGCCATAGCCATAGCACCCAAACCATATCCTTTCCGTAGTACAATCGTAAAATAAGGCACTGTCATCTTGGCTCCTATAACGAACATGCGGCATACATGCCGTACCTGGGCGCGTGTTTCAATTTCCGGTCCAACCATAAATCCAGGGGTATCACACAGAGATACTACAGGCAACCGGTGAACATTGCATAACTGGAGAAAGCGTGCGGCCTTATCGGCACCTTCTGCCTCTATTGCCCCACTCATATAGACCGGGTCGTTAGCGATCAAACCAAAAGGTATACCTTCTATGCGTATTAGTGCGGTTATCATGCCGGGTCCAAACTGACGTCTTAGTTCGATAACAGAACCGAAATCTGCCAGCGTTTCAATCACAGCTCGGACATCATAGATATGCAGACGGTTCTCAGGTATAAGCCAGCGCAGTTTGCGTTGATCATCAGCTTCCCATTCGTCAACCGAACCCTGGAAATAGGAAACATATTTTTTAGCCACGGCAACAGCTTCAGTCTCGTCGGCCACTGCTATATCGACGACTCCATTTTTGGTTTGAACATCAATTGATCCTATTTCTTCAGGTCTTACAACACCAAGTCCGCCACCTTCAATCATTGCCGGTCCTCCCATACCGATATTGCTGTTTTTAGTTGCTATAATTACATCACAACATCCGAGCAGAGCCGCGTTACCGGCAAAGCACGGTCCTTCAACTATCCCTATCAGAGGCACCCTTCCACTTAGCGCCCCGAATCGGTTAAAGGTGGTTAGATCGAGGCCAGCTACTGCATTTGCATCTGTATCACCAGGTCTTCCCCCACCTCCCTCCGCAAACAGAAAGGTGGGTAATCTCCACCTGTTGGCCAGTTCCAGCATACGATCCATCTTTTTATGGCTGAACAAGCCCTGTGTGCCTGCAAGAACGGTATAATCATAAGCCAGAACCATACATCTGGCTTTATCATCGCTAAACAGCGATCTGTTGACCGTGCCAATCCCCGTGATCAGTCCGTCAGCAGGCGTATTTTTCATCAGGTCTTCCAGAGTTCTTCTGCTACGTTGTGCTGCAACGACCAGCGCCCCGTACTCTATAAAACTTCCCGGGTCGCACAGGTCATCAATATTTTCCCTTGCGGTACGCTGATTCTTCTTGTGTCTCCTAGCAACAGCTTCCGGACGGTTTGCATCAAGAGTATAGGCATGCCGCTGGATAACAGCCGCAAGATCTGACCTGATAGCATCCAGATCTATAGCCTCACCGCCGGTTTTAGCGGTTACCGAAACCTCCGCTTCTTCCAAAAATATAAGGACATCACCCTTAGCTATTGTTTCATCTGGTGAAACACATATAATGCGTACGTACCCACTGCGGTCGGATGATATCACATGCTGCATCTTCATCGCTTCCAATATGACCAGTTTTTGCCCTGCGGCAACCTCATCACCCTCTTTTACCTCGACACTTACCACGCAGCCCTGCATGGGAGAGATAATAGGTACCATTCCCTGAGGAGTTTCAACGGTCTTTTGTGTTGCCTGTTTTATTCCGCCAGATATGTTTGTTTTGTAAAATCGTAACTTTTCATCTTCAGAAATGCGTGCCAGAGATGCGGCATTATCGTCTATAAATCGAGTATAAACATCATCATGAATGACTTCTGGGCGGTTCAATAGGTTTATCAGAAATGGTATATTTGTGTTTACACCGCTGATACGAAACTCCCTGAGTGTACGCTGGGCCCGTGCAACCGCATCTTCGAAACGGGGTGAATGTGATGTGACGACCACTTTGGCCAGCAATGAGTCAAAAGATGGGTTCACGGTATATCCACTATATCCGTACCCATCAACCCGAATGCCCGGTCCCGAAGGCACTTCATAAACCTGTATTACGCCACCCTCAGGCAAGGCATTGCCCTTTTCATCGATAGTTTCCATGTTAATACGCATCTGGATGGCATAGTAGCGAGGTGTGGTTGCATTCTTATTAAGGCCGATATCAGCCAGCGATTTGCCATCAGCTATCTCTATCTGCGCCCTTACCAGGTCTATGTCTGTGATTTCTTCGGTTACGGTATGCTCGACCTGAAGCCTTGGATTAACCTCCATAAACGCATATAATGCATCATCCGAGGCTTTACTTTCTACCAGAAATTCAAACGTCCCAAGGCTCAAGTAATGAGATTCTTTGGCGATTTTAAGTGCTGCTGATGTGATTTTTTCACGCAGGCCAGGCGAAAGTACAGGACAGGGAGTTACTTCGATGACTTTCTGGTTACGTCTCTGAAGCGTGCATTCGCGTTCACCCAGATGTATGACATCTTTACCATCACCGATAACCTGAACCTCAACATGCCGGGATCTGGGGATGAACTGCTCTACGTAAACATCACAGGAACCGAAGGCAGTGCTGGCTTCAGCCTGGCAGAGTTTGAAGGCCTGTTCAAGATCGGACTCGGTATAAACAGGCCTTATGCCACGGCCACCACCACCCATGACCGCTTTTACCATAATGGCAGCATTTCTGCCCAGTGACCTAAAGAAATTCCTTGCTTCCTCAAGTGATGTTGCACCCTGCGTACCGGGCAGTAGTGGTACCCCACAACATCTGGCCAACGCTCTTGCTGCGACTTTATCTCCAAAGAGCCCAAGTAAATCCGGACGAGGTCCAATGAAAACCAATCCTTCCTGTTCGCAACGTCGTGCAAAATCTGCTTTCTCACTTAAAAACCCATAACCCGGGTGAATGGCATCGCATTCATTTGCTTTGGCTATATCGATAATCTGTTCCATATCGAGATAAGCAGTTACACCTTTACCGTTGAGTGCAAAGGCCTCATCGGAGGCCAGGACATGCAAAGATTTAGAATCATCGGCAGAATAAACTGCCACTGTCTTGATGCCGAGATCTGCAGCAGCGCGGGCAATGCGGATGGATATTTCACCTCTATTGGCTATAAGAATTCTGGATATTTTCATTTATACTCCCGTCCTATTATTAGCTTTTAAGACAGTAAATTTAAAACGTTATTTTCTAAAATATAAATTGCCAGTTAATTTCAGCGGCCTATCTAAAAAGCTGGAAAAATAAATACTCATAAGTATGATATAGATTTTCCATCAAAGTATAGCAATTTTCACTATATTTATCAGCGTTTTAGTTCACGGCCGTAGTAAAAATCTGGAGATCACCATGCGCTGCACTTCTGAGGTTCCTTCATATATGGTGGTTAGTTTGGCGTCACGAAAGTATCGCTGCATGGGCGAATCCATCATATAACCGTAGCCGCCCATAATTTGAATGCCCTCAATGCTTGCTTTCATAGCGAGCTCGGTTGCGGTCAGCTTAGCCATAGCTGCATAAAGCGAAAACGGCTCATTTCTATCAGCCAGCCACGCGGCTTTATAGGTTAACAGGCGAGCCGCTTCAAGTTGGGTGAATATATCAGCCAATTTATGGCTTATACCCTGATTATTCCCAATAGGAATGCCAAATTGCCTCCGTTCCATTGCATAAGGTACAGCTTTATCCAGCACTGCCTGAGCAATACCAACACCTTGAGCGGCGATACCTATCCTTCCATAATCTAAAATTGAAAGGCAGATAGACATACCCTGCCCTTCTTCACCAAGCCGGTTTTCAACGGGCACGCTGCACTCGTTGAAAACCAGATTGCAGTTGGTTGCCGCACGCATACCAAGCTTGTCGTATTTTCTCCCTTTTGTGTAGCCGGGCATACCTGTCTCCACTATGAATGCGGTCATACCGCGTTTTCCCAGCACGGGTATATTAGCAAATACAATAGCAGTATCACAGACATCTCCATTAGTGATAAATACTTTAGTGCCATTTAACACGTAATAATTTCCCTGCCGGATGGCCGTAGATTTTATTGAGGCGATATCGCTACCGGCTTCGGATTCTGTAATGCCAAAAGCACCAACCTTTTCTGCCTGTGCCAGCGCAGGCAGATACTTTTTTTTCTGATCGTCTGTACCGTGCATATAAATAGGCTCAGTACATAAGGCAAGGTGGGCATTGAGAATATCCGAAGTGGAAGCGCAGGCAACAGCAAGTTCTTCCGCAGTTATAGCAAAAGATAAATGATCACCCCCAGCGCCACCGAATTCTTCGGGTATGCACAATCCCGTTAAACCAAGCTTTCCCATGGATTTAAAATTATCCATAGGAAATTCCTGTTTTCGGTCATATTTATCAGCAACCGGTGCTACAGATGACCTTGCAAATTCGCGAACCCTGGCACGCAGTAAGTTATGCTTCTCATCTAATGTAAAATTCAATCGATACCTCCGCATCAAAAATTTATAGGTTTTATTTTAACCCCATTTATCAGTTGATGCATTATTCGTCAAGAATTAAATATTTAAAAAAATGTACCTTATTGAAAATTGACTTTAGTGTATAAGGTACATATGCTAGTAAAATGTAAGATATTCGTGTATACTTTACCATGTTATTTTATCTGCTTGTTTATCTGCTTGCTTTAAGGGGGTGGGAACCTTGAAAATTTATACGCTGATCTAATATTAACAAAACTCCATTTTCTTCAATCAGCATTATTATCATGGGTATCAAGTACGGGAGGTAGAATTTAGAGGTGAACGGATCAAAGATAACTATTATTTTACTGATCATTGCTCTATGTATGATTCTTGCAGGCGATCTTCTGGCGTTTTTTGTACAAACAGATTTTGGCAACATAAAAGTCAAAGATGTTCGATTTGCCGGAACTAACGGCATCATGATGAGTGGTCTGCTCTATATTCCCAAAAACGCAACTGCTAAAACTCCGGCTCCCGGTATTCTGGCTGTTCACGGCTATATCAATTCCCGCGAGACTCAGGATGGATTTGCTATAGAATTCGCCAGACGTGGATATGTGGTTTTAGCCTTGGATGAAACCGGTCACGGCTATTCCGATCCGCCAGCTTTTGCTAATGGTTTCGGCGGAATAGACGGATTAAGATATCTTCGTACGCTCGACTTTGTGGATGGTAAGAACATAGGTATGGAAGGACACTCAATGGGGGGCTGGGCGATACTGGTAGCGGCAGCGGTGATACCGGATGGCTACAAATCATTTGTATTTGAAGGATCATCAACCGAAACACTGGGTACACCCAAAGGTTCAGCAACCTTTCCTCGAAATGTAGCTTTGGTATTTTCTCAGTGGGACGAGTTTGCCGGGTTTATGTGGGGCGCTCCCATGGCACCAATGATTGTTAAGACAGACAAGCTGAAGGCCCTTTTTGGTACAACCGAAGACGTAGTAGTAGGTAAGCTTTACGGTTCCATATCCGATGGAACTGCCCGTAAATTGGTCATGCCCAGGAATACCCATCCTTGGGATCACATGTCCACAGAATGCATCGGTGCCGCGGTGGCATGGTTTCAACAGACCCTAGATGGGGGCAACAAGTTGCCACCGGAAAATCAGATATGGATCTGGAAGGAGATCGGCAATTTAATTGCTCTGGCTGGTATGATTTTACTGTTTTTCCCCGTAGGGGCACTGCTATTGAAAACAGCATTCTTTAAAGAGCTGGCCGGAACCCCTGCCGAACCCAAACCACTAAAAGGAGCGGGATGGTGGATAGGAGCTATTATATTTGCTATACTGACCGGCGCACCGTTCCTTAGTTATAAAGAATTCCCCGTCCAGCTAAAAATACCGGCTTCGGCTTTTCTTTCACAGAATATCACCACACAAATGCTCTCATATGCCCTGATGAGTGGCATTGTGGCAGCTATCTTCTTCTTGATTTTCCATTTTGCCATTAACCGCAAAGTCAATGCCACCGGCGACAATTATGGTCTTACCTGGTCCACCAAATTAGACTGGATTAAGATAGCTAAATCCTTCCTGCTGGCCTTGCTGGTAGCACTTGCAGGATATGTGACACTTCTTATTTCAAGCTGGCTATTTACAGTCGATTACAGATTCTGGATATTCGCAGTGAAGCCCATGTCGAATTTACAGTTCATGATATTCCTGTGCTATCTCATTTTCTTCATCCTTGCCTGGATAGGAATAGCCACAGTTTTACATGGCGAATTAAGGCCATTGATTAAAGGTAAAGAATTAAGCATGGGTGCCGAAATGCTGGTAAACATGGCTTTGCTTGTCGCAGGATTTCTCGGATTCTTCCTTTTCATGTATGTACCACTCTTCACCACAGGTATACTGGGTAATCCATATGAGCCGTTGTGGGCTATAATTGGTATCCAGTATCTGTATTCAATGCCTATCAGCGCATTTATACTTACTTACTTCTACAGGAAAACGGGACATATCTATGTCGGTGTATTTTTGGTAGGTCTTTTCCTCACATGGCAGATAGTGGCTTCACAGGCGACACACTTTGGTTTCTAACAGCTGGCTTATTGAATAATTGCTTGATATGATGGTTCGTGCTGCGTTAACGCAGCACGAACCATTTGTTCATGTCTTTCACTCAATATATACTATGCCTTAATCTCCAGACCTTCTAATATGAGCTCGCCGGCTATCCTTGCCGCTTTGCCTGCAGGCAAACGGCATTTTTTAGAAGCATCGGCCCTGATAAACTCTTTCTGATCGGTCTGATCTGCCAGATTAAAACTTTTTCCGAAAATTTTGTGCTGAACATCCCTGCAGTTACACCCACCCATTTCCTGCTCGAAGAGTCTGCACAGTTTGCGGGCGGCTCCTGTTGTGCGTTGAACAGCTACGAAATCTTCTGCTCTTTCTCTGCCAAAGGCGAGACCAAGCGCCATAATAGCTCCTATTACAGCACCGCATGTCTCCCCTCGCAGGGCTATGCCCGGCATAGCCGTAGCTGCCTTCAGTACTTCCCTGTTTCCAAGGTGAAATTCTTCCTGCAAAGCAAGCAATGTGCCCTGGGCACAGCTTCCAAATAACTCCTCATAATCGCCCGCTTTTTGTTCCAATCGACTGAGAATTTCCTCTTTGTTACGGTCGAGATACATTTATTAAACCTCCATTCTAACAAAATCTCTTATGGACGTACTGGATTATGCTGCGGGAAAATATGAATACCCCAATATCCTAAGTAAGCGAATAGTATATGTTTGGGCAACCTGCCCAAAATACCAACCAGAATGAATTTCCACAGAGGATACTTTAGCACACCCGCTGCTATACCAGCCAGATCAAACAACGGGTTAGGAATGAATGCGAGAACGAATATAGTTAAACTCCCCCATTTCGACATCCAGCCGGCCACACGCTCATAGTTTTTTGTATCCCGTACGGCTATACGTCCGCTGTATCCCAGCAAATATCCGGTAGTTTCGCCTAACGATGCACCAAGAGCAGAAGCAATCCCCACCCACAACGGGTCCAGAGAGTTAAGTGATACAGCTCCAATAAGTGAAGTTAATGCCAGGCCGGGAATCGGTATAATCAAAGTAGCCGAGGCTGCTAACGATATAATAAAGATCGCTGTATATTTCAGACCCCAGTACCTGGCCATGAGCAGAGCAAAATTAGCGATAGCTTCCCGCTGCCAGAACAGGAAAACGACGAGCAAAATGACAAAAACCAGCGATAGAAGCTGAAATAGATGCTCCCTATTCCAGAAATGCTTTCTGTTAGTGTTTTTCGGATCGGTAATTTGTTCTGCCAATATTATCCCTTTCAATAATACTATATTTGTGGCAATATACTTGCATATTTTTCCGTTCTACTCAGTCCGGCTTCTGACTGCATCAACCAGGTCATCCAGCATAGTTCGATAGCACGATATCCGGTACAAGGAGCGAGTTTTTCTATTAACAGAATGAAGTCTATATCTGATTTTGGGTGAGGTATATTTACCCTATCCAATATCTGAAAAAGAACTTTTTTTACTATTTTATCGGGCATCACCGTATCCATACCACCCATCATTCTCAGATACTGATAAGTATTAATGCCCACCCCTTTGATTTTGCCGATAGGGTCAAGCTGCCATCCCTTTAAATCTGCATGCTTTGCCCAGTGTATCAAAGCTTCTCTATCGCTGATTTTATACTTATTTTTGAGGGTTGATAAATAGGTAGCTACCTCTCTGGCGACTTGCCATGATCGTGCATTTTTCCATATAGGGATTAATTTATCGCTATCGGCATCGGCAAGCTCCTCCATAGTTGTAATAATTCCCGGTTCAACTAAATTGATGCGAAAAAGTTCGACTTTGGGAACTACCGATTGAAAATAATTCAGTCCGATGGAATCAAAGGCGGCATCAACCACCATTAGGACTGCATTGCTGTGCCATCTGGCTACAGCCAGACAACGATTGCAGTGCTCATGGACCATAGGCACCTGCTGCATATATTCTCTCACGATCAATTTTAGCAGGTTGATATCGTATTTCGTCTTCATGCAAGTACAAATAATCATTAAATCAAAATTTATACCAGCCCAGTACGATTATAATTGTCATCGCCACTGCGGATATAATTGCACCAATCCATCCCAGAAGTGAAAGAGCTGTAACGATGATACCGGCCATTAAGACTCCACAGAATACCGATAGCAGTGATGGTAAAAATTTTAATCCCACAATGAAAGCAAGGATCGAACCAGTCCATGCACCAGTAAAAGGTAAAGGAATACCCACGAAAAGTGCAAGACCCAGCCATTCGTATCTTTGTATTTTTTTCTCATGTTTTCTGGTACGCACAAATACCCAGTTTATCAACTTTTCTCCAGGTTTTACCAGACTTAAAAGTCTCGCCAGTGAATCAAAAAAGAGCAATAAAATGGGCACGGGCAACATGTTGCCAACGATGGAAACGCACAAAGCCTTATACCATGGCATGGCAAATGTATACATTCCAACAGGAATAGCCACTCGAAGCTCCGCTATCGGCAAAGCCGAGATAAGCAACACTATCAGCTCAGGAAGTAATTGAAGATTGAGAAACCATTCAAGCGCATTCATTAAAGGTCGGATTGCCTTTTATTAATGCATCATTATAGCATCAAATTAATAAGCATTTGATGATTTACAGGCGCAATTGTTGCATAAATATCGGATTATGTTTTATGCTTAATTGATAATAAACTAAAATCAGGTGAGGGGAAATATGTCCGGTCATTCTAAGTGGGCACAAATAAAGAGGCAAAAAGGTGTTGCCGATTCCCGGCGTGGCGCAATTTTTACTAAACTGACGCGTGAGATAATTATAGCAACAAGACAAGGGGGGCCGAATCCAGAGGCTAACTTTCGATTGCGGCTTGCTATTCAGAGGGCACGCGACAATAACATGCCCAAGGAAAATATCGAAAATGCTATAAAAAAGGGGAGCGGCGCAGTAGAAGGAACCACCTTCACCGAGATGATCCTGGAAGGATATGGCCCTGCCGGAGTGGCTATTTTACTTGAGGTTATGACAGATAACCGTAATCGTACAGTATCTGAGATCAGAAGCACCTTTCAGAAATATAACGGCAATATGGCAGAGGCTGGCAGCGTTTCCTGGCTATTTGAAAATACGGGAGTGATTACTATTGATACGAATGGAATTGATCCAGATGAACTGTCATTATATGCGCTGGATGCGGGTGCAAAGGATGTTAAGGAAGACAAAGGCCTGCTCGAAATTTATACCGACCCGCACGATTTTGAAGCGGTTAAAATGGCTATTGAAAAGAGGAAAAAGCCTTTATCTGCAGAAGTGACTATGGTACCTAAAAGCACAGTTACACTGTCTGAGAAAGAGGCTTTACAGACTATAAAGCTGCTAGAAAAGCTGGAAGAGCTGGACGACGTCCAGAGGGTTTTTTCCAATCTGGAATACAGTGACGCCTTGATTGAAAAACTGAAAGCTGAAGCCTGACGTATGACCGCCATCGTGCATGAGTCAAAGGCATTACAATGCGTGTATTAGGTGTTGATCCCGGCACATTATACATGGGTTATGGCATTGTAGAAGAAACTGGTGGAAATAGAATTTGCATGGTAAATTGCGGCGTGATTTCGGCTCCACAGAAAATGTCGATCGAATTAAGGCTTTGCCGTATGTATGATGCTCTGGTAAAGTTGATCACAGAATTTAAACCTGATGCGGTTGCAATAGAAGAACCATTTGTGGCTAATAATGCACGCTCTGCTCTTGCTATTGGAAGAGCTCAGGCTGTGGCTATTTTAGCCGCAGTTCAGGCTGGATTGCACGTTGAGCGTTATATGCCTACCGAAGTTAAACAGATGGTCACCAGCTATGGGCGAAGCAGCAAGGAACAGGTACAGGAAGTAGTCAAACTTCAATTGGGTATTACTGGGCTTCCAGAGGCTACAGATGCCGCCGATGCATTGGCGGTAGCCATCTGTCATCTTAATCAAAAACATATGCAGGAAATTATTAAAAGGGGTTACTGATTTAGATGATCGTAGCAATTGAAGGAACAGTAATAAACAAAGGTAGCAATAGTGTAACTATTAAAACAGGGCCCTTAAGCGTTCTACTTTATGTTCCCGGTTCTACGATCGCAAAGCTGGGAAATATCGGAAGTAATGTGTCACTGTATACCCATTTATACGTACGGGAAGATATGCTCGCTTTATACGGTTTTTCAACATGGCAGGAACTAAATATTTTTGAGCAATTAATCACTGTTACCGGCATAGGACCAAAGGTAGCCCTAGCTTTACTTACAGCGCTTAACACAGAACAAATCATAACTGCCATATTAAGTGGCAATACGGACCTTCTCAGCCAGGTGCCAGGCATCGGCAAAAAGACAGCCGGCCGCATCATACTCGATCTTAAAGGCAAACTGGAAAAAGGATGGGAAGGTGAAGTATCATCTTCAATTTCTTCGCTGGATAATGATGCCCTGGCCGCATTAACCGGTCTTGGCTATTCTGTAAGGGAAGCTACTCAGGCATTAAGCAATATACCCGTTACGGAAGGGATGACGGTTGAGGATAAAATCAGACTGGCCCTGCAGCGTCTCGCGAGGTAGCTATAATTATCTAATTTTCTTAATCAAATCAGAACCTATAAATACATTTAAACCATACATTTTTCGATATTTGGTTTTTGGTAAATGCGCTTTATAATTAAAATACGATGCCTTCATTTAAAATTGTATCTGATTTCAAGATGACCGGTGACCAACCTGAAGCTGTTGACGCTCTGGTAAGAGGTATAGAACAGGGTTTTGACAAACAGGTACTTCTGGGTGTCACCGGAAGTGGTAAAACCTTCACCATGGCCAATGTGATAGAAAGATTGCAACGCCCTACTCTGGTCATGTGTCATAATAAGACGCTGGCAGCACAGCTGGCTACCGAATTTAAAGAGTTTTTCCCCGATAATGCGGTCGAATACTTTGTCAGTTACTATGATTATTATCAGCCCGAAGCATATATCCCGCAAACCGATACGTATATTGAAAAGGACACCGATATAAACGAAGAAATAGATAAATTACGACATGCTGCCACACGTGCCCTGTTGACCAGAAGAGACGTTCTGATTGTAGCCTCGGTTTCCTGCATATATTCTCTGGGCGAGCCGGACGAATATCGAAGCTTTGTGGTAACAATCAACAAGGGCGAAAAGATAGAGCGCAACAAGCTGGTTCGCCGATTTGTGGATATGCAATATGAAAGAAACGATTACGACTTTTCTCGCGGTAAATTTCGTATACGCGGTGATACAATTGAGATATTGCCATCTTATGAAGAAGTTGCCATTCGTATTGAATTCTGGGGTGACGTTATTGAACGTATCATAGAGATCGACAGTTTGACCGGAGAGCTGTTAACTGAAAGACAGTCGGTTGACATTTTCCCCGCCAAGCATTTTGTCACATCACCTGAGAGACTTGAGCTGGCAATAAACGACATACGTAAAGAGCTCGAACAAAGGATAAACGAATTTAAACAACAGGGCAAACTCCTGGAGGCAGCTCGTATTGAGCAACGTACAAATTATGACATTGAGATGCTTACCCAACTCGGATATTGCAACGGTGTGGAGAATTATTCTCGACATCTCCAGCGTAGGCCAGCCGGAAGTCCTCCATGGACTCTGCTTCACTATTTCCCCGAAGATTTTATCCTGTTTATCGACGAGTCTCATATGACCATTCCACAAATTCGCGGTATGTACCACGGTGACATGAGTCGCAAACAAACTCTGGTTGATTATGGATTCAGGCTGCCATCTGCTCTCGATAACCGCCCATTGAATTTTTCAGAATTCGAAAAGATAATCAATCAAGTCATTTTTGTATCGGCTACGCCTGGTCCATATGAGTACGGTACCAGCAAACAAGTTGTGGAACAGCTCGTCCGCCCGACGGGTTTACTGGAGCCCACGGTAGAAGTCAGGCCGACCACGGGCCAGATTGACGATTTAATTCATGAGATAAAGATAAGAGTTGATAAGGGTGAGCGCTGCCTGGTCACCACCCTGACAAAGAAAATGGCTGAGGAGCTTTCAGATTATCTCCGCGAGATGGAGATAAAAACGCACTATTTACACTCTGAGGTGGACACGCTGGAACGCGTGGAAATTCTGCGCGATCTGCGGCTGGGTGTATACGATGTCGTAGTTGGTATTAATTTGCTGAGGGAAGGTCTCGATTTACCCGAGGTCAGCCTTGTGGCAATTCTGGATGCAGATAAAGAGGGTTATCTAAGATCAAAAGATGCATTGATCCAGACAATGGGCCGTGCCGCACGACATATTGATGGGCACGTTATATTGTATGCTGATAAATTAACCGACTCCATGAAGAACGCTATCGATGAGACTTACAGAAGACGTCGTATTCAGGAAAAATATAATATAGAACACGGTATAAAACCGCAGAGCATTAAGAAGGCTATCAAAGATATAACCGAGAGGGTTAAAGTTGTCGCTGAAGAAAGAGCTAAATATCAGACAGTACCGGCACCACCAGAGGAAATCGCCAGATTGATCAGAGAGTTAGAAGCCCAGATGAAAAAAGCTGCTAAAAATCTGGAGTTTGAAAAGGCTGCCCTCCTACGCGATCGTATAATTGAGCTCCGTAAAGATGAAGAAACAATGTTTCCGATCCGCATTAAAAAACAATCAGTTTAATGAAATGGCATATTCTGCATGAATCCGTATGCACTGCTAACGATATTTAGATTACATCAATGCTGAGCGGAAATTTGGACAATGCCTCACAACCTTTGGCAGTAATCAGTATGGGATTTTCATAGCGAAAACCTATGTTTTCTTCCGGACAGGCATATTGAACTGCACATATCAGCATTTCATTTTTTTGATATACGTGGTCTGGATTTGTCCAGTAGTCGAATGGCCCATCATTTAGTCCTATACGCCATTCATCTCCCATCATCCCGATACCGTGTTCAAAACCGGGCACCAGATAGTCCTGAAATCCACGTTCTTCAGCAAAAGCCAGCATCTCATCAGCTAACCTCGATGGTGTAATTCCCGGTTTATAAGCTCCGAGCACCTTATTTATTAGATCAACGAAGTTTCGAGCATGCCACAGTTGTCTTCTGGTTGCTTTCCCGAGGAAATAATTATGGGAGTGATCGCCCAGTCCGAGCTTGAACATAGCATGGAGGTCAACCATCAGGGATTCCCCAATTTTAAGCTTTTTTCTTGTAGCTGGGGTACAGGCACCGGCTGCCAGACCGGTACGATAACCAGATGCGATCTCGTTTCCTCCCGTGAATGACCATTCCCATTCGCTGCCAGCTTTTCGCATAGCATATGCCGCCAGCCCGGCAATCTCCGTCTCCGTCAGCTCGGTAAAATCGCTATTTTTAAGCGCATCATATACCGCTTTATGCCCTATATCTACAATCCGCGATGCTTCACGAAATCGATTGATAGTACCTTCATCTTTAATCATGGAAAGTTTATCTACAATTATATGGGCATTTTTGAATGTGGCTTTGGGGAGAGCGGCCTTAAGCATGACAAATTCGAACAGTGTGAGATGGCCCTCAGGCAAGTAAGTCCCCATGCCTGTTTCCATACCGATAATACCCTTCCCACTTTTTAAATGGGGCTTTATAAGCATCTGCAATAAAGAAATTTGATCCTGACCGCCCATAGGGCCATAACCGAGGATATGATCCTGATCCAGCCATGATTCGTCCGCCACACGCGCAGCATCAATAACAAACGTAATAGCCGTTGGAAGGCCTTCAGGCGGTATAACTATATAGGACCTCCATGGGCAAAAAGCATCAAGCGTCCACGATAAGGTACGCAATCTCGTGCCCAGATATACATCTATATTGTTTTTTGCCATTTCTTTCTGGATGGACTTAATGCGTTTGGGAAAATCGATAAAGTATAGATCTTCTTTTGTCAGCTTTTTTTCTGGCATTCAGTTCACTCTCCGAATTTAAAATTCCGTGGGTATGGTTGCGATTACTTCATTAAGGCGATCAACGGTAGGCGACAGAGTAAGAGCTTTTACCAAGTTACCTTTTAACATCATTTTCCCCGACATAAGAGCAGCACGAGCTTTCAACTCCCCACGTGAGATTCTGGCAAACTGATCATAATCAGCTGTAATGGTAAACTCTGCTTTGGGAAGTGCACCTTCCACAATAGATATGGACTCGATATTACCGTTCTTTAAGCTGTAAAAAACGGCCCTTGTCTTACCATCGGGACATCTGGTATTAATCGTTAACATAGAGGAAGTAATATGCTTCATCTTTTCGGGCGTCAGTTCTTTTCTACACCTTCTCAATACTTCATCTGCCCATTCTTTGCTCAGATACTTGAACTTTTTCTCCGGCACCGGTCACCTCCCTAAAATTATTTTATTAATAAATACCAAGCTATTTCTGAAGGCCCGCTAATTATTTTCTAAAACTGCTCAGTCTGTCTTCAGTATCAGTGATATCAAATTCGCTTTGATATTCGAGCTCGAGGCTTTGTTCGAGTGAGAGTGTTTCATTTTTATTATAAAGATACTTATATGCTTGAATTGATTGCGCGCTATTGGAAATTATTTTTTTAACCATCGTTTGCAGTGCTTCTTCAAGCTTTTCGGCTGGAACTGCCAGGTTAATCAGCCCAATGCGCTCAGCTTCTTTTCCTGTGATTGCGTCGGCTGTGAAAGAAAGCTCTTTAGCTTTGAGAAAACCCACACGGCGGGGGAGCCTGGCACTCATACCCCAGGTGGGGCGCAGCCCCCATCTGGCGTGGGTATCGCCGATTTTGGCCTCCTCATTTGCTATAACGATATCACAGGCCAACATGATTTCCAGTGCACCCGTGAAACAGAATCCATTGACAAGTGCTATAACACACTTTGGTACGGAACGGATAGCGTTTATAAGATCTCTGGCAGGTAAATCGAGTATATCTCCTACCTTACCCCGTTCGAGCCTTCGGTCTCCCAGCGATTTCAGATCGACTCCGGCACTGAATGCCTTCCCTGCACCGGTAACAACAATTACCTTCACATTACTGTCACCGCCTGCAGACAAAATAGCTTCCTTAAGTTCCTTAAGCATGGTTGGGGTAATGGCGTTCATAGCCTGCGGTCGGTTAATAGTAATTCTGCCAATTCCCGATTCTTCCTGGTAAATAAGTGTTTCATATGACATCTTTTAACTCCTCAACAATATTTTTACTCAACCCTCTTCTTTTGTTAAAAGGCCTGTGCATGTAATTGATAGTACTATAACATAAAGTACAATTTTTGACATAGTGATAGAATAATAAGATAATTAACTTCAACTCTACACCGCGAATTATATTTACAGCAATTAATATATCCAACAAATTAAATTAAATGGGTAACCGGAGGGAATGTTGTGACCGAATATTTTTATTCTGACCTTAAATATCTTTTTGAGCCGCGAACTGTGGCTATTGTGGGCGCCTCAAAAGACGAGTTCAAATCGGGTGGCATGTTTATTAAAAGAATGCTGGAAGACAGGTTTGCCGGTACAATTTATCCTATTAACCGCAAGGAATCGGAGATTATGGGATTAAAGTGTTACCCATCAGTTTCAGATATACCCGGCGAAGTTGACATGGCTATACTGGCCATACCGGCTGCATCGATCAATTCTGCGATGGAAGATTGCGCATTCAAGCATGTTAAGTTTGCAATTGTGCATGCCGTAGGTTTCAGCGAAATGGGTGATGAGGGAAGATTTGTTGAGGAAGAGATGGTAGCCATAGCGCGCAAAGGCGGCACACGCATTATCGGACCAAATTGTATGGGTATTTTCACCTCCCGCGGAAGAATCAATACAATCGTGCCTTATACACCACTACCCCTTGAGCCGGGCAGAATTGGATTTGTGGGGCAAAGCGGATGGGTAAGCGAGATGTTTTTACGTCACGGCGGTGAGAGGGGTTTGCGTTTCAGTGGAGTTATCAGCATAGGTAATCAATGTGACCTGAGAATTGAAGATTTAATTAAATACTGGGGTGATGACCCAGATACAGACATAATTGCTGCCTATGTTGAAGGGGTTAAAGATGGAGAACATTTTATCAAGGTTGCCAGAGAAGTATGCCGCAGGAAGCCGGTCATTGTCTGGAAAGGCGGCAGTTCCGAGATGGGTGCCCGATCTGCTGCTTCACACACCGGCTCACTGGCCGGCAGCTATCAAATATTTCAGGCGATGTGCAGGCAAACAGGTATAATACCGGCTTATGGCATGGAGGATCTTATCGATCTGGCTGTCGCCTTTGTCAGTCCAGTATTACCTCCAGGTAACAATGTGGGTCTTTTAATCGAAGCAGGCGGTGGCGGGGTAGCCTCTTCTGATGCCTGTGAAAAAGAAGGGTTGGAGATAAAACTATTTTCCCAAAAACTGCAGCAGCAGCTTCAGGAATACCTTAAAGATAAAGTACCTCCCTCCAATAACCGAAGAAATCCGGTCGATCTGGTGTGGGCGCCTGTAATTGGCGGCTCAAAGCTATTTGTTGATTGCATGGAGATGATAATGCCGGAGGTGGATGCCTGTCTTGTCATCTCATATGCATTTCTGCAGGAGGACTGGTTCAGACAACGGATGATCGAAATAAGGAATAAATATATGAAGCCCATAATATTTATTCCTGCCAATGCACATGATCAGGTAGAAGGTAGTATAAAAGCAGTTAAAGAAGGATTACCAGTATATATTATGCCCGAAAATGCGGTTCGCTGTATCGGCGCAATGAGAAGAAGAGCCCAGTTTCTGAATAGCCTAAAGTAAAGAGTTGTTGGAATATAAATACCATAAATCGGGCATGTCGAATTGCATAATTTCTTATATTCAATACAGTCTTAGTAGCGCATCTATCTCTCGGCCACAACCACCCAGAGGTGCGTATTTCTTAATCTTAATCAATCCTTCAGTATCGAGAAAATAAATGGCTGGTAACTTAGAAGGCTGGTAAAGGTTAACAACCTTTCCATCGAGATCAAGTGCAACCTGCGTTTCAATCCCGTAGAGCTTTATCCATTTTTCCACTTCTGCCGGTTTTTCCTGACTAACTATTACCAGCACATCCATCTGGGTTCTCGGCCAGTTATCGTATATCTGCTGGATGCAGCGCATTACTTCAAAGCAGGAACTGCATCTGGTCGTAGTAAAGACCATTATCAACTTTTTGCCGTGGTAAGATTCGAGAGTACACGGAACTCCATTTATCGTTGGTAAGTTAAAGTCTGGTGCGTAACAACCAACACGTGCACAGGTTGTTCTGTCAGTTTTTAAATTGGTTGAGTTATCGCTGATATCTTCTGCCTCGATTGTTACGTTTTCCGATTTGATGGCATCGGTAGAGAGTGAGAGCCCGGTGTTGGAAGGAAAGGTTCCATTCTTTATCCCGGCAATGAGCTCTTTTATATTGTTAATTGCAGTAGCAAAAGTCGCACACGTATTATCCGGGACATTATATCTGCTGTTTACAATTCCGATAACTTCGCCGCGATTGTTGAACATCGGGCCTCCACTACTGCCCGGATAGGTCATGGCGTTGCTTTGAATATAGTCTACCGATTGTATTCTGCGGAAAGCACATATAATCCCCGAACTGATATTCAACTTATTACCATCGCTGGATACCGGATAGCTTACAACCAGTACAGAGTTTCCAATCTGTAGTTCATCTGATTCCGCCGAGCTACCGATGCTGGCAAAAACGTATCCGGCATCTCTTTCGGAGAGCTTAAGTAAAGCAATGTCAGTCTGTTCATCAGACATGACAATTTTGCCTTCATACATAGTTCCATCACTCATTATAATAGCAGCATTGGTATTACCGTTGAGCACATGTCGGCTGGTTATCAAGTAGCCATCATTTGATATAATTACTCCCGATCCCATACGATCTGTTGTCGTAACTCTTACGACAGCGGATAGTTTGTCCTTTATATTTTCATAGGATGGAAGTATATTACAGGAAATAAAACATATAGAAAATAAAAACAGAAATTGAAATATATTTAAAAAAGTAGATGTTCTCTTAACCATAGCATCATTTGATCCAAAGCTAATGTTTTCTATATTAACATATTTCAAGTACCGGCGATGAATACAGCTCAGTCAATATGTAAGGTATAGTTCCGACAAGTAACACCAGAGGAGATATAAGAATGGGGGAAATAAAAATGACGGGCAAACTTTTTGATAATCGGGGCAATCTATTGGTCACAGGCTGGGCAAAACAACCGTTAGTGTATGCTAATCTCGAAGATTTACATTTTCATCCGCTAAAGTTGTTTCAGCCCTTGCCGTCCTTGATTGGGGTGTCAGTGTGTGGCCATACCGTTCGTTCTGGATTTGGGCCAGTTTTTCACATTACCTGAAGGACGGGCGAACTCTCGGTTTAAATCTCGGTGGAGGTATAGGAAATAATCCTGAAATTACCGATAATGCCGTTATACTAGATGGCAAAATCAGCAAACTGGGTAACGTAGAATTTAAATACGATAATAGAGATTTTTAAAAACCCTGGCATATACGTTCGGATGATGGCTAGCTCGATCTTTAATTTGTACCATATGCGATGATGAAATGGTATAATTAGCAAAATTGTTAATAATATTCAGAGGATTGAATTGTCAACAAAGCAGGAAAGATTAAAAAAATATGCGCCGAGATTAATAGAGCTGATTATCGATAGGTGGACATCGTTGATTATCCGCGAAGCTTTTCTGGGTGTTCACCGGTTTGATGATTTCCATAAAAATCTGGGGATTGCTCCTAATATACTGTCACTGAGATTACAAAGACTTTTGGATGGAGGTATATTCAGGGTACTGCGCTACAGCAATAATCCTATAAGATACGAATATCATTTTACCGACATGGGGCGTGACCTCTATCCACTGGTAATTTGCATTAAATACTGGGGCGATAAATGGCTCAATAAGGGTAGAAAACCCGAGGAAATGCTGCTGCATATGGACTGCGGGTGTATCTACGAGCCTATTCCAGTGTGTTCTGAGTGCGGCGAAAAAATCGAATACGGCGATGTAATTTATGATGCCTCGATACGTAAAATGACAGCTTCGGGGTATAGATTGATTGACACACGTAAACGTAAGCCCTCCCGGCTGGTGAAAAACATCGAAAATATATGTTCCTCCGAGCGGACACTTAACCTTGTCGGTGATCGATGGTCCTTCCTGATTATCAGAGAGGCTCTGCTGGGCGTCAGAAAGTTCGATACTTTCCTTGAGGAGCTTGATATATCACGTACGGTCCTGGCGGCCAGATTGAAATTTCTGGTTAGCCGGGGGATTATGACGAAACGGAGGTATTCGGAGCATCCACCACGCTACGAATACAGATTAACCCCGAAAGGCAGCGACTTGTATATTATCGGATTGGCATCAATAAGCTGGGAAAATAAATGGTTGACCGACATGGGCGTGCCGGAAATATCACTGAAGCATAAGAAATGCGGAAATGTTTTTAATACCAGGATTGTGTGCTCTCATTGCGGTCATGAAGTCACTTCGATAAATACACAAAGCTCGCGAAAATTAGCTGCCTTAAAATGCAGTTGAGTTATTAACCTTTCAACCCATTCTCATATATTTATACAGCTTCGGTATATCTTCACATAAATCTTCCCTGAATATGCTGAATACTTGAAACACGATTTTGTAAATGTTATTATAAGTACATTTATGCAAGTAAGTATTGTTATATATTATCAGTATTATGCAGAGTTTTATCCAAGGAGGCTATGATGAGTTAGATCTATCAAACGATATGGTTAGATATGGTAGAAAACAACATAAAAATTAAAAGGAGAATGCATGCAGAAAAAATTTTTTGCACTAATAATGTTGGTAGCGGTAATTTTATCACCTGCAGTTTTCATAAACTGTGGAACGACGCAACCGGAAGATAAGACACCGATAGTCATGGGATACGTTGGAGCAAACAGCATACCTATGATCAAAGCTTGCGCTGACGCTCACAAAATCGCCATTGATGAAGTCAATGCAGCAGGCGGAATCCTGGGGAGAAAGGTCGAGCAGATAGTGATCGACGCAAAGGCTCAACCAAATCTATGTGTGGATGGCGTTACCAGATTACTGACAGAGCATCATGCCATGGCTGTTAATGTCATTCCCATGTCCGATCTTACGCTTGTTTCTATGGATAAGGCATCTAAGCTCTTTCATGAATATCCCCATATCTTCTTTGCCGATGCCTCGGATGAGGCAATCACCAGACCCGTGCTAACAGATTATGAGACCTACAAATTTGTTTTCCGTAATCAGATCATGATGCCATCATCGGGATGGCTGATGGATGAAGTACTTGACATGTCCAAAAACATGATCGGTGCCAAAAAGATCGCCATTCTCTGGGAAGACTCTTCTTATACCAAAGGGTGGCGGGAAGGTGTGCCATCACTGGGAATACCCAAGATGAGCGAATATGCAACCAGTAAATATGGACTCGAGGTTGTACTCGAGAAAAGCCTGCAGTGGCGTGCAGGCATGTATCTGCCTGTACTTGAGCTCTGTAAAATGAATGGAGCCGAAGCTATTATTTACAATGCAGGCCCCAGTTCGGATATCGAGGTTTTTACCAAGCAATGGGCACAGTCCAGTGCCAGAGATATTACACCCATCTACTGGTGGGGTGGCACTATGCATTCGAAGGCGTTCTGGCAACTGACAGGTGGATTAGCCCTGGGTTCTATCGGTGTGTATGCGGATCATGACATCCCCATCACCAATAAAACTATTCCGTTTAATGAGAAATGCAGGGCACAAGGTACGTTGATAGCCACTACCACAGCTACAGCTTATGAAGATGTCTACTTTATGAAAGCCGCCATTGAAAAGGTTGGCAATACCAGAGATATCAATGCAATCATTAAAGAGCTTGAAGGCAAAACGGTCGTAGAAGGCGTATCGGCCAATAAATGCTACTTCACGGGAGAAAAAATAGCGCCATTCTTCCATTCCCGAGAAATAGTTGATCCTAAAGAACCGATGAAGCACATACCTAACAGCTATTGTTTTGGATTTGTCCAGTGGCAAAAAGATGGAAAGGTTGCCTACGTAGCTCCAAAGAGCGATCTGCCTCAGTGGGCAAGTTATTCCAATTACAAAAAACCGGCAGATTTGCGTGCCGAAGCTGGTGTTAAATAAAACTATACCGGAGGAATATAAATGACCGTCAATATGGAAAAATTCCTTGTCACCGAAAAGCAGAAAAACTTTCCCTGGGATTTCATAGCAGATGCTGATACCTACGAAGTCTGGGATGAAATCGAAATCGGTAAAGAATACGTTGCGCCAATTAAATATGAAGTTAAAGCAGAGGATATCATCAACTATTCGCAGGCAATCTTAGATGACAACCCTGTTATCTCCGATGAAAAAAAGGCCAAGGAGAGCCCGTTTAAAGGATTGATAGCACATCCTCTTTTTCTGACGACTATAGGTTTTTTTTGTATTAGATCAGGCCCCGGTAGCTGGATACGGACACCAGGCGCACGAAATCCGGGCCAAAAGATCGAATTATACGAGCCCATCAGGCCCGGCGATATCATCACTCTTCACATGAAATCCTATGATAAATGGATTAAACGCGGCAAATACTATATGACATACGAAATCAAGTATATCGATCAGCATAACCGTCTCAAGGCGACTATGTGGACCACCCTTATTCTGCCCAGAACAAGGGAGGACATCCGCAAGTTCATGCGCGCCGAGCACGGGCTGGAGGCCTGATTCAATAGACGTCCCTAATTTAGATGAGAGGAGACAAATTTATGAGTAATGTGACATTCAGTTCGGTTAAACTTGAAGAAAAGCTACCTGAGGTAGTACAGGAAGTCACGCAGGAAAGAATATGGAAGTACGCTGCGGCTTCTCTCGATTTCAATCCCGTGCATATCGATCCGGAATGGGTGAAGACGGCTCAACCTTTCAGCATACCGGTGACCGTAGCGCATGGTATGATGACCATTTCATTTGTTACATCGGTGTTGACCAACTGGGCATTTCCTTCGGGTGGCTGGGTTAGAAAGATCGATGTCAAGCTGACCAAACCTGCTCCCCCAGGTACCGTTGAGAAATGTGGAGGTATCGTCACCGAGAAACACCCGCGTGGGAAAAACCAGAGCTTTGTGGTAGTAGAGGTTTGGGCTGAAAATCAGAATGGCGAAAAACTCGCCGTCGGGACCGCAGAAGTGGTATTACCGGATTAAATTAAGAGATCATAGCAGCAAAGGGCTGGGCTTTAAAGCCCAGCCCTTTGCTGCTGCCGGTAATCAATTTTCTATTTTGCCTTTTTTATCTTTGCCGAAACCTTCTTCCCTGAGCTTATCCATAAGTCGTGCCGCCCGTGGAAATCCTATTTGAAGCTTACGCTGTAGATAGGAAGCTGAGATCTCCTTAGACTCAAGTGCAAGCTGGCGGGCAACATCGAGTAATTCATCTTCAACAGGTTTTTTACTCTCGGGTGTCTTCTGGGCCATATCATCGAAATTCACCGTCATGCTATCCTGCCTTCGCTGTGCAGACCAGAAGTTAACCAGTCGTTCTATCTCAGCATCGCTTACCATAGTTCCCTGAAGGCGTTTGGGTTTGGAAGCATCCTGTGGCATATACAACATATCGCCACGACCGAGAAGTTTCTCAGCGCCGGCTGAATCTATAATAGTTCGAGAATCAACCTGTGAAGTAAGTGCAAAACTCAAGCGTGTCGGAAAATTGGCCTTTATCAATCCGGTTACCACATCAACCGATGGACGCTGTGTAGCCACAATTAAATGTATACCCGTGGCGCGGGAAAGTTGTGCAAGCCTGCAAAGAGATTGCTGGACTTCATCAAAAGCAGCCATCATCATGTCGGCCAGCTCATCTATAACTACCACAATATAGGGCAAAAATTCCGAGGGATGTTTATCCCTGTTGTAATCTTCGATATTGCGTGAGCGGGTAGCCGAAAAACGTCTGTAGCGGCTGTCCATTTCAGCCAGTAACCATCGGAGTGCAAGGACTGCTTTTTCTATATCTACCACAACCGGAGCATATAGATGCGGTATTCCATTGTAATTGACGAGCTCAACCCGCTTGGGGTCTATCAGAATAAAACGGACGTCATCGGGTGTATTGTTCATCATCAAACAGCAGATAATTGAATTCAGACAGACGCTTTTACCGCTTCCTGTAGCGCCGGCTATCAGCAGATGTGGCATCTTGGCCAGGTCGGCTACTACCGTCTCGCCGCCAGCCCCTTTGCCCAGCGCTATCGTTAATCTGCTTTTGGCCAGTTGTCTCTGGAAAGCAGTGCTTTCCATCACTCCGCGCAATCCTACTGAGCCAAAAGTGGTATTGGGAACTTCAATACCCACCATCGATTTACCGGGAACGGGTGCTTCTATCCTTATGCTTGGTGCTGCCAGAGCCAAAGCAAGATCATTGGCGAGCGAACTGATGCGCTCAACCTTTACCCTTGTTCTCTGTACTTCCTCCGTCCTCACGATTATATTTCCACTACGATCCCTTTCCCTGATTTCCCTGGTCTTGATATCCCAGCCCGGCTCTACCCCGAACTGGGTAACCGTCGGTCCACGGTTTACTTCGATTACCTTCGCCTGGACTCCATAGCTGAGAAGAGCTTCTTCTATAGTTTGACGGCGCTTTTCGATCTCGCTATCGCTTATAACGGTTTCTGCTACTTTATCCAGTATGTTTATATTGGGTAAAAGCCACCCACCCACCATTATGGTAGAGCGCAGGTGATCCATAACCGCGGTATCGGTAGAAGCAACTGGTTCGGTTTCTCCAGTCTCTCCGCCTGCCTCTTCGGGCTCATTCACAGTAATCGCAGGCGAAGATTTCCCACCCCGTAAATGCGGTTGTTTTGCAATTTCCACCAGTTCTCTTATTGCTGAGGCGGTACCGAGTGCGGCGCGCTTTATCAACCTCCCCAGCCACTCCGGTGCTATGAAGAAAACGGAAAGCAAAAACAATCCTCCGATGATAAAAACACCCCACATAACCGATTCTGTGGCTATAGCCTGCCCTATATATCCTCCCAGTGTAACCCGGGCAAGAATGCTGGAGCCTGATGGTTTAAAATATGAGAGCAATCCCCATAGCCCTATCATGAAAGCCGCACTTCCCAGCCAGTAGTTCCAGTAGCGTAAGAACATGCGGGGCCATCCTGCAATAACACATATCCCGATAAATGCTATTATTACGAAGACTATTCCCAGCCCCATCAACTTAAAAACGGCCAGCCAGGCGTTATTGAGCGCTGATGTAATATCTTTGCCAATCTGGTCTATCCAGTCTGCAATTGACGGCCAGAATGCGATGAGCAGACAGATGCCGATTACAAATAGCAGTGCAAGGATGACGGGGCCGGAGAAAAGAAACTTTAGAGAAGAATTGTTTTTTCCCCTTTTTTTGCCTTTACTTGAAGTTTTTTCTCTGTTGTTTCTCCTGCTTTTATCTGTGGGCATAGAATTATTCTACTATACCTCTATAGCAGTTGTAATTATCATCGGACGGCGCTTGGTTTGCTCGTAAAAGAATTTACTCAGCATATCCTTGACTCGTGTATGAATGGAACTGTATTCTACTATGTGCCCTTTGCCCAGGGCATTGGCTACAAGGTCACGACCCCTTTCTATCACAGATCCATCATGTTCGGTATCTACAAATCCGCGTGACACTATGTCCGGTCTTCCTACCAGCTTACCTTCCTTTTTATCCAGGGCAACGATCACGACCACTATACCGTCCCGCGATAGCAACTTTCTATCACGCAATATAACAGGCGCGTAACCACCCAGAACCAGTCCATCAACATAGACGTTGCCGTATGGGAGCTTACCATCGATTCGCCCTTTTTCGCCATCTATCTCCAGTATATTGCCATTTTCCATTACAAATACATTGCCCTCCGGCATTCCCATGCTTTTGGCCAGATTGGCATGAATTACCAGATGGCGATATTCGCCATGAATCGGCATAAAGAATTTGGGCTTGATGAGGTTAATCAGCATTTTGAGTTCTTCCTGGCTTCCATGACCGTGCACATGAACTGTTGAGTGTTCTCCGTAAATTACGTTGGCCCCCTGGCGGAATAGATTATCTATAGTGCGGTTAATCAATGCCTCGTTTCCAGGTATGGGTGTAGCAGAAATGACCACCGTATCACCGCGATGTATGCGTATCTCACTGTGATCGTGATTGGCTATCCTTACCAGTGCTGACGTGGGCTCTCCCTGACTGCCAGTGGTAATGAGAATGACCTGTCTGGGCTTCAGATTTTTAAGCTCCTCGATGCTACACAGTATTCCGGAAGGTATATTCAGATAGCCCTGATCGGTAGCCATCTTAACCGTATCTTTCATGCTGCGCCCGATAATACAAACGCGCCGACCGTGTTGTTTGGCGGCATCGATGACCATTTGTATACGCGAAACCAGGGAAGAGAATGTAGCGATGATGACTCGGCCGGATGCATCGCTGATGATACGGTCGAGGGACTCTTTAACAACTTTTTCTGAAGGCGTATAGCCAGGAAGTTCTGCATAGGTTGAGTCTGCCATCAGCATCAGAACTCCTTCGCTGCCGAGGTGCGCAAGCCTACCCAGATCGGTGGTTATCCCATCAACCGGCGTATAATCGATTTTAAAATCGCCGCTGTGGACGATAATTCCCAGTGGCGTATAGATAATCAGACCGACGGCATCCGGTATACTGTGACAGACGTGAAAAGCTTCTATTTTAAAGCTACCAACCTGGAATTTGACCCCTGGCTGAATCAGCTTGAGTTTGGCCTTAATGAAAGACCGATGCTCTCTGAGCTTGACGGAAATAAGCCCCTGGGTTAACCTTGTTGCATAAACCGGAAGGTCAAGCTGCGGCAAAATATAGGGCAGGGCGCCTATATGGTCTTCATGCCCGTGTGTGATAACAATCCCCCGTAATTTCTCCTTATGTTCGAGCAGGTAGCCTATGTCGGGTATGAGGAGATCGACTCCCAGCATTTCATCTTCGGGGAACATCAAACCGGCATCGATGATGACTATATCATCGGCGTACTCGATGGCCATCATGTTTTTGCCTATTTCACCGAGTCCGCCCAGAGGTATTATCTTTAATTTAGAGCGGGTCATCGCATCTTAAAAGAGGCTCAATTGAGCGGGATGGTCTTTTTCCTGCTCCATAGCATTTGCTTCAGCCAGGACAGCAGGCAGCTTCATGATATCGGCCTCGATAATTTTACGCAGATTAGCCTGGTGCAGAGCTGCAGCAGGGTGATACATGGCAAAATAAATCGTGCCCCCTATACGTTTAGCTCTGCCGTGGATTTTACTTATACTTTCGCCGGGGAAGTATCTGGCCATGGAATAACGCCCCAGCGTAACTATTACCTTCGGCTTGATTATCTCTATCTGTCTATCAAGCCATTTGCTACAGGCAAGAATCTCACCTGGCAGAGGGTCACGGTTCTCGGGCGGACGGCACTTTACAACATTGGCGATAAAAACCTGGTTGCGCTTCATGCCTATCATGCCTATCAGCTGTTCAAGGTACTGCCCGGCCGATCCCACAAATGGCCTGCCTGACTGATCTTCATACCATCCTGGGGCTTCACCTATGAAAAGCAGACTTGCGTTATCAGGGCCCTCGCCAGGTACAACCTTTGTGCGGTGTCTGGATAGATCGCAATCTTTACAACGTTCTATTTCCGCATGTAGTTCTACGAGTGATGACATCTAAAAGCAATCATAACATATGGTATTTTAACGGTCAATTCAAACCCGTTGTAAAACTCATTTCATAACAAACAGCAAAACAGCGCTCACTATGACCATTGTCAGCGATACGGCAGATATAACAGCAGGCTTTTTCTGGCCTTCAGCAATGAAATGTATGAGTGATACGAGAAGGACTACCTGCGGCAGAAGAAGCATGATCACCAGTCCGGTTGTGATCAAGGCAGATGGTGATAGCTCTATCAGCTTTCCGAGTAACGAAGGCAGCGGTACAAGCCTTTCAACCTCGTTTATACCTTTAAAACTGTACAAAATAAGGCCAGCCGCAATTACGATCATAATGAAGGCCACACCAAAACTCAATATCGAACTCAACGTCCGGTTTAGGCTGTGGTTTTTTAAATGGGTTGGGCTCATTCTTTCATGCTGCATAATTCAACCTTAATATACACGACACACTTTTAGTACCATGGTGATAGCGGTTACTATAAGAATCACAGCAAACATCCGTTGCAGCCATACCCCCTGAATTCTGCGCACAATCACTGTTCCCGTACGCGCGCCGATATAAATACCCACAGTAAGCGGTGCCATTAAATTTGGTAGGACCAGTCCCCGGAATGCGTAAACAATAGAGCCGGCCATGGTTGTAAAGCATAGAAGAAGACTGCTGGTTGCAATTGTAGCCTTGATCGGCACCTTCATAACCATGTTCATGACGGGGACATTTATTATGCCCCCGCCTATACCCAGAAGACTTGATACGCAGCCGCCAAAGAATCCGGTAATCAGCCCTAAATCCTGTCGGTGTACTCTATATCTTAATTCTTCATGCAGGGCGGGATCATAATAGCTCTCATCCAGCCAGGCATTCCCGTCATGCTCTTTTTCACACGTATCGGTTAACATCTTGAATTCGCCGGTGGTATTCCCGTGTTTCCTGAGCGGATATATATTAAAGGCGACATATATCAGCAGCGCCGCAAAAAATACGGCAAGGATGCTTCCCGGCAGAATGCTGGATAAAAAAGCACCGACAACAGCCCCCGGCACCAGAGTACAGGACAGCAATAGCCCCAACTTTAAATTAGCCATACGGTTTTTAATATAGATGCCGGTTGAGGTGAGGGCATTGGCTACAATCGCAACAAGGCTGTTGCCGATGGCATAATGGATGGGGACACCCAGAACAATCGTCAACGCAGGTACGATGATAACTCCACCACCGATACCCAGCATAGCTCCCAATATACCCGCAACAAATCCGGTTAGTAGGAGTATCCAGATATTCACATCAACCATAACGGTATCACAAAGGATAGCACTTTTGAAGTATGATTGCATCGGGTATTTCAAGCAATGAGCAACCTGAGATGAGCTGCTATCGCAATCGAAAGGCCAATGATGTTATACTTTTTGTGATTTTGAAGGGAGATTGACAGATGGCAAGGAAAGATGGACGTGCAAACGATCAACTGAGGCCTGTTAAGATCACACTCGGTTATCAGGATTATCCTGAAGGATCTGCCCTGATCGAAGTCGGTAACACGCGTGTTCTGTGTGCCGTAAGCGTTGAAGATAAGGTGCCTCCTTTTTTAAAGGGACAGGGAAGCGGCTGGGTGACGGCCGAATACTCAATGCTGCCGAGAGCAACACAGGTAAGAACCCCCCGTAATCCTGAGAAACAGGCCGGCCGCTCTCAGGAGATACAGCGATTGATAGGAAGAAGCCTTCGGGCTGTGGTCGATCTCGATGCATTGGGTGAACGAACGTTTACCGTGGACTGTGATGTAATACAGGCAGATGGGGGGACGCGGACAGCCGGTATTACGGGTGCATATGTTGCCCTGTATGCTGCATTCTACAGGCTGAAAAAACAGGGGATATATAAGGTACTGCCATTAAAGTATGCTGTGGCAGCTACCAGCGTCGGCGTGGTCGATCGGAATAAACTACTGGACCTGTGCTATGATGAAGACTATCGCGCATCCGTGGACTTCAACGTGGTTATGACGGATAAAGGCGATTTTGTGGAAGTCCAGGGTACCGCTGAAGGTAAACCATTTTCCCGGGAAACCATGGATACTTTAATGACCCTTGCTGAAAAGGGGATACGGGAATTATTTGAGGTACAGAAAAGGTCCCTGGAGGCATTGAAATAACGCATCAGGGTCTTATCTGGCCGTTGCCCCTGATACACCATTTATAGCTGGTTATCTCCCGTAGAGCCATGGGTCCGCGTGCATGGAACTTCTGCGTGCTGATGCCAATTTCAGCACCCATACCGAATTGGCTGCCGTCGGTAAAGCGGGTACTCGCATTGGCATAAACACAGGCGGCATCAACTTCCTTAAGAAAGCGATCGATAGCCTGCTGATCCCGACTGACTATAGCCTCCGAATGCCCGGAACCATACCGATCGATATGTTCGAGTGCCTCATCGAGTGAATCCACCACCTTAACCGCAAGGATGAGGGCGAGAAATTCTTTACCCCAATCTTCCTGTGTGGCGGGTTTTAGCTTGAGGCTGTCCATGTTTTTGAGTATTTGCATGGACTGCTCGTCACAATGGAATTCTACACCCGCCCCGGCCAGCTCGCCTGCCATCCGGGGCAGAAATTCATGAGCTACCTGGCGGTCGACGAGCACGCAATCCAGCGCATTGCAAACGGTGGGTCGTTGAACCTTGGCATTATAGACTATGGCAGTGGCTTTGGACAGGTCGGCTGTTTTATCCACATAAGTATGGCATACGCCTATACCGCCCGCCACGACGGGCATGGTCGCATTATCTCTAACAAATCTGATCAAGCCATCGCCCCCACGGGGTATGACAAGATCGATAAAATCCTTCAGCTTTAGCATATCGTCGACTGCTTTCCGATCGGTCGACTCGATGAATTGAACGGAGCCGGCGGGAATACCCGCCCTGTATGCGGCTTCCTGCACGATGCTGGCTAAAGCAAAGTTGGATCGAAAGGCTTCTTTTCCACCCCGCAGTATAACCGCATTGCCGGCCTTCAGACACAGTACGGAGATATCAACGGTCACATTTGGCCGACTTTCGTATATGGCGCCGATAACGCCAAGAGGGACCCGCACTTTTTTAAGCAGCAGGCCGTTCGGCAGGGTGCGTTCTTCTATTATTTCGCCAACCGGGTCGGGTAGATTTGCCACGGTTTTAACATCCTCAGCGATAGCTTTCAATCTGCCCGAATTCAACATCAACCTGTCGAGCATTACCGGACTCATGCCGTCGGCCTGAGCCTCTTTATAGTCCTTCTCATTATTGGTCAAAATCATATCCTCTTTTTCCAGCAATAACCGGGCAATGGAAAGAACAGCCTCATTTTTCAGAGCGGTACTTACCGTAGCCAGCTTTTTTGAAGCTCCCTTTGCCTGCCTGGCTTTTTCGCGGAGCTCATTGATATATGACTGCATAATAAATACTCCTGCCTTTTAATCAGTCTTAAACCAGCGCCAGATTATCACAGTGAATAACCTCATCTCCATATTCATATCCAAGTATCTCGACGATTTTTCCCGATTGCATGCCTTTTATGCGTTGAAGGTCGGCTGAGCTGTAATTGGTAATGCCGCTGCCGGTTTTTCTACCCTCCATATCGATAAGATCAACAACATCACCACGGTTGAATTCCCCCATGACATCGACAACTCCCGCAGGTAAAAGGCTTTTTCTACTTTTGCGCAGTGCATTGATGGCACCCCTGTCAATAACCAGTTTGCCGTTGCTGCTGAGGCCTGAAAGGAGCCAGCGCCGTCGGCTCTCGATTTTGGTGTCCCGCGGCAGGAAAAGGGTGCCTACATTTTTGCCCGAGGCGGCTTTGAGTAACACATCGGGCAAGGTGCCAAGCGTAATTATCACGGTAACGCCCGAGCTGGTTGCCAGCTTAGCTGCCTCTATCTTGGTTACCATTCCGCCGGTTCCACGCGGGCTGCCGGCACCCCCGGCCATTTCCTCTATTTTTTCGTCTATCTTCTCTACCACAGGGATAAGTCTAGCCCGCTTATTATGCTGCGGATTTTCAGAGTACAGGCCCTTAACATCCGATAACAATATCAGCAGGTCCGCATCGACGAGATTGGCAACCATAGCAGACAGATTATCGTTATCTCCAAATTTCAGTTCTCCCAGCTCATCGGTACAGACCACATCATTCTCATTTACAATGCAGATGACCCCCAGTTTAATAAGAGCCAGCAGCGTATTTCTGGCATTCAGGTATTGTGAACGGTCCGTCAGGTCTGCTCTGGTTAACAGGGCCTGCGAAACAATAATCCCGTAAATGGAAAACAGCTCATCGTACAGATGCATCAGTCGATTTTGCCCGACCGCAGCCATTACCTGCTTAAAAGGGATATCTTTCAGTTTGTTCTTGATGCCCAGCCGCTCACGCCCGGCGGCCACAGCCCCGGAAGTTACCAGGATTAACTCATGGCCGTGGCCGTGCAGTTCCGCCATCTGTTTGACCAGATCAGCCATGATTTTAACATCCAGTTTGCCGCTGCCGCCCGTCAGCAGGTTGGTACCGACTTTAACCACAATGCGTTTGTACTGCATGACTTCTAAATTATATCACAGCACTATCACCCGCCGGCTCGACACGATTATATGTATATACGTATAAACGGATAAAATCCACTGCCCGTTGCGAACGGCCATTTAAAATTATCGAAAAATAACCATGCCGGCTGCTTCATCGGGCGGCCCAATTGAGTCCCAGCTCTGCCATCATCTAATTCGCTTGCCGTTCCACTCACCGATCCATGCACCCGATGATCCGTACCGCCATTTACCTGTGAAGCTGTTACCGTCCTGTGATTGTTGAATCTCAATATCTCCGGAATCATCGGGGGGCTTATATGTTGGTGACTCCGCCCAGGTGCCGATCGCCAGTCCTGAAGTTTTGCTCTGCCTGAGGGTAATTCGCCCGTCATCCCAGTCGTATGCACCGCTTATATTGCTTTCCACCTGTTTAAGCTCCCACAGGGTTTTATGCTCTTTACCTCCGTATCGGAAAAAGGTAGTATCCCATCTGCCTGTCCATAGCGCATAGGCGCCGTACGTAATAACCGGCTGACCTGCCTGCGGACCGGATCCATCGCCTGTCCCGGACTGCAGACTCCCGCCTGAATTCTCCCCCGATGGCTGTGAAGGTATATTTACCGGCGCCGTCTGCTGTCCGGCAGTACTGCCGGACATAACAGGTTTCTTTTTTATACAGCCCGACATTACGAAAGTTCCCAGCAAAACAGGTATGAGCAAAATTAAAAAAACGTACCTCATTTACTGCCCCCTTATCCTCATGTGTGCAATTCTACTCTTCGTCTGTCCATAACCGCAAATCAATGCATGGGTTCGTACAAGGGAATACATCTATAATACTGTTCGCCCCCATCAATCATTGGGTTATCTCACACCCAAAAAGTATCTGGAACAGAACTTTAGTAAAATGATAAGGAGGAAAGTGTCCGACATCAACTGAACCAGTACAAATCTTTGAAAATTGCATACAAGGCTATTAAAATAGAAGCAGCAGCTGTATGGGAGGTAAGAATGTTCAACAATTTTATTTTTCATATTTTTCTATCAGTTATCAGCTTTGGAGTGCTTCTCGTTACTAACATAAGCTGCGTATACATAAACGTACCTGAAAAACCTTCTAATGATGGTAAGACACAGGTTGACACGCCAACACAGCCAGTAATTGCCACAGAACCACCGGTTATCGAATATTTCACAGCGTCATCTACAGCAATTTTGCCGGGCACCTCCGTTACTTTAAGCTGGAATGTTAAAAACGCTAATGCCATTCAGATCATACCGGATATAGGCAAGGTAGCTGCCACTGGCAACCAAACAGTCAAACTTGTTGAACCAAGTAACTATACGATGTTTGCTAGTAATGCGGGAGGCATGAGTTCCAAGGCTGTCACAATCGATATATTGACGTCTGTTAAATCTGACAACCTGATAGCGAAACCAGGTTCTAAAAATCAAGATCTAAAGGATCTTCCGCTTCAAGAATTAAAGGGAGTTAAAGTACTACCTTCTAAGCCGGATCTCACTATTAAAAATCTAAATGTCTTTCAGCAGAACTCTCCTTTAGGTCTTTCCAGTATTCCCACACAATTTATAAGATATGTAGTAGGCAATTTGGGAAAAGCCCCCTCAACTCCATGCAAGCTTGTTTTGCTAATAGATGGAGTGGTCAAAGATATTGTGCCGATGCCTGCTTTGCAACCCAATGCCCTAGTTGATGACTACTTCAAGGTTCCGTTGATCAAAGCGCCATCCTATTTTCCCTATCCGCCTCACCACAGCTTTGAAGTAAACATTGATTACGATAAAATTGTGGATGAATCAGACGAGAGTAACAATTTTGTTCTCGTAGAGTGGGAATTAATTGACTATCAAATAAAGCCTAAGTGACCTGCCCTGAATATGTGCATCACTTTTAGGTATTGATCTGTTCTACGAGAACTTGTCCATCCACAAGGTGATTTTTTTCGGGATGGTAAATTCTTGGAGAGAGGAGCAGATCTTAAAGAAGAAAAGCGAGTATTCAGTTGAGCAGATCGCTTTTGCAGGCACGGGTTCTTTAAATTTATTGAAACGTTACACAACTGCTGGAACGCTGGAATCAGCTGCTTACTTTCAAACGGGAGTTGGAAACTGCCCTCAATGCCCCACCAAACAATACACCGAAGCTCAAAACGGCACCATTTTAGACAGTTACCGAACCCATTGTCTTATAAGCAATTAGCAGAAAGGGCAGTTTAGTTAGAGTGTGATTTATCATCATTTCCAATCTGCACCAGTGAGTAAAGCGACATGCACACCCCGGATGTGACCTGCACACCTGCTTATATAACCTTGTATATCAAT
>DAOTVU010000041.1:0-11344 GCA_034436215.1 Dehalococcoidia bacterium
TGGAAATTGTCTGATAATAAACCTACCGGGCAATCCGGCAGCAGTTGAAGAATACCTCGAACTTATCGTTCCCATCATTCCGCATGCCGTTGATACGCTGAAGGGCAAAATAACAGACCATGACAATATTTAAATGCTATGCAACCCGCATATGACAGGTATAACAGAGTTATAAATTACCTCCGGATTTCGGTTACAGATAGATGTAATCTCAGATGCATCTACTGCATGCCTCCCGAAGGCATACCCCTCATTTCGCACGATGAGATATTGAGTTTCGAAGAAATAATCGCTGTCGTACGGGCGTCCGTTGAGATGGGTATAAACAAAGTACGGTTGACCGGTGGTGAACCTCTGATTAGATCTGATTTCGTAAAGCTGGTAAGCATGATCGCGTCTGTCGATGGCATAACTGATATCTCGATGAGCACCAACGGTATATTGCTTTCCAAATACGCTTCAGAGCTGATGGAAGCCGGGCTTCACAGGGTTAACATCAGTCTTGATACTTTAAGATCTGATAGATTCAAACATATTACACGGACGGGTAATCTATCAGACGTCCTGAAAGGAATAGATGCCGCATATAAAGTCGGCCTCACCCCGGTTAAAATCAACATGGTACCGCTGAAGGGTCTGAATGATGATGAGATCCTCGATTTCGCCAGTCTGACGCTTGAAGCTGGCTGGCATGTAAGATTCATCGAACACATGTCAATTCATGAGGACGCAGTATCGATACCCAATCATATTTTATTTAAGACAATAGAAACTCTGGGGCATCTTGAACCGTTTTTCGACCTTCCCGGTAGCGGGCCTGCCAGATACTTCAGGCTGCCGGGCGCTCGTGGAACCATAGGGTTTATCAGCGCTGTATCCGAACCGTTCTGTCAGCAATGTAATCGCTTGAGATTATCAGCGTCGGGCATTTTATACCCATGCCTTTTTTCGGAAAAGGGCGTTGACATCAAGAAAATATTGCGCGGTGGTAAAGACACTGAAGAAATCAAAAATCAGTTAAAACTCGCTATCGAAAGAAAACCGGAAAAACACTCTCTGGCAAATGGAAAAACACCCGGTAAATATATGTCAAGGATCGGTGGATAGTTAAATGAATTTAAAAGATACACACATGATAGACATAACGGATAAAAAGAAAACGGTGCGGATGGCTGTTGCGGGTATCCGGGTCAATCTAGCCGAAAAAACCCTTACTTTAATCAAAAACAATCAGGTGCCCAAAGGAGACGTCTTTGCTGTTTCACAGACCGCAGCCATCCTGGCAGCTAAAAAAACACCCGATTTGTTACCGCTATGCCATCCTCTCCTTTTAACAGGTGTCTCGGTGGATTTCAATTTCACTTCCGGCAATTCTATCGACATCACGGTCACTATAAAGGGGAAGGGCCAAACAGGATTTGAAATGGAAGCATTGACGGCGGCGGCCGTAGCAGCCCTCACAATTTACGATATGTGCAAGATGATCGACCGTAAGATCACCATCACGGATCTCAGGCTTCTTAGGAAAACCGGAGGCAAAAGCGGCGACTATATCGCAGAGCGATGATGCCTAGCCACCGGATTATTTTATATATTTTCTCAATGCTTCCGGTATCTTTGTTTTATCACTGGCTACCGCCGGTCTTATTATACCCTGGCCGGTAGACTCCATGGCAGCAATGCCCCGATCACCGAGCATAAACTCCACCCAGCTCAAAGCCAATTTTTGATCGTGAAAATTCAGCGGGATAGTTACCGCATAGAGAATCGGCTCGCCCGCAAGGTTTACAGTTTCACCTGGTTCGGCTCCTTTTATGCTCACCCTCGCCTGTGCGTAGTAACTTTCAAATTCTTTGCTGGAAAGGTTGATTTTTACCGGTAGTGAGATATATCGCAGGTTTTGCTGTTTGGCTACCGAGTCATACTCAAAAGCGTAGTCAAGATCACCAGACTGAAGTAGGGCGATGAGATCCACGGATTTTGACCTCATCATATCGCCTCTGGCGCCGCATAGTTTATTGTAAAGACCGGCCGCATTATAGTATTTTTCAGCTAGCTGCCAGACCATCAGCGTTCGATAACCGCATGGATCCTGGTCGGGGTCTGAACGACCGTAAGTAACCCCCTGTCTCTGCAGAATCTGATACCAGTTATCTGCGTTTATCTCATCACCGTATTTGGATTTCTCTGTAAAACAGATCACTATCTGATTTGAAGCAAAGATAATATACCAGCTGGCAAATTCAGGGAACATCAGTTGCGGAATGATTTTATAGTCGGCCGAACCGATCACTCCACACTCCTTATGCAACTCCGTCACCTTTCTGATGGTTACCGAACTCCCACCCGCCTCCCCCAACACCTCTACTCCAGGATAAATCTTAATATATTCTCCGGTTACAGCGCCCCACGGCACAGTCAGACTTCCCGCATAGAAGATCGGTAGCTTACCCTGTAGCTCGCCAAAACTGGCTTTACCGGATGAAGTAGAGGGAGCTTTCAAATATTGTGTACAGGATGCAGTCAAACTTATAGATACTACAAAGGTAAGCATGGTTAAAATGAATCTGTTTTTTTGCTTCTTCCGCGCCATGACTGATGCAATCTCCTTTCTAATTTATATCATCAATACATTTCTAAAAGACATGTATTGATGATGCTTTGAAAGTGACATATACCTGCATACCTAGCTGTAACCCCATTTCATCAAATGAGTGCCGGGTTATAAGCGCGGTGATCTCCGGTGGCAGGTCAACAGTGATGAATAGAGTCGAACCTTTATCGGTAATGCGGGAAATTTTCCCGCAGAAAGCATTTCGTGCGCTTGCACGCAATGGTTCGAGCGATATCAGCACATCTTCAGGTCTGATAACGGCTCTGGTTGCGCCGCCGATTTTGTCGCCTGCCACAACAAATGCAGTATCACCCGTTTTAAACAGGCACTCACCGTTAGGTGAGGTCTCCACCATCCCGGTAAAAATGTTCCGGGACATAGCAAAACGGGCGACGAATTCGGAGTTAGGCTGACGGAATATCTCATCTGGTGTACCGATCTGTCTTAACTCTCCGTCACCGATAACGGCAATGCG
Source organism: Dehalococcoidia bacterium (assembly GCA_034436215.1). Taxonomy (GTDB): domain Bacteria; phylum Chloroflexota; class Dehalococcoidia; order GIF9; family UBA5629; genus UBA6808. The sequence continues at coordinate 3,090 of DAOTVU010000041.1, forward strand.
ATCGCCGAGAGCAATTGCTTCCTCAAAATCATGTGTAACATGCATGGTCGTTATACGCAGAAATCTCTGCATCCTATGCAGCTCATACTGCACCTCTTCACGGGTCTGCGGATCTAAAGCCGAAATAGGCTCATCCAGCAGAAGGACATCCGGCTCTGTGCACAATGCCCGTGCCAGAGCTACTTTCTGTCTTTCGCCTCCACTCAATGTAGAAGGACGACGATTTAAAATAGAGCCGATACCCATAAGATTTACTGTCCTATCAAGCGCCTGATCGATTTCAGCATGTGGTGTTTTTTTCACTTTTAGTCCGAAGATGATGTTATCCTTCACTGATAGATGGGGAAATAAGGCCTGGTCCTGATAGACGATGCTAACTCTTCGTTTTTCGGGCTCGAGTCCGGTTACATCTTTTCCTCCAATCCATACCCTCCCGTACTTTACCGGATATAAGCCGGCAATCGATTCAAGCAAAACGGTCTTACCGGCACCAGTAGGGCCGAGAATAACCATGTATTCGCCGTCAGCCACATCCAGGCTGGCATTTCTGAGTGTGAATTCACCAAGTTCTACTGACAGATCACGGATGCTGATCACGACTTCTCACCTCGATAAAGCAATAGCCTCAACCCAATAAATACAATCAGGCAAACAAGAATTAAGATCACTGCAATCGGCCGGGCATAGTTAAGCCCATAAGTCTCAAATTTCTCATATACCAGCACCGGAGCGATCATAGGGTGATATGCAATTATGATGACAGCACCGAATTCGCTCATGCCCCTGGCCCACATCATAAGACAGCCAGCAACTATGCTCCGCCAGGCTAGTGGAAAAGATATTCTGGCGAAAGTCTGCCATGACGAAGCTCCGAGAGTCCTGGCGACATTTTCAAACCTTATATCAACCTTTTTAAAACCCTCTTTGGCTGAATCTATAAGAAAAGGAACGCTTACAAAAAGCATGGCGATGACTATACCCGCAAGAGAATCAATGAATTTAATACCAATGGTTTCAAAAACATTGCCCACAAAATATTTTCGACCGAAAACAAAAAGGAGAGCTATACCTGCAGCAGAATGGGGTATCACTATCGGGAGATCAATCAACCCTTCAATAAATTGCTTGCCTTTGAAATCGGCTTTAGCCAGCAGATAAGCCAGTGGTACGCCAAGAATAAATCCTACCAGTGTGGCGATAAAAGCAGCATACAGAGTTAGTAAAATAGAAGCGGCCACTTCCTGATCAAGTATATTATCCAAAAGAATCACAGGATCTGATGCCAGGACCATTTTAGCTATCGGCACGGCTATAAAAGCCAGTATCAACAATCCCAACAGGGCAAATACGATTTTCGTCATATTTGCGCAAGGCCTCCTCAATTTTAACAATGATTTCTTTATATAATGTAAATAGCCTAATAAAACGAAAAAGTGTCCCTGAAATTTTCAGGGACACTTTTTTAACAACTATCTTTATTTTCCATAAAACTCTCCTTTCCAAATGCGGGAGGCACACACGTTTCCATGTGTACCCTCAAGGCGATTACACCTTCCGGTTGCTCAGCCATATCGGGAAAAAACCGCTTTAGGCTGGCAACTCGAAGAGCACCAAGTGAAATTATTTTAACATATGTTTTGTAAACTATTAAACTGAAATATTTGAAATTGAATCCTGTATGTTAACTTCATGGCAATCTAATCTCCATTAAAAATTACTCTAAAGCAGACCAAAAATGGCTATTATCGCATAGCGTTTTCATTTATAATATTGCAATTAAACGCTAATCGAAGGAGGACTCTCATGCATTTAGGTACCGGCACCATAGTGATAATTGTGATCTTAATTATCCTTGCCCTGGGAGTTGTGAGCTATGGGGCTTATCAGATAGGTATGGATACCGGATACAAGTCAGGCTTCAGCAAGGGCGACAGTGATGGCTATGCACGAGGCAGTCAGGACGGTTACAATAAAGGCAACAGCGCCGGTTACCAGCAGGGAAAACAGGATGGAGATAAGGAAGGCTACAATCGAGGATATACAGAAGGATTGGCTAAAGGCCAACAGCAGGGTCAGCAGCAGGGCCAGCAACAGGGTGAAAAGATCGGATACAACAACGGCTATTACGATGGCTGGAATAAAGGCTGGAGAAACGGCTGGCAATCCGGCTGGTGGCAGGGTTGCACTAACTGCTGGCAGCACTGCGGACCGTTCGTCGCCGGAAATCAGCAGAGTGTATTCGCAGGAGGCCCCACGCAGGCATGGATGCCTTCACCACCCACACCTCCTCAACCACAACTTTAGAAAAATACTATGAGATACCATCAAGAAAAGCCTTTACATTTTTCCCCAGCACTCGATGGTTATAACCTCCTTCAAGAACACCGAAACGGCTTCCTTTGCAATTTTGAATTGAATACTTTTTAACCAGACTGCCAATCAAATAATAATCTTCGGTAACCAATAGCCCACCCCAATCATCCATATGGCGATCAAAACCGGCAGATACGGCAATTATATCTGCCGGATTTTGTGCCAGTACACGCTCAATGTGATCGATGAAATCCTGTCTGTGATTATCTTCTGGATGAAAATAAGTGATACTTCTATTATCTCTGAAAATACTGGCGGTACCATCGCCATAGTGCAGGTCAAAGTCCAGTATAAACGCCGAGTCTATCTTTTTTTCCTTCAATAACTTCGCTATAGCAATTGCTAGATTATTAAAGAAACAAAACCCCCAGCAACTATCCGAACTCGCATGATGGCCGGGCGGCCGAACCAAGGCAAAAGCCGGCTCACCCTCACATGCAACCTGTGCTGCAGATATTGCACCACCGGCCGCCAAAAGTGCCATATTAAACACAGCTTTATTTCTTCGCACGTAATCAATATGATTTATCGTATGGCATAATCTTATTTCTTCGAGGCCGGCGGGTGCCGGCTCGATGAAATCGAAGTTTACCAGCTCTTTAATAATAGATTCCATTCGCCCAGATGCTGCGGCTGGATCATTTTCATATACACTGTAAAAACTTTTATGGAAAAAGACCTTCATAACTTCCTCCGATACCCGGTTTTAATCTAACAGTTCGTTTTAAATTTTACAACATAACTTTTCACGGATAGCGTGGACATACAGAATACGGGATGTTAGTATTGATACACAAGGCCAGTATAGGGGAGGATAACTATGTTTTCCCGTGAATGGTTCATATATGTTTTCGGTCGTTGGATACTTCTTTCCGGGATCGCCGGTGCCACACTCCAGGTACTTTTGAGAAGTCAACTTGGCATCCCTGATTTCCCTGCATTTTTAATCAATCAACTGATCTTAGCATGCATATTCTGGTATGTTGATAAATATATATTTCAGCGACACCTGGGCAAAGTCAAACAGCTCTTTAAGTTTCCGCGCATTAAAGGTCAGTTCAACACCAAACGGGAATTCGATAAAATCAGCGAGGAATATAACCAGTTTACCCGTGATTTTTCTCAGAACCCGGAAAATCCACAGCTATGGTTACATCGATTTCTAGACCTTTATCATGCCGTAGAAATGATGGAACGCGTCCTGCGCGACAGGGGCATTGATGTCGACCGAGAATATCATCGAATAGTAGAAGAAAACCGCAAGCGCGGCTTATATGAAAACTGACTTGAACTGATTATTAAATAGCATAACTCCGCAGACATCCATTATCTTTTTATTTTGCCGCATCCATAGCTATAGTAGGAAATTTTTCTGTTTATGAAAACCGATTTGACAAAGTTTTTATAAGATATTATTATATTACTTACGGTAATAGGTTGCCATATACCATATATTAACCGGAGGATTGATATACTTGAAAAGAATATACATTAATATGGATGCGTGCATGGGGTGCGGGCTGTGTGGAGTATTCTGTACTGTCCAGCACTCACGGTCTAAAGATATCATAAAAGCATACAAAGCAGAAAATCCGCCACCTGTATCCCGTTTGCGTGTAGAACGAAGAGCTGAAATAGCTTTTTCATTACAATGCCGCCAGTGCACTGAACCATGGTGCGCATATTATTGTCTCACCGGGGCCATGCATCGAGACCGAATAACAGGCCGGATAGTAGTTGATCAGGATAAATGCATGGGATGCTGGACATGCCTGCTCGCCTGCCCATTCGGCCTGATTACCCGAGAAAAAACCAGAAACGTTGTGGCTAAGTGTGATTTATGCCAGGGAAGTGAAATCCCGGCCTGTGTGGCTAATTGTCCTAATGAAGCATTGATGGTCGTCGAAGAAGACCAATCGGTAGAAATCGAGCCACTCGAAAGAGTTAATTAATATGGGAAAAATAGCAATTATCGATTACGGAGCCGGAAATCTGGGAAGTGTTTTCAACGCACTTAAAAGACTCGGATATAATCCGCTCATTACCGGGTCTATTTCCGATATTACTGATGCTGATGCATTAATTTTGCCGGGTGTGGGTGCTGCAGGTGATACCATGAAGAGGCTCGAGCTTTCAGGTTTAGCAGAGGCAATCCGAATATCTGTATCCCTCAACAAGCCGCTATTTGCCATCTGTGTAGGCATGCAGGTTCTGCTATCCAGCACCGAAGAAGGTGGCAAATATGCATGTCTCGATATTATACCGGGTACAGTCAAAAGGCTTCCGGTAAATCTCAAGGTGCCACATATGGGCTGGAATCAGGTAAAACGATTAAAAACACACCCGATTTTTACGAATATTCCCGATAAAGCCAATTTCTATTTTGTCCATAGCTATTATGCCGACCCGCTGGACAATTCAGTTATTGCCGGTGAAACAGAATATGGTATTAAATTCTGCAGTATGCTTATCAAAGGAAATTTAATAGCAACTCAATTTCACCCTGAAAAAAGCGGCGAAATCGGCTTACAGATGTATTCTAATTTTCTGATGATGGCTCTATCTTGAAGAAGGTATGAATGATGAAAGTAAAACCGATAAAAACCAAATATCTTATAATAGGTAATTCAGCCGGTGGAATAGGAGCAGCTGAAACTATAAGATCTGTTGATGCAGACAATCGTATTATTATGGTTTCAGACGAACCCTTCCCTGCTTATTCCAGACCACTTATCTCAGAATACCTGGCCCATGAACGCGACCTTAAATCCATGCTGTTTCGTGACGAAGATTTTTACGCCCGATTGAAGATAGACCTCCTGTCTGATCGCCGGGTGACAAATATTGATACCGCCGGCAGAAGTGCTCTACTGGAAGATGGGCTATTAATTCACTGGCAAAAACTGCTTCTGGCTACCGGCGGAACACCCATAGTTCCTTCAGTTAAGAGACTGGATAAACAGGGTGTATTTTCCTTTATTAAACTCCAAGATGCCCAGAAAATCGACGGCTACCTCTCAGGCATAAAAAACGCTGCGGTAATCGGCGGAGGGCTGATCGGCATCAGTGTGGCAGAGGCTTTGACCAAAAGGGGCATGGATGTAATCGTTATCGAAATGAAAGATAGAATACTCAATACCATACTCGATGAAACTGCTTCAGAACAGGCGGCAAGTGTAATCAAAAGACATGGAGTAAAATTGATAACGGATAATACGGTATCCGAAGTTCTGGGCGGCAATAGAGTGGAGGGTATCCGACTCAATAATGGAGAGGTTATCTCCTGTCAAATCCTCATAATTGCCATCGGCGTAGTACCACGCCTCGATCTAATCAGGGATACGGGCATCGATATCAACCGTGGCATTATCGTCGATCGCTATATGTCTACCAGCCAGCCGGATATTTTTGCCTGTGGTGACGTGGCAGAATGCTATGACTTTATTGCCGATGGCAATCGACTGACCCCTATCTGGCCGAATGCATATATCGGCGGTCGCATTGCGGGATTAAATATGGCCGGTAAGCAGACGGTATACGGCGGTGGAACAAGCATGAACTCCATCAACTACTTTGGAATGGATATCGTCAGTGCCGGCCTGATCTCTGCTCCGGTAAAAGAAGATTATGAAATACTGATTTCCCATCGAAATGGTAATTACAAAAAATTATTACTAAAACATGGGCTGATTAACGGCATGATTTTCGTCAATGATATTGAAAAAGCGGGGATTATCTTCGGTTTAATGAGAGATCGCATAAACGTGGATAGTTTTAAAAACGTTTTAATCAAGAACGATTTCGGCCTTATAGATTTACCCCCTGATCTGCTGAGAAGATATGTCGGTATTATCACCCCCGATCAGCATATCGTTCCCATCAGGGAAGAGGCCGAACAGCCCGTTTTTGATGAATGATTATTACATGAAGGTTAATTATGCGCAATATAAATAAAATACAAAACCCATATAACAGCGACAAGGTAATCGATGCATGTTCTATTTTCGGCATGATGGATACATCGGGCCGGATGTTTTCCGGTAAAGATATTATAAAGGCAATTGCTAATATGCATGTACGCGGTAACGGTCTGGGAGGGGGATTTGCCGTATATGGACTCTATCCCGAATATGCCGAGTATTATGCTATGCACATCATGTTTTTAAGTAATGAAGGCAAGGTACAAACTGAAAGCTTCCTTAAAGAAAAATTCCACTTAATCGACGCAGGTGAAATAAAGACAAGGCCTATCGAAGCTATCAAAGATCCTCCACTGATATGGCGCTATTTTCTCAAGGTAAATAAATATCAGGCAGGCATGCAGAATGATGATGATTTTGTGGTTAGCAGGGTTATGGATGTAAACACCAGAATCAGCGACAGTTTTGTTTTTTCCAGCGGTAAAAACATGGGTGTATTCAAAGGCGTAGGGTACCCGGAAGATATAGGACGTTTTTTCTGCCTTGAAGAATATGAAGGTTATTTATGGACGGCACATGGCCGATACCCCACAAACTCACGTGGCTGGTGGGGAGGTGCCCACCCCTTCAATATCCTCGACTGGACAGTGGTACATAATGGCGAGATCTCTTCCTATGGCATAAATCGGCGCTATCTTGAACAATACGGTTATACCTGTACGATGGAGACCGATACAGAGGTAATTGCCTATGCAATAGATCTGCTTGTCAGGAAACACGGCTTATCGATAGAAAGGGTCGCCCATGTACTGGCTGCACCATTCTGGGACGAAATCGAACGAAAACCACGCGAAGAAAGGAAAATATTGGAGGCTCTGCGGCAGACCTATGCCTCTCTTTTACTCAATGGTCCGTTCACCATCATTTTAGCCCATGATGGAGAAATGATAGGTTTAACCGATCGAATACGCCTTAGACCCCTGACGGCAGCCACCAGGGGAACTATGCTCTTCCTTTCTTCAGAAGAAGCAGCCATTAGGACTATAAGTCCCGAGCTTGATAATGTATGGATACCTGTTGGCGGACAACCTGTGATCGGCAGTCTTAAATCGCCCCTTAAAGCAAAACCCCGATCGACGGTTGCCACAGACTACAGAAGAGGTGATTAAAAATGCTGACCAAGCGCATTATACCCTGTCTCGATGTTACCGGAGGCCGTGTCGTCAAGGGCACCAGTTTCAACAACCTGCGCGATGCCGGAGATCCGGTTGAACAGGCCACCTTCTACTACCAACAGGGAGCCGACGAAATTGTTTTCCTAGATATCGGTGCCACACCCGAAGGCAGAGATACTCTCATCCATATTGTCGAAGAGGTAGCAAGACAGGTATTTGTACCACTATGTGTAGGTGGGGGGCTTCGCTCAATACAGGATATACATGCAATGCTGAGAGCCGGGGCTGATAAAGTTTCTATTAATACGGCGGCAGTTATCAACCCCGATATACTGACACAGGGTGCTGCTATTTTCGGCAGTCAGTGCATCGTCCTGGCGGTAGATGCCAGACGGCATAATGCGGCGGAAAACATCTGGTGGGAGGTATATACCCACGGCGGCCGCAAAGCTACGGGCCTAGACGTCCTGGAGTGGATACGAAATGGGGTAGAGCTGGGTGCTGGCGAAATCCTGCTTACCAGCTGGGATGCTGATGGCCACAGGGCGGGATATGATAACCAACTAAACAGGATTGTTTGTGAAACCGTTAATGTACCGGTCATTGCCAGTGGTGGGGCCGGCACACTCGAACATTTTTACGACGCACTGGAGATAGGTAAGGCAGATGCCGTACTGGCAGCCAGCATTTTCCACTATCGTACTTATTCTATCAAGCAGGTGAAGGATTATTTAGCCGGTAAAGGGATTCCGGTCAGACTTTAGCAGGAGCCGTATTTATGAAGACT
>DAOTVU010000042.1:0-12094 GCA_034436215.1 Dehalococcoidia bacterium
TTTTTTACGAGGTTTTGGCTGCTGCCTGAAGGCCGGATCACGGAATCTGGCGTTGATGTTACTCTGTTTGAATCGGGGGAAGTCTGTCCCGACCTTGAGATCGTGGTGATTCCGCCTTAAGTTATGGTGTAATAGTCTTATCTGATTCCGAATGAGCGGTTCAGCATTGGATGATAAAATCCTCGATAGTATTTTTCTACATACCCTTGCCGCATATGGACTCCCGGTTTTCATCCCGGTCAGAGTCCAATATGTTTCTGAACTTTTGCGCCCCGCAACAGTTTGTTGTAACTTTGCTCATATTAGTATTAGAATATTGAGCCTGCAGTAAGTTCCTGTCAACCAGGACAAAGCGTTTTATCGTTACTTGGAAGGAGTATAAATATGCCAGGGGAAGAAGATAAGTCCAGTAAATTGGAGATAATGAGGCACTCGGCCAGTCATATAATGGCTGAAGCAGTAAAATCTCTTTTCCCGGATGCAAAATTCGGTATTGGACCAGCTATTGAGGATGGCTTTTATTATGATTTCGAGCTTCCACGGCCATTGACCCAGGATGACCTGCCGGTAATCGAAGCGAAAATGCAGGAATTGATTGATGCAGATGAGCCGTTTATCCGTAAAGAGATCAGCGTGAAAGAGGCCTTGAAGCTATTTGCCGACCAGCCTTATAAAATCGAATTGATCAATGACCTTGGCGCAGAAAAAGTATCCATTTATACTCAGGGTGGGTTTACCGATTTATGTCGTGGCCCTCATGTAAAATCGTCCGGTGAGATTAAGGCATTTAAGCTGACGGGTGTGGCAGGCGCTTACTGGCGTGGAGATGAAAAAAGGCCGATGCTGCAGCGAATATATGGTGTAGCCTTCGAAAGTAAGATCGAACTTGACGAACATCTAAAAAAGCTTGCCGAGGCGGCTAAACGGGACCACAGAAGGCTTGGAAAAGAACTGGATTTGTTCAGCCTTCATGAAGAAGCTGGGCCGGGGCTGGTCTACTGGCACCCTAAAGGTGGTACTGTAAGACAGATTATCGAGGATTTCTGGAAGCTGGAACACAGACGCAGGGGGTATGATATTGTATATTCTCCGCATATAGCCAAAGTCCAACTCTGGCAGATAAGCGGGCACTGGGATTTTTACCGTGAAAATATGTATTCGCCGATGGAAATAGATGATGTTGAGTATGTGATCAAACCGATGAACTGCCCGTTCCACATCTTAATGTATAAAACGCAGATACGAAGCTATCGGAATTTGCCCATTCGTTATGCTGAACTTGGAACTGTTTACCGATATGAGAGGTCCGGTGTTTTGCACGGATTGGCCAGGGTCAGGGGCTTTACACAGGATGATGCCCACATATTCTGCAGACCCGATCAGATTGTTTCGGAAGTCACACAGGCGGTAGAACTTGCTAGATTTATGATGAAAACATTCGGTTTTAATGAATACGAGATGATGCTGTCTACCAGGCCTGAAAAAGCAGTCGGCAGTGAAGAAAGCTGGCAACAGGCAACACAAGCTCTGAAAACGGTACTGGAAAATCTAAATATGGCTTATAAAATCGACCCGGGTGAGGGTGTGTTTTACGGTCCGAAAATCGATGTGAAGCTGAGGGATGCCCTTGGCAGGATGTGGCAGGGGCCTACATTCCAGGTTGATTTTCAGATGCCGGAGAAATTTGATGTCAACTATATCGGTGAAGATGGCCAGGAACACAGAACGGTGATGATACACAGGACAGTCCTTGGAAGTATGGAGCGCTTTTTTGCCTGTCTTATCGAGCATTATGCCGGAGCATTTCCACTATGGCTTGCCCCGATACAGGTGGTAATTATTCCTATTGCCGATAGACATATTGAGTATGCTTCTAAACTGCTAGGACAATTGAAGTCCAGAGACGTTCGCGTATTGCTTGATGATCGCTCTGAACGCATGAATTTAAAAATAAGAGAGGCACAGTTAAATAAGATCCCGTATATGTTGATTGTTGGTGATAAAGAAGTAGAGAAGGGCACTGTCTCGGTTAGATTGAGAACCGGTGAAGATAGAGGATCCCAGGGTTTCAGCGAATTTATGGACAGCCTTGATAATCTTATTCAATCCCGCGAGCTAACCAGACTTTGATTACAGCTATGAAATATGTTAATATTCAACCCGTTGGTTTAATAAAAAGGAGGTAGAGAATAACATATTTAAAGAACTGAATATCAATCATCGTATTCGCTCAAAAGAGGTCAGATTGATAGGTGAAAACGGCGAACAGGTAGGTGTAGTACCTATCGAAAAGGCGCTACAGCTAGCGGGTGAAAAGGGGTTGGATCTGGTAGAGGTTGCACCTACAGCCAGCCCACCTGTTTGTAAATTGCTCGACTATGGCAAGTACCGATATGAGCAGACCAAGAAGGAAAAAAAAGTGCGGAGCAGCCAGCGGGCCGGACTGCTAAAGGAAATTCGGGTTAGACCTCAGGTTAAAGATCATGACCTTGACATAAAGATTAATTTGGCGAAGAAGTTTATCCTGGAAGGAGATAAAGTACGGGTTCTTGTAGTTTTCCGCGGAAGGCAGGTTGTACATCCAGAGCTGGGTATCAAAGTCCTGCAAAAAGTTGCAGGTGAGTTGCGAGGAATAGCACAGCTGGACGGGCAGCCTGTTAATGAGGGTAGAATAATGAGCCTGACACTTTCACCGGTATCAGCGAAACAGTCTCAATCCAGAGATAACAGAGAAAAGATAAAAGAAGAAAGTGAAATAAAAATCAAGGAAAAAGTATAAATGCCTAAACTAAAAACACACAAAGGAGCTAAAAAGAGATTTCACATCACCGGCACAGGCAGAGTAATGCGGGTGAAACAGGGTAAAAGCCATTTTCGGCGCAGAAAATCTGCCAGAACAAAAGGATTGTTTGACGAAACCATTCCGGTCCATTCTGCTGATGTGAAAAGAATAAAAAAAGTTTTACCTTATCGCTAAGTTCATCAGGAGGACAAAATTGCCAAGAGTAAAGGGCGGGATCGTTACCCGCAGACGTCATAAAAAAGTTTTGGAATTAACCAGAGGCCACCATGGAAAAAGGCACGCACTTTTCAGGCGTGCCCATGAGTCAATGCTGCATGCTCTGGATTATGCGTACTCTCACCGCAGGGAACGTAAGGGAGATATGCGTAAACTCTGGATTGCCAGAATAAATGCCTCTGCAAGAAATGCTGGGCTGACGTATAGCCAGCTGATGGGCGGTCTTACAAAAGCCGGTGTTATAATCAATCGTAAGATGCTGGCTGATATTGCGGCTAAAGATCCCCAAAGATTTTCTGCTCTGGTTAATATTGCAGCGGAAGAACTTAAAAACTGAATCTGATATATTGTCTGCGATGCTTGACCAGATAGAGAAAATTGAAGCAGATGCTAGTGCCGAGCTGAGAAAAATCACCAGCTTAGAAGAATTAGAGGCATGGCGGATACGTTATCTCGGCAGAAAAAGCCAGCTTATTAACATCCTGCGTTCCATTTCTGGTGTCCCCATTGAGGAAAGAAAACTGGTAGGATCAAGGGCAAATCAGCTTAAGAACAAACTGGAAAGCGATTATTCCGAGAATAAGTCCAGATTGGAAATCTCTGCTACCAGGTCACTGGAAAAGCAACTAATCGATGTGACATTGCCCGGTGAGCCCTATCAAATCGGCCGGCTTCATCCTACAACTCGCACTATAAAAGAGATATGCGATATCTTTATCAGCATGGGATTTCAAATTGCAGAAGGGCCCGACGTCGAATGGGAGTACTATAATTTTGAGGCACTTAATATGCCATCCGAACATCCCGCCAGAGATGCGTTTGCAACTCTCTGGGTTGATTATAAGACTCCCACAGGCGCGAGACCCATGCTAATGAGAACCCATACTTCCCCAGTGCAGATCCGCACTATGGAAAAAAACAAGCCGCCAATCCGAATCATTGCCCCTGGCCGCGTATATCGCTATGAAGCCACCGATGCCACACACGAATGGATGTTTTCCCAGGTGGAGGGACTGGCTGTTGATAGGAATGTGACAATGGCGGATTTAAAAGGCACGCTCTTTGAGTTTGTCAGAAGATTATTCGGTAAGGATCGAAAATGTCGATTCAGATGCGATTACTTCCCGTTTGTTGAGCCGGGAGTGGAAATAGCGGTTGATTGCTTCATGTGCGGTGGCAGTGGTTGCAGGTTATGTGGAAACAGCGGCTGGATTGAGATACTCGGTGCCGGCATGGTTCATCCGGAGGTGTTGAGAATCTGCGGTATCGATCCCGATATGTATTCCGGTTTTGCTTTTGGTATGGGCGTGGAAAGAATACCCATCCTTCGTTATGGTATTGACGATATCAGGCATTTTTATGCTAACGACCTGCGGTTTTTGAAGCAGTTTTAATATAGGTGATACATGAGGGTTCCTCTCAGCTGGTTAAAAGAATATGTAGACATAGATATTCCCGTTGTTGAATTGGCGCATAAGTTAACGCTGGCCGGACTTGAGGTATCGGACATGCAAATAATGGGCGGAAGCTGGGACAGAGTTTTTGTAGCTAAGATATTGGCGGTTAATCCGCACCCCAATGCTGATAGACTCAGGTTGGCTACGGTTGACTTGGGAGACAGGCAGATGACGGTGGTCTGCGGTGCGCCCAATTTAGTGGTTGGCGATAAAGTTGCCTTTGCTATGGTCGGTGCAAAGTTAATTGACGGACATACTGGTAAGCTTGAGGAGTTAAAGCCGGCTAAAATAAGGGGAATAGTTTCTGAAGGTATGATTTGTTCAGAAAAAGAACTGGGGATTTCAGATAGTCACGAAGGAATCCTTGTTTTGGACCCGAAATACGAAATAGGCAGACCGCTGGCGGACTGTCTGGGCGATGTTGTTTTTGAGATTGAAGTTACCCCTAATAGAGCTGATTGCTTATCCGTTACAGGTATTGCCAGAGAGATAGCAGCGTTAACCGGTAAAAATTTCAAAATGCCCGATCTTTCTTATAGTGAAGCTGATGAACCTGTAGAAACGAAAGCTTCGGTAGAAATTCTGGCACCTGATTCGTGCCATAGATATTGTGCGACAGTAATTGAGGGCGTGAAAATAGGGCCTTCACCCAAATGGATGCAGGATCGTTTAGCTGTCTGCGGTATGCGCCCAATTTCCAATATTGTTGATGTCACCAATTATGTGATGCTTGAATTAGGGCAACCTTTGCACTCTTTTGATTACAAGCAGATCAGGGGAAACAAGATAATTGTAAGGCATGCGGTTGAAGGTGAGACCATGTATACGCTGGACGAGACGGAGCGTAAGTTCAGCGCCGATATATTATTGATTGCGGATGCTGAGAGACCGGTAGCGGTAGCCGGTATAATGGGCGGTCTGAGTTCGGAAGTCAGGGAATATACGACATCGATTCTGCTGGAATCAGCCAATTTCAATCAGGCAATTATTCACAGAGGAGCGTTAAATTTAAAATTGAGCAGTGAGGCATCTGCCAGGTTTGAAAAGGGTTTAAACCCCGAACTCTCTTTAGTAGCTGCCAAAAGAGCTACCAAATTGATAGCCGAACTGGCGGGCGGCAGAGTTGCACGTGGTATTATCGATGTTTATCCGGGACGCACTGAACAAAAGACGGTGCATATCAAAGCGGGTGATGTGAAGAGATTAACTGGAATGGATATAAGAATTGAGCGGGTCGGGGAATGCATGAGTGCTCTTGGCTTTATATATGAAAAAACCGGGGACGAAACTATTTGCGTTAAAAGACCCTGGTGGCGCAGCGATATAAATTGTACTGCCGATCTGGTCGAAGAAGTTGCACGTGTTACGGGATATGAAAATATACCTACTTCTATGTTGAGCTCTTCTCTACCGACCGGTGAAGGAAACCGACTTCCCGCATTCCGTCAGAATTTGCGTGAATCAATGGTTTCACTCGGTTTTCAGGAAATCATTACCTATCCCTTGACAAGCATCGAAACTTTGAAAAAGACTTCATATAGCGGCGAGCTGGCGGTTGAAAATCCACTACGGCTGGAAAATCCAATGAGCAGAGAGCTGGAATTTCTGCGTACCAATATACGTATGGGTGTGTTATCTGTTATGGCACGCAATCAGCGAAATCGCGAGTATAATATACGTCTTTTTGAGATAGGAAAAGCATTCATTCCCAGGCAGAGAGATTTACCAAAGGAAAATGAAGTTCTGTGTGCGTTGATTGATAGCGTGGTGCCACAGATTTGCTGGCAGACAAAGGCTAAGGTTAATGATTTTTATTCTGCTAAAGGGATGGTGGAAGCTCTGCTTGCCAGATATGGTTTGTGTGCTGAGTATAAACCATCGGAAGATATGTCTCTGAATCCTTCTAAATGCGCCGATATTTTAATTGATAAAGTTAAGATAGGTGTGGTGGGTGAGGTACACCCCAGAGTAATGGCTAACTTCGACATTGAAGAGCCTGTTTTCTTATTTGAAATCGATCTTGAAAGACTGTTCTCATTTTCGTCGAAAATGATTGTCTATAAACCTCCTTCCAGGTATCCAGGGGTGATACGGGATCTTGCATTATTGGTAAACGAAGATATTAAATATGATAGCTTATTGGCGATTTTTAAAAAATTTGATCTTATTTCAGAGGTTAGGCTATTTGATCTATACGTGGGAGAACAAATACCGGCGGGTAAGAAATCGATGGCATTCCGTCTCACATATCAGTCTTACGATCATACCTTAAAGGACGAAGAAATAGAAGGCGTTCAAAAGCAAATTCTGGAAGTCCTGTACAAGGAAACCGGCGCTGTCTTACGTTCGTGATTGATTGAGGGACAGCCATAGTTTTGAAGTGTTTTAATTTACTGGTTCATGCTATTTCTGAATAAATAAGAGCGGTTCAAATGAGTAATACGTCGGAACACTTTCTGCATCGGTTCTTTTATCCAGAGAGCGTGGCTGTTGTGGGAGCTTCTCTTAACCCCTTCACGGTTAATTTTCAACTGATTAATAATCTCGTTAATCTGGGCTACAGGGGCCGGATATACGCTGTTAACCCAAAAGGGGAGGATATTCTCGGTGTTAAGTGCTATAAGTCGATTAATGACATAGAAGATTATGTTGATTTGATGGCCATTTCGATTCCGGCGCGCAACGTGCTCGATGTGGTAAATAGTCTGGATAGAAAGAAAGTCGGTGGAGTTGTACTTATTTCAGGTGGGTTTTCTGAGATTGGTAATGAAGGGCGCAAGGTGCAGGACCAGATATCAGTTTTGTTGAAAAAAAAGGGGATCAGAGCTATAGGGCCCAATGCACTCAGCCCGGTAAACAGCCATATTAATTTTGCCATAAGTTTTACTCAGTTGCTTGAGTTGCCGGTCGGTAATGTGTCTTTTATTTTTCAATCCGGTATGTATGAACCTCGCTTTAACTGGCTGTTATCAAATTTCCATCTGAAAATAAGTAAATTAATCGACCTGGGTAACAAGATGGATATTAATGAGGTAGATGCACTGGAATATCTCTTATATGATGATGAAACCAAGGCTATTTTTATTCATCTCGAAGCTATTAGAGGCGGTGGACGGAGGTTTTTTGAATTATTGAAGATGGCTTCCAGAAAAAAACCGGTAATTGTTTTAAAAGGAGGGAGGACGGAGGCAGGCGCGAGGACAGCGCTATCTCATACCGGCTCGCTTATAAGCGGAGATGATCGGGTATTTGATATTGCGCTCAAGCAGTCTGGTGCTATCAAGGCTGAAACGCTTGATGATTTTTTATACTTTGCCAAGGCTTTTGGCTATTTACCATTACCCAGTGGGAATCGGGTTGCACTGGCGACTTTTCCGGGTGGTGAGGCAGTTCTCACAACGGATATTTGCTCTCAGCAAGGACTGGTAATGAGTAAACCGGGTGGAGAAAGTTACGAGAAACTCAAAGAGATATTCCCTCCGTGGGAAATATCTCTAAATCCCTTTGATTTTGGCGTCGTTTATTCTTTCCATACTTTCAAAAATAACCATGGATTATTTATTCAGACGATGGCAGAGGATGATAATGTAGATTGCATGGCTGTCCAGCTGCCACCGGATTATTATCCTGTTAGAGCTGAAGATTTCTGCCCTCCATTTTTAAAGGCTCTTGAATACGGTAAACCGCTGGTGATGTGGCCGCCGGATATGCTGAAACTTGATGGTAAAATCGTACACTATCTTGAAAGCCACTCCATACCGGTTTTCCCGTCATCAGCTATAGCGGTAAAATGTCTGGCCGCCCTTAACCGTTATCGTTTGCAGCAAGCATTTTCTTAACTGCTGTTTCAATTCCGTCAAGCGGCAGAACTGAGGGCTTGTTTTCTCTGCGCCATTTTACCTCTGCGCTGTTATTTTCTAATGTACGCGGGCTGATCACTATTCTCAGTGGGATACCGATTAAATCTGCATCATTGAACTTAATGCCTGGAGATTCCTGTCGGTCATCATACAGAACCTCTATATTAAACTTTGTAAGTTTGGTATAAACATCCTCGGCTGCCTGCGAAACCTTATTATCTTCTTGTTTTATCGTGCAAAGGTAAACTTGATAAGGAGCGATAGGTAGAGGCCAAATTATGCCTCGTTCATCGTGATTTTGTTCAACTGCGGCTGCGAGGAGCCGTCCCAGACCTATTCCGTAGCATCCCATAACAATCGGTTTTGAGACGCCATTTTTATCAAGGAAATAAGCACCCAGACGTTCGCTGAGAAACGTACCCAGTTTGAAAATATGACCGACTTCTATTCCCTTTTTTAACTGTAGAGTACCACGGCAATTAGGGCAGGCATCCCCTGAGCGGGCTTTGGCTATATCGGTTATTATATCTGCTTTAAAGTCGCGGGGATAATTAACGTTTTTCAAGTGGGTATCGGGTTTATTGGCCCCTGTTACAAAATTACTGCCAAGCTTGATGGAATCGTCAGCGATTATCTTTATACCCGAAATGCCGATGGCAGAAGCATAACCCGCTACGATTCCTGTCTTCTGTACTTCTGCTTCTGTAGCCATATGCAGCTCTGTGCATTTCAGAACGTTTTTAAGTTTTGTCTCATTAACATCGAAATCTCCCCTGATTACAACGAAGACCACCTCACCATCGGCAACATAAAATACGGATTTAAGTGTTTGATCGGGTGTTATTTTAAGAAAGGATGCCACTTCGGCTATTCCGGTTAATCCGGGTGTGGCAACTTCCTGCAGCTTACCCGGCTGTTCCACCGGACGCGAATCCTTGACACTGGTTGCCTTTTCCATGTTAGCCGCGTATTCACATTGTGAGCAGAAGATTATCTCATCTTCTCCGCTATCAGTGAGAAGCATAAATTCGTGGGAAGCTTTACCGCCGATGGCACCACTGTCCGCTTCAACCATAACTGCCGGAAGTCCACATCGTGCGTAGATCTTTTTATACGCTTCGATCATTTTTCGATAGCTTATATCCAAGCCGGCTTCATCAGCATCAAAACTGTAGAGGTCCTTCATAAAGAACTCCCGTACACGCAGAAGCCCTCCTCTGGGACGTGGTTCATCGCGGAACTTATTCTGTATCTGATAGGGTAATTGTGGCAGATCACGATAGCTTTGGACAATACGACGCGTAATATCTGTGATTACCTCTTCATGGGTAGGGCCCAGGGCCAGCTTATGCTCCTTGCGATCGGTGATTGTAAACAGTGTCTTGTCAAAAGAAGCCAGTCGGCCCGACTTTTCCCATAACTCCATCGGCTGTAGAGAAGGCATCATAAGCTCCTGACCGCCAGCTGAATCCATCTCCTCGCGGATTATGTTCTCAATTTTGCGGAGAGCGCGCCATCCTAAAGGAAGAAAAGTGTAAACGCCTGTTGCTATCTGCTGTATCATTCCGGCACGAATCAAGTACTGATGACTGATACAGTCTGCGTCAGAAGGGGCCTCTTTCAATGTTCTGCCCAATAGTCTGGAAATACGCATATTAATAAAAACCTCTTATTTTTTTAAAGATAACAGCGTATTTTAGAATATTTCCGGCCAAATTTAAAAGATTTTAATTATGGGCAGGGATATTTGAAAAATCCCGTTTTTATAAATCATACCTTATGAATTTCTTCAATAATAGCCTGGAAATACTGGCTTTCATCCACAGATCTTATTATCCTGCCCTTTCTGAAAATAGCTCCACGGCCTTTTCCACAGGCGATGCCGACGTCTGCATCTCTTGCCTCACCGGGGCCATTTACGATGCACCCCATTATCGCTATCTTGATGGGCTTTCTAATATTCTGTAGATATTTTTCGATAGCACCGGCCAGTTCTATAATATCCGTTTCCGTTCGTCCGCATGTTGGACAACTGACTACTACAGGTCCATATTGCCGTAGATTTAATGATTTAAGAATCTCGTAAGCGGCTTTAACTTCTTCACGGGGGTGTGCGGTCAATGAAACTCTTATGGTATCCCCGATACCTTCATGGAGCAAAATTCCTATGCCCACTGAACTTCTGATAATGCCGGAGGGCATCAAACCTGCCTCGGTAATTCCCAGATGCAGTGGATACTCCGTTTTCTTTGCAATACTGCTGTAAGCGGCCACTGTAGTGGGCACGTCGAAAGCTTTAAGAGCAAGTTTTATTAGATAAAAATCGAAACTTTCTAATAATCTGATCTGATCGAGTGTGACCTTAACCATATATTGAACATAATTCTGGTTTCTCGTTTTGCCTAGCGGAAGGCTACCGAAATTCACCCCGATTCGTATCGGAATTTGGCGTTGTTTGGCTTCGATTACAATTTTTCGTATTTGCTCTTTATCACGTATGTTTCCCGGATTGATCCTGATAGCATCTGCACCCGATCTGATGGAGGATATGGCAAGTCGATAATCAAAATGTATATCTGCAATCAGCGGAATCGTAATATTCTTCTTGATTTTTTTAATGGCCTTAGCTGCCTCTTCATCAGGAACTGCTACGCGTATCAGCTCGCAACCAAAATCTTCCAACTCCTTTATCTGGTTTATCGTCGATTTGACGTCTCTGGTATCGGTTTTTGTCATCGACTGAACGACAACCGGTGCTCCTCCTCCGATCGTAACATTGCCTATCTGTATGGGGCGGGACAAACGGCGTTTTTTCAAGGTAGCAGACTTTCTCCTCTGATCAACCTGGATATATCGAAATAGCTGATTATCAATATAAGTGCAATTAATGCAAAAAATCCTATCATATGAACCAGGCCTTCCTTTTGCGGCGATATTCTTTTTCCTCGCCTTATCCATTCGAGAAACACGAAGATCAGTCTTCCGCCATCGAGGCCGGGAAATGGGAAAAGATTGAAAATGCCCAGATTAATACTGATTAACGCGGCGAATTCAAGCACAGGGCTGACGCCAGCCTGTACAACCTGACCTGTAAGCTGGGCAATGGCAATAGGGCCGGCTAATTGAGGAGCTGTGCTTTTAATAAACCATGAAACCACCTCATTACGAAAAAGTATCAGGATCTCCCAGCAATGAATAAAACCCTGCGGTAATGCCTGCCACAATGGAATGGATTCCTTTGCTATAGTAGCATCGGCAGAAGTCAGAACGACACCGGTTGCACCCTGTCCCTCGGGTGGATTCCAGCGAGGCCTGATTACCACTGTTTTTTTTGTAAAATCGGGCTTCTGAATTACCATGCTTATTTCCTGACCGAGATTCAGCTGAATATTATAGCTGAGCTCCGCGCGATTTCTGATTGAACGGTCATTTACCTTTAATATTTGATCACCGGCTTCGATGCCGGCCATCTGGGCGGGTGAACCGTTGGCCACCTCTTTAATTAATACTTTTTCAATGGCGATATCATGTGGGATCATGAAACTGGCAGTAAAAAGTAAAATCGGTAAAAGTATGTTTAGCAACGAACCGGCGCTGAGGACAAATGTCCTTGCAGCAATGCTTTTACTGGCCAGACTACCGGGCATTGACGGATCTTCTTCACCCAGTAATTTGGTAAATCCCCCAATGGGTATGGCGTTGATAGAATAAATGGTTTCTCCTTTTTTAAAGCTGAACAGTCTCGGTGGAAATCCTAT
>DAOTVU010000043.1:0-7799 GCA_034436215.1 Dehalococcoidia bacterium
TGCCATCATCGAGGAGTGCGGCGTAGTGGCCGTGATCAGGGCAACTGAGCCGGAGCTGGCGGTCAGCATTGCACAGGCGGTTGCCGAAGGAGGTATCCTGCCTATAGAGATAACCATGACGGTGCCAGATGCCTTTAATGTCATCGCCACCGTTAACCGGAAGCTGGGCGAGCACATCTTTCTCGGCGCCGGCACGGTTCTGGAGCCTGTCCAAGCTGTGCACGCCATAGCTGCTGGTGCGCGCTTCATCGTCAGCCCTATCTTCGACCCGCGCATCATTCACACCTGCAGGAAAAAGGATACACCCGTAATACCGGGCGCCTTCACACCTACCGAGATAATCACAGCCTGGCACAACGGGGCCGATATTGTGAAGCTATTCCCAGCTTCGCTCGGTGGGCCAGGCTTAATAAACGACCTGCGCGGGCCTTTTCCGGATATCAGACTTTTGCCAACAGGCGGCGTCACACTGGAAAACGCAGGTAGCTTCATCAAGGCTGGCGCCGTTGCCGTCGCCATCGGCAGCAACCTAGTTAATAAGACAGCGGTTGCATCCGGCAACTGGGATGTCATTTCGGACAATGCACGCAAATTCGCCAAGGCCGTGCAAGAAGCAAGAAAAGCCACATAACGGCCGTTTGAGTATTCACATAGCCTTGCTTATTTGCGGGCAGATTGAGCCGCCGTGAGGAAATATGATTACACTGGCCCGGGGACATGCACGTTCTGCTTCCTCCAGTGCCAGTTTGAAATCCGTAAATAGCTTCACGCCGGGCAGCAGCCCCCTAGCCTGGTCAGCGATGGCGGGAGCATAGACAAAAATCCTGTTACGCAATAGTGCCCTGAGCATAAAGTAAGTGGAGAATCTCTCCTCCGGTGATATGCCGGGAGGGGCAAACTGCGTGATCAGTACGCTCATCATCCACACCAGCGGCTTCCAGATGAAGTCGGGTTGTCCTGATAGTTTTATGCGCGGTATGCGCATGTTGCCCATGCCTTCCTCACATCTCAGCGCTGCCAGTACTATGCCTCCCGGCCCTGCTGCGAAAATAACATCCGCGATGGCCTTGATACCCTGGCGCAGGTCGCCATCCATAGGGTAGGAATTGCTGATCACCACGTCAGCCTGATGTGGTATCGTCACCGAAGTGGCCTTCTTCGCCAGTTTAATCCCTTCACGATGCGCCGCCACCGGATCGCCCGCAAATATGCCTGCGATTTCCATATCTGAGTTCTGCACAATATTGATGAGAAAGCTGGTGCCCGTCAGCATTTGGCCAGCCTGCTCCAGATCCTGTCGCATGGGATTGCTCTGCGGATCGCTACCCAGCATAAAAAAATATCTGGGATGAGCGCAGATGGCGTGATTGGCGGCAATGCTCTTCACTCCTGCCACGCCGGGCAGTATCAGCTTGTAGCCACCACCGTATCCAGCGTGCGGGTGCGGCTTTATTCCACCCACTAGAATGCGCAGGTCGGCCGCCGCCACTGTCCGGTTAATATAAACGGGCGTCCCTCGATCCGTCCTTCCAAGGTATACCAGCCTATCACGATCACGGCTGTTGTGGCTTTCCCATTTAACCCGGTCAAGCACTTCCTCACCCACTTTGCCCACCATGTCTGCACGATCCATGATTCTATGCAATCCGGTAGCTGCAACCAATTTCATTAAATTATCGTCAACACCAGCACGGTGAAGGTAGTCCAGCAGTGTTTGCAATAACGGACGAACCGGGGTGGGACGAGAGATGTCATCTACGATGATTACTATTCTGCGTTTACCCTTTACCAGTTCCCGCAGCGGCGGACAGCCTACAGGCTTGTCTAACGATTCTTCCAGAGAATATGCCGGATTGGTCAGCGGAGGCACCTCCTCCGGGACAAACCTGCCCATCAGTTGCCAGCCGGCAGGCAACTCGAACTCAATCTGTCCGTCTCTACCCCAAGGAATAGACTGCTTTTTGGAAGAAACTTGCTGATTCATAAAGTCACCCTGCTGAGGCAAACTTGATACCGCTTGCAATAGCAACAACTAGCACGATGATGAAAAACACGAAGAATGTCCCGCAAACATAGGTCATGATCAGGGTAAAACGGGCAGGCCGCAGCTCAATTGGCATGAATTTCCGGCAGATATACACGGCCATCACCGCTATTATGGGAATCAGCGCTGTATCCACGGCGGCTGTTATCTGCAGCATAAACACCGGCGCACGCACCACGAAGGCGAGCAAAGCCGATGTAAGTATGTAGATAAGCAGGAAGATATTGTACCATTTCTTAGGCAGCTCCTTTTTCCTCTGGTAGAATCCCACGGCGCTGGCAGCCACACGACATATCCCATCGATATTGGCCAGCAGCGTGCTGAATAGCGTCCCCAGCACGCCCAGCAGGAAGATTATCTCACCCACCTTACCCCAGTGCAGACCGGCTATCTTCGCTAGCGTGGTGCCCAACACATCGCCCTCAGGCACTGTACCCAGTGGCCGCAGTATAACCGCGCCGGCAATAAGGAACCCAGTCGTGAGTATGGCTGTTATCACCGTGCTGATGATGAGATCGATGCGGTTGATCTTGATCCATTCCTTGATGCGGGTTATATCGGCGACATCAGGCTGGCCTGATTTCCCCGCCATGCCACGCTTGCTCGCTTGCGTCCACATGGAAAACCAGACGGTGCCCACTGCCCCCGCACCAGCCCAACCCAGCAGTGGTATCAACTCGGGCTGAGAACCTGACGGAACGCTCGGGATTAGTCCACCCAGCAGGTCGCCCGCGGGTGGCAGTGTCTTTGCAATGGCATAAAATATAAAGAATACCATAATAGCAACTAGCACGCGGGAGGCGTGCGTCAGCGCACCATAGCTGCCCCAGAAAAGAATTACGCCCACCACGACCAGCGAGAGCAGCGACCACAGCGTGAAGGAAAGCGCGGGAATCAGCGCGTAAAGCGCGGCGCCCACTGCCAAGGCACAGCCCGCCATCCCGGCGATGCTGAAGATAAAGAATACCCACAGCAGCCAGAGGATCCAGCCACGGGGAAGTAACTTGATCCTGCCCACCTTAACTTCCACACGCGAAAAGGCGGTAACCACGTTTTCTCCCGTGGCAATGGTGTAGGTGCCTACGATCTCCGTCATAAAATATTTGATAAACAGCGAGAGCAGTGGCGCCCATAGCAGGGCCATCCCGTATAATGCCCCTGCACGTGTGGCGAAGACCAGCTCGGCCACACCTACGGCGCTTGCCGTCCAGACGATCCCCGGCCCCAGTGCTATCAATCGCTTCCATCCGCGCGGTGCCTCCTGGACAATGTTTAAATTGCTTTTTTCACCGCTCATTTTTACATCCTTTTCATTCACTTTGCTATTTCCCATCAAATTTCACACGGTCTGCCCGGTTCGGGGATCACCAGCTGCGCATCAACCTTCCAGGCGCGGAGCCTTTCAATCTCGATCACCTTACCCTTGACCTGGAAATGCATGGGCACGACCACGGTGGGTCTGATATCCTTTACCAGCCGAGCCGCATCGTCGAGATCCATGCCGTCGCGCCCGATAAAGGGATAGGTTGATGCCGCCACCTGCAGCATGGCTACATCCGGCTGGAAATCGGTTAATGCCCGTCTCAAGGCCGGTGTATAACGTGTATCGCCTGAAAAATAGAATATCTTTTCGCCCTTTACCACAAAACCAACCGCATCCGAAGCAAAGGGGTGATCAGCGGGAACTGCTGTGATGACGAGGGGGCTATGCTGGCAACTCTGCCCGGGTGAAAGCGACACCACATTTTTCAGGCCATGTTTACGCGCCCGACCAGCAGCCTTTTTTGAGCCGATCACACTGCTGCCAAGCCGTTTCGCCAGCCTGATTGCCGGATCTGACCAGTGGTCGATGTGATTATGCGACACCAGCATCAAGTCAAGTCTCTCCAGCCGCTCAGGGTCAAGCCCTATTGGGACTGCTCTTATGTTCTCCCACTGTCCCCACCAAGGATCGGTCATCAGGCTGATACCTGACATCTCTATTAGTAAAGTAGACTGTCCTATGAGCGTTACTTTCATCCCTTTACTACTCTACTGTCGTTTAGCCCTGACGTTTGCTTCACAAGGTAATCATATGCCTCGATGGAACTCTGTATATCGTCCCGGGTCGGCTTCCAGCCGAGCATTCTCTTAGCACGGGTATTATCAAATACATAATCACGCAGGGCTATTTCCAGGTGCTGTGGCTCCAGCGGTGAGATATGCAGGGCCGACAGGAGGCGCACGGCTGCTCGCGCTACGTTGGCGTTGATAACGATGAACTTGGGCTGTTTGCCGGCGTGCCGGTAAAGCGCCTCCGCCATGGTCCTCAGGGTGGGCACGTTATCGCTGCCCAGGTTGAAAACCTCCCCCTTCGACTCCGGCTTTTCCAGTGCCAGGAACAGGGCAGACGATACGTCGTCAACGTTCACCATCTGCAGCCTCGTCCTGCCTCCGCCCGGTAGCAGTGTTGCTTTCCCCTGTGATATGCCAATCATCTGGGAAACGAGGAAGGGCTCATTCTGACCACGCCCGTGTATCGTTGGCGGCCGGAAGATGGTCACGTCCAGACCCTTTTCAAGGTAATTGCGGCAGAGCTTTTCGGCTTCCACCTTATCGCGGCCATACTGGCATACAGGTGCCAGCGGTGCCTCCTCCTTGCAGGGTGCGGGGATATCTATGCCATACACCTCTACCGAGGAGGTGAATACGAATTTCCTGGCTCCCAGTTCGTATGCTGCCTTAAGTACATTGGCTGTTCCCGCAACGTTGACCGCGCTCATACGCTTTTCATCACGCATAAACTGCGCCAGCGCCGCCGCCAGGTGAAATATTGCTTCGCAACCCTCTGTGGCCACCCTGAGCGCATCAGGCTCAGTTATATCACCCGTGAACTCCCTATAAGCCTCGTGCTTAACACCAGAGGGCTTCAGGTCGTAACCTACCACATCATATCCTCGCTCCAGTGCCATCAACACCGTGTTATAACCCAAGTAACCCGAGCTTCCCGTTATCAGTATCTTCATCCCTTTCCACTGCCTTTCAGGATACATCCCTCATCAGCTCCGGAGACCAGCGATGAATATCTGGCAAGATGCCCGCTCAGCTTCCGGTCGGGCGGACGCCATTCTGATCGTCTTCTCTCCATTTCGGTAGGCGAGAGGTCAACATCAAGCCCGCGGTTCGGTATGTCTATTCTGATTATATCGCCATCCCTGACGAGCGCCAGAGTTCCACCCACATAGGCCTCTGGCGCCACGTGCCCGACGGCGGGGCCATGGCTGAAGCCGGAAAACCGCCCGTCTGTGACCAGTGCAACCTTATTACTCAGACCAAACTGGAAAAGCAGTTCGGTGACGGTGAGAAGCTCCCTCATTCCCGGCCCACCACGCGGCCCTTCGTAGCGAATTACGATCACCTCGCCCTCTCTAAACTCCTTATTGATGGCGGCTGCAATCGCCTGCTCCTCGCTATTAAATACCCTTGCCGGGCCGCTGAAAACGAGCATGTTGGCCGGCATCCCCGAGCTCTTGACCACCGCGCCACGCGGTGCAAGGTTGCCGTTAAGTATGGCCAGACCACCCTCGCCGTGATAGGGATTTTCCAAGTTGCGTATTACATCGTCATCCACACATGGGAAGTTTCTATTATTGTCCTCGAGACTGCGGCCAGTAACGGTAAGAGCCCCATTTCTTAAATACTGCCTCAGTTTGTTCAGCATAGCGGGTATGCCACCGGCCCTGTAAACATCGAGCAAAAAATAAGGCCCGGAAGGATAAACGCCCAGTATGTGCGGAACCTGCCTTGAAATACGGTCGAAGTCATGGAGGCTGAGGGTAATATCCAACTCATGTGCCAGCGCTAGCAGGTGGATGGTGGTATTGGTGGAACATCCTGCCGCCGCTACCGTCACCAGTGCGTTATGCAACGCATCGGCGGTAAGGATGCGTCGCGCGGTAAGATTTTCCTGTACCATTACCACAATGCGCTTTCCGCTTTCCCGCGCCATAAGATACTTCTGGTTGTGTACAGCGTGCGTCACTGCACTGTTGGGGAGTGACATCCCCATCGCTTCGACGAGTATCTGCATGGAGTTGGCAGTGCCCATGCCACTGCAAGCACCGGGGCCGGGGCAGCTAAGCATTGACATGACAGGATGCGTTCCCTTCGGCGCAAACTCATTAAAGGGCATCATTGGTCCACCCGTGACGAAGATGGCCGGCAGGTCGAGGCGGGCGGCGGCCAGCAGCTGGCCGGGAACTATCTTATCGCAGCCTGATAAAAAAACAAGTCCGTCGAAGCTGTGGGCTTCGGTCATGGCTTCAATCGCATCCGCAATGATATCGCGCATGGGCAGCACGTGCTTCATGCCGTCCAGCCCGTTAGAATAGCCATCACAGGGTGCAATAGTATTAAATTCCAGTGGTATACCGCCTGCCATGAGTACGCCATCCTTGACCGAGCGTGCCAGTTCACGTAGATGCAAATGTCCGGGTAGCAGCTCGTTCCACGAGTTGACGATGCCGATCAGCGGACGCCCGGCTACATCTTCCACAGGTACATTGCAAGCCCGCAGCATCTCCGTACGTACTTGGGCAGTCATCAGCCGGTCTGTATTTTCCAGCAGGTTCTGGCTTTTAAGCTTTCTCATTCATATCAATTCACAGCTTGCCATATTTCTTGTAAACATCCAACAGGGACATGCCACCGCGTATCTCCGCGCGCGACCTTCTCTCCGCCGCTACAACCTCTTCTACTTTAACCACCACCTCCTCTAAATCAACATCAGCAACGGGTATTACCACCACGCCATCGCGGTCGGCGAAGATGATGTCACCCGGATTCACGCGCACCTTTCCGCAGAAAATAGGGTTGCCCACGCCAACCAGATCCACTCGGCCGATGGAGTCGGCCGGTATATTGCCCCTAGCCCAAACAGGAAAGTCGATCTCGAGTATTCGGCCGATATCACGTATAGGGCCATCAACCACGGCGGCTTTTACGCCCCCTATGAATCTCGAGGTAGTGGCCATCAGTTCCCCGAAGGCACCAGCCCCCCAGAAGCCGTTGGTGCTCACGGCAATTACCTGGCCTTTCTGCATGCTGCCGAAAACGGCTGACAGCGCCTGCGCAACAAAGGCGGGGTCGTATTCCGCCAGCTTCGTCGATTTCTTGGTCTGGGCCTCTTCGATGGTATAGGCCGGGCCGGCCACCACGGCGTCATGTATAATAGGTGAAAAGCCTGCCTCCATGCTCTGGTGTGTGTAGCCCATGTCATCGAGCGTATCGGCAACGGCCGGTGTATAGGTCTTCTCCAGCCTTGCACACAACGATAGGATCTCTTCGTGGGAATACTGTTTAGCCATCTTCCCCTCCTGTAATTTTCAACTAAAAAATTTTAACATCAGAGTAAAAAAGAGCACGCCCAGATTATTTTCTGACTTACTATGCTGACCGTCATTAAAACTGCATCAACCAGAATTTACCCTCCTGCCACTTGTCTTTAATGCTTTCGATTTCAGGTAATGGATAGAATACTATAAAATTTAGGGATATTCAACAACTTATTATGAGCCTCCCGCGAAAGTCTAATACAGATAGGGATTTTGCCTGGTAAAAAAGGGTATTTACCCCATATCCATCTAGTAGAATAGATTTGGAACAAAAAACAAAACTATCAGAAGGAGGAATAAATACCCCATGCATATTATACAACCGCCACTCTTCGATTTTGAACAGTTTATCGTGATGGAGAAAGGGGAGCGGCTGATAGTGG
>DAOTVU010000044.1:0-9012 GCA_034436215.1 Dehalococcoidia bacterium
TAAGCTTCTTCAATATGAAGGAGAACAGGTTAATCTATTAAAGAAAATTCTAAAATGGGGTTGTGATGAGGGTGTTTTCAAAATAAAAGATATCAATCTGGCTGCCCACGATATCATAGTTTTATGCGATATGTGGGCATTTCGGCGATGGGCGCTTAAGAAGGATTATTCGCTTGATCAATTTAAAGAAGAACAGAAAAGGATTATTGCAAAGATAACGAATTTTGAGTAGTTGATGGGATTTTGACTAAAAATAGTATTTTAGAAGGCCGGGATCAATAAATTAAATGAGGTATTTTATTCCAAAAAGTTGAAGGAGGTGGGGTATTGGCCAGAGAAAGGGATGAGCATATTAAAAAATTTGCGGCTGAAGCATCAGCGGTCGGGGCAATTTTGCATTTTGCAGGTACAAAGGGTGAAATTGGAGAGGTAATTATCCGGGTAGCAAATGAACATAACTGTAAAAAAGTCGTTCTAACTTGCTCGAAAATTGCTTCATCTGCCGAATTAGCTGCAGAGCTTGCAAGAGTGGGCATGGTGGTGAATGACACGAATTTGAAAAGCTGGATAACGCAGGATAAAGAACTGGATACTATTCGCGCAGAACTCAGGCAAAAATATATCGAAGCTGATCTGGGAATATCTGAAGCTACTTATGCTATAGCAGAGACCGGTACCCTGATTATCTGTGGTAACGAAGGTAATGAGCGGCTTACGGCCATATTGCCACGATTGCATATAACTTTAATCGATAATGAAAATATAGTTCCGACGCTGGAAGATGCTGTTATGTTGGTGATGGACAGCCATGGGAAGGTGCCCCATTATATAACATATTTAACCGGCAGAAATACCACTGGCGATATCCCAGGCGCATTGACAGCAAGGGCACAAGGCCCTGAGGAAGAGCATATCATTATTTTTAATGCTGAAATACCTTATAAACTTTGAAGACATAAAAATTATGATGTTATGTATCACGAAATTGATTATCCTGGAGTTTTGAGATGAGTGTGGTAATGAAGAGAAAAATACATGCAACATTGAGTGATAAGCGAATTCAAGAGGCGTTTAAAAATTGGGAACCGGTATTAAAATTCATTAACGTGGCAGCCAGGTCAGGCATTGATTATGAAGCATATGCGATGAAGATTCATGAAATTAAAGAAAGGTGTATTGATGTTTTACCGGAGCTTATCGAGCAATTTAAGCAAAATGCGGTTGCTGCAGGTGCCATAGTATATGAAGCAGCCAGCGGGAATGATGCTAACGAATATATTGTAAAACTGGCCGCTGCAAAGGGTGTTAAGAACGTGGTGAAATCAACTTCAAAATTGGGCTGGGAGATAGGCTGTGTACAATATATGGAAAAATCAGGGATTGAAGTTACCGAAACCGATGTAGGCGACTGGATACTTCAACTTGCCAAGGAAAGACCAATACATATGACAGCGCCGAATGCCCATATTACTATTGAGGAAGTCACCGAATTGATTTCCAGGGCATCGGGTGAAAAGCTGCAACCTGAGCCTCAACAATTACTGGATGCTGCACGCAAAACGCTGCGGAAAGCTTTTATTAGGGCAGATATGGGTATATCTGGGGTAAACATCGCCGTGGCTGAAACAGGTACGATAATGATATTTACAAATGAGGGTAACGAATGTATGACAACTACCATGCCACGTATTCACGTTGCCCTTATTGGGATTGAAAAGCTGGTTGCCAGCAAACAAGATGCTGCTGTGATTACCAGGTTGTTAAGCAGGGCTAACATGGGAATGAATCTTCCGATTTACATATCCAATATTTCGGGACCGAGTCGTGCAGATATTCCCACGACTATGAACACTATTGTTGGCCAGGGTCCGGCAGAGTTGCATTTGATACTTATTGATAATGGCCGCAATTCACTTAGAAAATCGACTGAATTTAAAGAGGCACTTTATTGCATTAAATGCGGTGCCTGCATTAATGTTTGTCCGGTTTTTCGGTCGCTTGGCGGACAGACATATGGGTATGTTTATCAAGGTGGAATAGGCACCATACTTACCGCTTTCCTGAATGATTTTGAAGCGGCTGTGGACCTGTCGAGTTTGTGTGCGGGATGCAAAGCGTGTACAAGCATATGTCCTGCACATATTGATATCCCGGGAATGATAATAAAGCTAAGAGCTAAGATTGTAAGGGAAAGGGGAATTTCACGGACTAAATATTTGTTTTTCCACAGCATTCTTAGCGATAAACGCAAACTTGATAGCACCATTAAAGTGGCAAATGTTTTGCAATATCCCTTTATCGATCATGATAATATGCTGAGATGGTTACCGCCACCTCTTAATGCCATTACTAATACTATTGCCTTGCCCTCCATAGCTAAACAAACGCTATATGAAAGATTAAAGAACTTCGATAAACCAGGCACTGCTAAAATAAAAGTGGCTTTCTTTGCAGGTTGTTTGGCAAATTATGTTTATCCTGAAACTGGACTAAATATGATCGAAGTTTTAGACAAATATAATGCCAGACCCTATTTTCCTGTTGACCAAACGTGCTGCGGAGCACCGGCTTTTTATGAAGGGTTGGCAGATACCGCTCTGAATCTGGCCAAAAAAAATATAAATGCCCTTTTAAAGGAAAATCCTGAATATATTGTTACTATTTGTCCGGGCTGTGCGGTTATGCTTTGCAATGAGTACCCGCGCTTGTTGAGAGATGATCCTGAATGGATGGAGAAGGCACGGAAATTAGCAAATAAGGTGCGCGAATTCTCACAGCTTGTCATGGAATTGTCACCCAGTGATGAAAGAAAGTTAGCACGAAATATGAAAATTACCTACCATGACCCCTGCCATTTGAAGCGTGGACTTAATATTTATTCAGAACCAAGACAATTGCTGGCGCGAGAGGGATATGAAATTGTAGAGATGGAGGACTGCGATGCTTGTTGTGGATTTGGCGGTACTATATTGATAGATTATCCGGAGCTATCTAATTCCATTTTGCAACGTAAGTTGGATAATATCATTGCTTCTGGTGCCGATATTGTTGCCACCAACTGTCCTGCATGTGTAATGCAAATTAGAGGTGGGCTCGATAGACGCAAAAGTAAAATTAAAGTGATGCACAGTGCAGAGCTTATAGCGACGGGGAAACGATAGAAAAGCAAATTAAGCGGATATATTGGGTAAATTGATAGGTTAGTAGATTAATGATTGGACTTGATGCAGACGACCCGGGGAAAAAAACTTTGATGATGGGCAATGAGGCGATTGCACGTGGCGCTATTGAGGCAGGCGTTGGCGTAGTCACGGGTTATCCTGGCACGCCGGCCAGCGAAATTCTTGATACGTTAGCAACACTGGCTAAAAAGCATGATATTTATGTTGAGTTAGGGGTAAATGAAAAAGTGGCAGTGGAAGTAGCAGCTGGTGCTTCATTTGCGGGTATTCCCAGTCTGACTGTCATGAAATATAACGGCCTTAATGTTGCCTCGGATGTGGTAGCACTTCTCAGCCCTGGTAATATCGGTCGTGGTGGGCTGGCAATGGTGGTGGCTGACGATCCCGGGGGTATTTCCAGCGATAATGAGCAGGACACTAGGAATATAGCCAAAATGCTGGGTATACCCGTGCTGGAACCATCGGATCCGAACGAGGCAAAGGAAATGATTAAATACCTTTTGCGACTATCAGCCGATACTGGCTGTATTTGTCAGATGAGGACGGTTACTCGCGTTGCGCACGCTCGGGGAACGGTGACATTGAGTAAGATTAATGAAAAAAAGTACAAAGCCTATTTTGACGAAGTTTATAATCCGATCATACCAACATTGACAAAATATAATCCCAATCCAGCTTCACTGATGCATTTGATTTCGCTTGAACGATTGAAATCGATAAGGGGAAACTTCGAATCGGCAGAATTTAATTCTTACGAAGGGCCCGATAAGCCTGACCTGCTGATTGTAGCCTGTGGCATAGGCTATATTTATGCTATCGAAGCGGTGAATTTGCTTAAGCTTGGCAGCAAAGTGGGTATCTTGAAAATAGGCACAGTCTGGCCGTTACCAGAAAATTTGATTAAAAGCTATCTAATAAAAGTCAACAAAGTATTGGTAGTGGAGGAAATGGACCCTTTTTTAGAGCGCTCCCTAATGGAAACGGTATCGGATCTGCCTACAGATGCACCAAGGATTACATTTTACGGGAAGCGGTCGGGCCATATAGAACCTTATGGAGAGCTTAGGCCTGACAGCGTAATAAAGGCACTTTCAGATATTATGGAGATGGATTATCGGCCGCGCGATATTGCTTATTCTCAGAAAGCCAGTGAATTGCTGGATAAATTGATATTTGAGCGTGGTGGCGCTTTCTGCCCTGGATGCCCGCACCGTGCTTCATTTTGGGCAATCAAGAATGCTCTTAGGATGGACGGGCAAGAAGGCTTTGTAACCGGTGACATAGGATGTTATCAACAAGCATTAATGGGTACCGGTTTCTTTCAGATTAGGACTTGTCAGTCAATGGGCAGCTCTGTAGGCGTGGCCAGTGGACTCGGCAAACTCCAACAATTTGGCTTTAGCCAACCGATTATAGCTGTATGTGGAGACTCTACTTTTTATCATTCTGCGATACCCGCAGTTATAAATGCTATTTACAATCAATCGGTTTTTACCTTGGTTGTTCTTGATAATTCGGCAACCGCAATGACCGGTTTACAGCCAAATCCCGGCACTGGAATTACCATAATGGGTGATCCTGTTAAACCATTAAAAATTGAAAACTTGTGCAGGGCACTTGATATTTCGGTTGAAGTATGTGATCCCTTTAACATTGCTGAAACAACAAATGTGCTCTTAAAAAGTATTCGGAATCAGAATGGCTTATCTGTCATCATAATGCGGAGAGAATGTGAACTGGTCAGAAACCGGCGCGAAAAACGCAAACCTTATCGCATAAATATAGATACGAACAAATGCATTGGCTACGATTGTGGCTGTAACCGCTATTGCTTTACGGTTTTTAATTGTCCAGGATTAATCTGGGATGAACAGAGAGGAGTAGCAGCTATAGATGAAGCTGTCTGTAGCGGTTGCGGCGTATGCGTAGATATCTGCCCCCAAGGTGCTATCTTCAAGGAACCATTGTAATGAGCAGTCTGATTAAAGATCCATTGAATTTGATCGTTGCTGGAGTGGGTGGGCAGGGTAATCTGCGGGTTGCAGAAATAATTGGCAGATCTTTGATAAAAACTGGTTATATCGTAGCTATAGGCGATACCCTAGGTGGGGCGCAACGTGGGGGATCTGTGGCAAGCCAGATAAGAATATCAAGACTGAAACGATATGGTCCATATATTCCCGAGGGGCAGGCCCACATTATCCTTGGTATGGAACCAATAGAAACACTTAGAGTACTTGCAAAATATGGATCACAGGAGACGGCGGTTATATCGAACAATAGGCCAATATCGTCACTTGACCTTTTTGGTAAACGCGTCAAATATCCGCCTGTAGATGTTGTGATTGAAAGTATTAGGAAGATGGCAGGAAAAGTATGGATTATCGATGCAGTGAATGAAGCTCTGCAAATAGGTAAACCGGTATATGCCAATATGATTTTAATAGGCGCATTAAGCGGCACTGGACTAGTGCCGCTTAATGCGGCAGATGTCGAAGAACAGTTAGAGGGTTTATCTAGTGAAGAAATAAATGCTAATTTAAAGGCACTACACAGAGGGATCGATCTTTTAAAAGATAGTAAACATTAAAAGGGGAGAATAATATGATAGTAGACTTCAGGGTAACCGCACCGATTAGGGAATGGATGGATTTGGATGAAGCCAAGGAAAAATTTCCCAATAGTTATATGAAGGGTTACATAGAGTCAGCTTATGAGGCTACTGCAATATGGGGCATAACAGTCGAAGATTTGGTTAAATCTCTAGATGATGCGAAAGTAGATTACGGTATTTTACAATCTGAGTGGGCACTGGGAGATTACAAAAAACAGAACGACGCAGTTTTCCGTATAGCTCAAAAATATCCGAATAAATTTCCGAGGTATTTTTTGGCTATTAACCCTCTGGAAGATATGGAAATGGTCAGAACGATAGAACGGGAAGTAAAGGAGAGGGGTTTCAGTGGTGTTAATACACAAACCTTTGCGCAACGAATGCGACCTAATGATAAAAGACTTTATCCTGTTTATGCCAAATGTCAGGAATTGGATATCCCGGTTACAATCCATGCTTCTATTAATTTTACTATTGATCGGACTATCGATTTCAGCAGACCGATTTATATAGATGAGGTGGCCTGCGATTTCCCGGATTTAAAAATCGTAGCCAATCACGGTGGTTGGCCTTGGGTTGCAGAGATGGTAGCTGTGGCTTGGAAGCATAAAAATGTATATATAGAGATAGGCGCGGTGGCTCCCAAATATATCGGTATGCCCGGGACCGGTTGGGAACCGCTGGTTATATATGGCAATAGTTTACTGCAGGATCGGGTGCTTTTTGCTACAGATAATATGGTTCCCTGGAAGCGGTGTCTTGAAGAATTTGCCACTTTACCGCTTAAAGATTCGGTTAAAGAAAAGTGGCTTGGGCTGAACGCACAAAGATTATTAAATCTTTAGTGAGTAAATAATTATTAATTAAGGAGGATAAATTGAAAATAGTTTCACTTGGTGGCGCTGGCATCATGGGGATGGAGCTGCTTAGGCAGCTAATTAAACGTAGCGATGCTGAAATTGTAGTAGCCGATGCAAATGTCAAAGCCTTAAAAAAATGTACCCAGGAATTCGGCAATCGCATAAAGGCCATTGAAATAGACGTTAATGATAATGATGCATTGGTTAAATTACTGAAGGGCGCTTCGATTGCAGTAAGCACTATTGGCCCGTTTTACAAAATTGGTACTAGAGTAGTCAAAGCCTGCATAGATGCGGGGGTAAATTTTCTTGATATTGATGATGATTTCGATTCAACCCGCGATAGCTTGGAGTTAGATGAATATGCTAGAAAAGCCGGAGTAATCGCGGTTAAAGGTTGTGGCGCCAGCCCTGGTATAACAAATATTTTGGCTAAATATGCGGCAGATAAGCTGGATAATGTTGACGATATAAAGATATTCTGGGCGCAGAGCGGCATAGATCCAACCGGCCCGGGCGCCATGCTGCACTGGTTTCACATAACTGCGGAGATGATACCAGTATTTAAAGGCGGTACGTGGATTAATGTCAAGGGTTTTACTGAGCCTGAAGAAGTAGACTTCTTGCCACCTATAGGTAAACTTGTATGTTTTTATACAGGCCATCCTGAGCCAGTAACTTTGCCTCGCTATATAAAGGGTGTAAAAAATGTGAGCATAAAAGGTTGTATGTACCCGACCAGTATGATGAATTTTTATAAAGTACTGGATGAGGCGGGACTGGGGAAATCTGATAACCTCATTTTAAGTGAGCAATTCAGTATGCCAATGCGCGAGGTAGTAGTAAGAATAACCCGTGCTATGCCGCGTTTTGCGCCGGGGTTTTTCAAGGAAGCATTGCGTGAATCAGTAGAGATTTACAAGAACATAGCAGGAGCACAAAAATTGGTGGTTACTGGCTCTAAAAACGGTGAAAAGAAAGAATTTGTATACGATTACATGGGCGAAAATGTAACACAGGCAACAACTATACCTGCGGCAATAGGTGCGATACAAATTATGGAAGGTAAAGTGAATAAAACCGGCGTGTTTGCACCTGAGTATGTATTTAACGCCCGCGAATTTCTGGATTCACTTAAGGCGGAAGGAGAGTTCAATGAGAAAGAAATAACGCTTCGTAAAATTTAATCTGGCATAAATATCATTTGATAATGCAGATAGAAAATCGGATTTAGAGGAGGAAAATAATGTCGGAAACATTGAAGAGGCAGGTCGGCTTGCTGGGTGCGGTGGCCATTATAACCGGATTGATTGTAGGCGGCTCTATGTACGTTATTGTACCTCAGCTGGCTAGAGCTACAGGGCCCAGCGTATGGTTGGCCTATGCTGTGGCAGCTATACCAGCCATATTCGCAATTTTGTATACGGTTCAGTTGGGTGGAGCATTACCCACTACTGGTGGCCACTATGTTCTGCTTACAAGGTTGTTATCGCCAGTGATTGGTTGGATATGTTCGCTTGGTGGTGCACTGGCGATTATTGCATCTAACTGCTTTGTTGCCTATGGCTTTGCCAAATATTTGTATATTTATGTACCACTTGGTTCCCTTGACCCCGGTAGTGGAACTTTGATTTATGCTATTGTTATTGTTTTATTGTTAGGTTTATTAAATTGGATAGGTATAAGATTTGCCACATGGGTACAGGGACTGCTGATGTTATTTTTCGTAATCGGAATGCTGGTATTTAGCATTGGCGGCCTGCTTAATATGAACCCAGCCAATCTGACTCCACTGTTCCCTAACGGTATTGATCCTTTTATCGAAGCCGTTGTAATAGCCAGTTTTGCTTGGATCGGTTATATGGGTTTAATAGAAATTGGTGGCGAGATAAAAAATCCGCGCCGAACCATCCCTAAAGCACTAGTTATTTCATTTTTTATCGTGTTAGCTCTTTATGTTCTGGTGCCGCTGGGTTTGGTTTCAGTAATGAACTGGCAGGAAATTACCAAGGGAATGGAAAACACTGCAGTCTATTATGCCGCTGGTAAATTCCTGCCTCCTTGGGGTGTGTTTGTATTTATTTTCGTGGCAGCGGTGGGTGCATTTTTGACGACCATAAATGCCAATATCATGATTGGTGCACGGGACATCTGTATCTGGGGCAGAGATGGCCTTGTCCCTACGTTATTCAGTCGTATTAATAAGAAATTTGCGACGCCAGAAATTGCCCTGCTTACTGTAGTGGTTCTATCGCTAATCGGCATTGGGGTCCAGGCTACACTGGACAAATACGCGCTCATAGTCGTTATGTTTCTTATGTTGGTTATGCTACTTGCCTCTACAGCCACCTGGATG
>DAOTVU010000045.1:0-18900 GCA_034436215.1 Dehalococcoidia bacterium
GTTATCCTGGAGCTCATTGAGCTCGCCAAGCAGATGCGCGATGCCCGGTCTCGAGGTGAAAAACTCGGCCTGAGTGAGGATGAAGAGGCTTTCTATGACGCTCTGGAGGTCAACGACAGCGCCGTAAAGGTCTTGGGAGATGAAGTCCTTAAGAAATTAGCACGGGAACTGGTTGAGACAGTCCGGCGGAATGCCACCATTGACTGGACAGTCAGGGAGAGCGCACGTGCCAAATTGCGGACGATGGTCAAACGGCTCCTCCGCAAGTACGGATATCCACCGGATAAACAGGAAAAAGCCACCCTGACCGTACTGGAGCAGGCTGAATTATTGGGGAAAGATTGGGCAGGTTAGAATGGCATTATCATTGAAAGAAACTCAGACCATTGCAGAAATGATAGATGGCGAATTGGCCTGCTCAATCGCCGTGTCTTTGAAACATATAATAATCATCTGGAATACCCGACGAAAAATATTTTAATAGGAGTTCGATATATGATGCTGCCAGAGCCACAACCAAGAACTTTTACTACCCTGATGAATGATATAGAAAATGGGCAAATAAAGATTCCTCAATTTCAGAGGGAATTTGTTTGGGAATTCAAAAAATGTGCTAGCCTAATCGATAGTATAGTGAAGGGCTATCCCATTGGCACGCTGATTTTTTGGAGAACTAAGGAAAGGCTGAGGTCCATTCGGAATATAGGTGGTTGTACTCTACCGGAGCCTCCCGAAGGAGATTTCGTGGAGTATGTTCTGGACGGTCAGCAGAGATTAACAGCCTTGTTCGCAAGCCTGAAGGGACTCGAGGTTCCCAGGTAGAAGTTTTATTAAAACGATACTTTGTTTATATGCGTACCATCAGCCTAAATCGTTCGAGAATAATGCTCTTGTCAATATCAGCAACTATTGGCTAAAACAGGCTAACAGCTCCCCAGGGAATAAAGAAATATGATGTTTATTTTAGTGATCAGAAAGAGGTTCCTTACGCTTACAACCTTCCTCAGGAAAAGCTTAGCCGTCAAGGAGTTGCGGTATATTGATTGATAGACATCAATCAATATACCGCCAATAATAGCCCCTTTACGCTTAACCAGGAGTTCGGTAACTGTCCCCAGTGGCCCGGTACTACTCCGGCGGTAAACTGCGTGAGCCTGGTTCAAAGACACTTACTGATGCTTCCCGATTCTTTAATAGTTTCAATTATAAAACCGGCATCCTCATATCTGAAGAAAATTAGCTTATAGCAACTTTTTAAATTAACGAGGTCAGCGGCCTTGAATATATCCCATGGCTATTTTTCGTTCGGGTTATTTATCAGCTGATCCAGTAATTGATCCAGGGACATTGCCTCCGTTTGTCTGATCTCAACGCCTGCGTTGTTAAAGGCGTAGCCCGGCCCTTTACCTTCAAGGCTCTCCCTGACTATAACTATATCAGGCTTATATTTCAGGAGAAACTCGGCTATTTTTAAGCCCTTGCCTTTATCCGCCTCAAGATACGGGTTGGCGATAATTTCTTTCGTTATCACTGCCTTTTGTCCGCTGTCTATTTCAAATAGAGCGAAGTAGTGAGATTTACCAAAGTCTTCGCTTATCTGGCCCTCCGGGTTGCTAAGTGTAACGGCATATCTCTGACGGGTTTTAGTCTGCGGCTCATAGTGTATCAAGATACGATCAATGTTGGGCACATTGGACTTTATAGCCTGCTCAATTCTCTGACTTATCAAATGCGCCTGCTTCAGGTTGGCAGTTCGCACTGTAATAGTGGCTTCCACGAAAATGAAGCGCCCTGAATTGCGGGCTGCAAGATTTTGCACGAGACTGACCGCTGGGTCCGCCGTGATAATGGACCGGATTTTTTCCAACACATCGTAACTTACCGATGCATCAAGCAAAACCCGCGTACTGGGAACCAGCAGTCCCCATGCCGCATAGGCGATGAACAGGGCTACAATTGCCGCCGCAATCCTGTCCAGCGGAAAACCAAAAAGCTGCCCCAGAAGACCAGCAAAAACGATGGAGGATCCCAGTACATCCGCTCTAAACTGGCTGCCATCAGCTATTAAACTGGGCGAGTTGTACTTCTTTCCCATATTTAGCTCGTAACGGCCGAAGAAGAATGGAATGAGTATTAGAGCGGCGACCGCAATAAGAATCCAGGGATTGTAGGTCCCTGCCGCTGTCTTACCGTTGATAGCCTCCATCAATATTTCATAGGCGGTTAAAAAAAGCAGCAGCGAGATTATAATAGAAACCAGGTTCTCCAGTTTGTACAGGCCGAAGGGAAAATTGCGGCTCTTTCGCCTGGAAATAACCAGTCCGATTATCAATGCTATCGAGGCAAATACATCAACGAGTGAGTGAACGGCGTCAGCCTTCAGTGCCAGGCTTCCGGTAATTATCGATAGGATTAGCTTTACGGCCACTAAAACCAGGTTTATGGTAAGAGAATATAATCCAATCCTGACTATGGGCGCTTGTGCCGTTACATTTTCCCCGTTCATAATACTTTTAAATGCACACACCTTGAAAGCATATGAATTCGATATGCCTGTAACATTATAAACCATGAGCACGTATTCTCAATAACTGAAGAATACCCATCATATATGTGCAGGGTCAGCAATTACCCGGCAGACGTGCGGTCATAGTTCGGATGTATGGCGGCATTACTTAAATGCAGTAGGTTGTATATCTTCTGCGGCAGCGTATCGCGATTGCTGCGGGTGGTTTCGATTACCGTGATACCCCGGCAGAGGCGGGGTAAAAATTCCGGCAGAAGTTTTTTGCGTATAACTACAATGGAGTTCCTGACGCTTTCGGTACCCACCATTTCTATCGCCCCGGCGAAGCCTTCCCCTCTGAGCTCGAGATGGCCGATTTCATCCACAAAAAGGATTTCCGAAGTAACGCCACCGCTCAGTGCACGGTTGCCGAACTCGATTCCTTCCGGGTTGAAGAAGTATCTCCACGTTCGGGGGCCCCCATATATATCAGTCAGGCCCGCCAGGGGTTTCTTTTCTCCGGTACGTATGTCCGTTATGATGATGCCCCGTTCGCATTTAGCGGTTAGGAAGCCGCCACAGCTGTGTCCGTGGTGTTCGGCCATCGCTATAACTTTTTCACAGACTGTAGTTTTGCCGATTCCCGTTTTGCCGGTAAGGATAATGTGCATTGTCCCGATTAAAGCCCCGAGCTGATGGCTATGGCGCTGACTCCCCAGCAGATGACCACAACGGCCGATGCGGTGGCGTAGTACAGCGGTATTTTTCGTGTCAGCAGGGGAATGACCTTTTCTTCAAGCCCGATGCCGGCCAAGTAACCCAGCGGGAACAGAACGGCGGAAAAGGCCGACCAGATGAGGCCTTCGGTAATCAGAAAGCCTGCCGGCGTAAATGATAACAGATAGGTGCAGGGTGCCACCCGCATGCCGATGAAGTAAAAACCAACCGCCGCCGTTATGCCGGCTGCAGCTCCAGCCGCCATGCGTATGTGGACGCTCCTGTGTACTCCGCCCATCAGCAGGAAGGTCACAAGGCTGATGGCCAGTGCCTCTATAAACACTGCCAGACACGAGTTTGCCATGCATGTGACCGATATATGGAGGATGGGCACGGCCAGCAGTTTGACCAGCGCCGTAACCAGCCCCATCCCAATCAGGGCAGGCGGTTTCTTACAGATGACCAGCGCCATTCCCATTAGCCCCATTCCGATTCCGGTCAGCAGGCCGGCCTTGTAGGTAAACCGGGCGGCAGTCAGCCATCCACCCAGTACGACTTCGGACAGTCCCCACATAGAACCGAAGACCAGAATCACGATGATCAAATGGACTGAAGGCGGTAAATTGCTATGCTCGTTGTGTGTACTTTGTATCACTGGCGTTCCTCCTGTGCTGCTCATTAATGGCTATTCCATAGTTTTTTTGACGATATTGCCCGACTGTTCACCCGGGAGTGCTTGTATGCGGCAGGGGACATAGCGGTGTATGGGCGTACCAAACTGATCCCTGTTCGTATTCTTCGTCAGCCGGTTGACGTTGGTGCCGTATTTGACTCCGTTGTAAACCAGGCCGAATCCGTGCGGGATGATGACCTGGCCCTGTCTGGCGCTTTCGGTCACTTCCACTTCGATGGTCTCTTCCCCGGCATCGGTGATGACTTTTACCATCTGTCCGTCGGTAAACCCCAGTTTCGCGGCATCGGACGGATTCATGGCCAGCGTGCACGCCCGTTTTCCTTTATTCCACGCCGGGTCACGCATTTGCGTATTGGAATTCATATCCATGTGACGTCCCGCCATGAGAATCAGGGGGAACCGGGCATCGGTCCGGAGCCGCCTTTTTTCGGAAGAGGGTTCTATTTCTCTGATCCAGTCATCGACCTCCCGATTGTACAGGCGGAAACGACCGTTGGGGGTGGCCAGCCTGCCCAGGTTTTTATCGGGGTCGTGTATTCCGATCAGGATGCCTTCGGGGTGGTCGAGTGCGGCTCGATATATTTCCAGGCCCTGGTCGGGGCCCGGGGCGAAGCCGGCACGGGCGGCCTCCTCCTGGGCGGCCTTCGACCTCTGCATGAGCGAGGCGATAAAGCCGGAAAGATGTACCGAGCCGATAGCCCTGCCCAGCGTTATGGCAACTATGAACTGCAGATACGGGCTTTTATCCGGGTTTTCCATTGCGTAACCGATGAGCGCATCCCGGTACCGCCTGAGGTCGCCGCCGTCGGCGGCTCTGTACAGCGAGTCCGGTACGGGCGGTATCAGCCCCATTGAGTCCGCCAGCAGGGTGAATATTTCGCCAGCCTCCTTCTGCTCGCCTTCCGGTTTCAGAACGGGCGGCAGCAGACGCCCGTAAACATGCGTAAAATCGCCCTGCTGTATGAAGTCCCATGACTCGTAAACCGTGCGGGAGGGGAGGACATAATGCGCCATCCGGGCCGTTTCGGTCATGGCTATTTCGCTGACGACCAGCAGGTCGAGCCGGCTGAAGGCTTTTTCATACATGGTTGTGTCGGCATATGAGCGCAGGGGGTTGGACGCATGTGCGATTACAGCCCTCAATCGGTCGGGCCGGTCGCTCAGTATCTCTTCCGGCATCACATTGGGAGGGAACATCCCGTTGATGGCGGGGATACCGGTTGATTGTGTGCGCCACGTTCTGGGATCGTTGGGGTCTGAGTAGTTTTTACCCCCGGTCAGGTAGTTGCCGCCCTGTACGCCGATACGTCCGCATATTGCCAGCAGTACTACCAGCAGATATGAATTGAGCGCACTGTGGCGGCCCATGAGTATGCCCAGGTCGTCGCGCAGGCTGGACCGGCGTGTGGCAAACTCCCGGCAGACCTTTACAACAGTATCGCAGTCAAGGGCGCAGGTCTCAAGGGCGGCCTTAACGTCAAAATCAGCAAACCAGGGCAGTATCTCGTTGAAGCCGTCTGTGTGCGCATCTATATAATCGCGTTTGTACAGGTTCTCTTTGATGATGATGGCGATCATGGCTCTGAGCAGGAGGGCATCTGTTCCCGGGCGCAGGGCCAGATGTATGTCGGCTATTCTGGCGGTGTCGGAGAGTCTGGGGTCGATGACTACCAGCAGTCTGTTGGGGTCCCGGGCAAATTCCTGCAGTACGCTGGCGGCGCGGGGATAATGGTTGCTTTTCACGCCGTTCCAGCCCACAGCCATGAACATGTCGCTGTGCTCGATGTCGGGTACCAGTTCCAGTGCCTGGCTGCCCATGGTCAGACCGTGTGCCCAGTAACGGCCGGCAAACTCCTGGTTGGCGGAGGAATACTGATAGTTTGTGCCGAGAATGCGGGCAAAGCGGACAAAGAAAGGCAGGCTGGAGAAGTAAAATTCGCCTCCTCCGGCCAGGGAGGCGATTGAACGGGGGCCGTGCTGCCGGAGTATTTCTCTGAGCGCGTTACCGATCTCGCCGATGGCCTGCTCCCATGTGATTCTTTCGAACCCATCGCCCGCACGTTTGAGCGGATAGAGAATGCGGTCGGCATTATGCTGGTGATATGCAATGTTCACCCCCTTGCGGCAGATGTAACCCCGGCTGAGGGGGCAGTCTCTGTCGCCGCGGGATTTCAGTATCCTGTTGTTCTCGATTTCCACCTCAAGTCCACAGCGGTTCCCGCACAGCACGCAG
Organism: Dehalococcoidia bacterium; assembly: GCA_034436215.1. Classification (GTDB taxonomy): domain Bacteria; phylum Chloroflexota; class Dehalococcoidia; order GIF9; family UBA5629; genus UBA6808. The sequence goes on from DAOTVU010000045.1 coordinate 6,151, forward strand.
CCTGTTTTCTTCCATGTCATGGCCCGGCACCTCCTTTTTCAGTCGCATATTTTACCGATCCCCGTGTACATCGAACAGTTCGCTGTGTAAATAGGGTGCTTTACCCTGGCAGCCCAGACAGATTTTTGCATTATTTTCAGGGTAGCTTTCTCCGCACAGGGGGCAGATGCTAAAGCTATCAATGTGTTGAGATTGGACGGAGTTCAGGTCTACCACCACCCTCTGAACACCGAAGATCGATGTACCGGCCTGTTTTATCTCAGCGAAAAGAGCTCCGGAATCCTGCTCTTTCTTGGGCCTCAGTTTGAAGAAGAAGACCTTTAACCACGGCCAGTCGTTGAGTTTCCGGCTGTCAACATAGACCCTGACGCCGTTACCCGAATATTTCTCAAATAACGACATGGCAAACCGACCGAGATCGATAACCCTCAACCATCCGTTACCTACCGTACAGGGAGTAAGAAGCTGAATGGCATCCGGAAGACACGCCCGGGTCTCGGATATGGCATCAAAAAACTCGCCCTGCGGAAGGTTCCGATAGGCCAGGTCCACCATAAATCCGCCCAGAACGACGCCCGGCGCAATATGTCCGTGAAAGGCTTTTATCATCTCGATGTACTCGGTATATGTCCGGCCGCAAATGGTGATTTCCGGCGGGATGTTATTAATCTGCATTGTATGACCTCCGTTTTTATCGCCGTGTCATTCTGCCGCTTCGTCCCGAACGCCCAGTGTGTGCAGGAACTCCCTGATGCGCCCGGGTGCGCCTTCTATCCGCAGGTTGCGTGCCAGCCGACCGCGCTCTTTTCGCCCGGCCGCAAGGAATGCCGCCCATGATTCGGGTGATACCGTTACCTTTACATCGTGGTTTTCGTCCCTGCCGTCTGCGGCCGACCAGCGTTCACCGTCGAAAGATAGGATGTAGGGACCGCCGGGCGTGAAATCCAGCAGCCAGGCCGCAGGCTGTGCCAGTTTTCTGCCGCTCCTGTTCAGCGATGTCGTAAGGGTCTCCACCGCCCGATCCGGACGGACGACCTCTCCGGGAAGCGGCGGCCTCAGTGCATACCGCAGCCCCCAGGACCACAGAGCATCGATCACGGGACGCAGGTCATAGCCGGCAGGGGTCAGTCTGTACCATACCTCGCGGCGGTCCTGTCCTTTCTTCCGTTCGACAACACCGGCTTTTTCCAGCTTGCGAAGTCTGAGCGTCAGCCATTTGGCCGTGATGTTGCCTGAGCAGTGGAGCAGGTCGGTGAAACGTTGCGGCTGACGGAGTAGATCCCGGACGATGAGCAGTGTCCACCTGTCACCGACCACCTCAAGCGCATGTGCCACCGGACAGTAGTGCCCGTAAGTTCGTGCCATAAAATTACCTATCTAAAAGAAACCTTCTAAAAGATACCTAATTTTATCAGCTGTGGAATCGGGTGTAAATCGGTCGTGGGCTGCTGGAGGTGGTATAATTGCTGGGGCGGGTTGAAGACCGGAAACAATGCCACCCCATAGGAATTGAAGGGTCAGCCGAAATATGGAAATAGCATCAATCATTCTGGCCGGTGGAAAAGGTTTGAGGCTTGGCAGAAGCAAGGCAAAAGAAATCATCGGCGGTAAGACACTTATCGAGCGCGTCATCCGGCAATTGAGAAAACTGAGCAAATATATTTATATCGCAACATCGCGCGAGCAGTCCGGCCTTTTTAAAGATATGGATGCCGAAGTGCTGGTGGATATCTATCCCGACAGCGGCCCCCTCGGCGGTATATATACCGGTTTGATGTCTTCCCCATGCCAGCATAATATTGTGGTCGCCTGCGATATGCCCTTTTTAAATACCGACCTGCTGGGATATATGGTTGAGCTATCGCGTGACTTCGATGCGGTGGTCCCCAGATTAAGCATGGAATACGTGGAGCCGCTTCATGCCGTATATTCAAAGGCCTGTCTGGACGGCATAAAGAGCCAGCTGGACGAGGGACGATTGCAGGTTATTCTGTTTCTCAGTAAAGTACGGGTTAGGTACATCGAACGGGAAGAATGTCAGAGGTTGGATCCCAACCTCCTGTCCTTCTTCAACATCAATTATCAGCCGAACCTGGACTGGGCTATCGCCATGGCAGCAGAAAAGGAGACTTAGCCTTGGCAATTTTATGAAGATTTAAGGCCGCTGGAATTCTGCTGGATACCGGCAAATGCGGCCAGACCTGCCCGTTCAATAGGACGGTGTGGATAAAACAGACGTTTTTAAATTTTATATGTCAGCCGATCTTATGATATCTACCGATGTATTCTGTTCTGGTTTTGCTGTGCTCGATTTCCTTCAAACCTGCCCGGGATAGAAGCGCCCGCAATTCTGCCACCGGAATACCGTGTGTCTTTTCAATCCGCTCCCTGATAAAAAGCCGGCCGCCTTCTTTCAGTTTACATCCCAGCACTTTAATAATAAGGGGTCTCTCCGATGGAGATATGTCATGAATAACGTGGAATATCGTTATAACATCAAAAGAAGAATCCGGTATATTGAGCTCTCGTATGTCTCCCTGCAGGCAATCAACATTGTCGAAATTCTGCAATCTCTTCTTTGCTCTGCTTATCCAGAAAGATGAAGGATCGACACATGTTAGGTGTCCGTGATCGAGAAGACTGGCAAGACATCGGGAAGCGACGCCACCTCCACAGCCAAAGTCGAGCACCCGCTCGTCTCCTTTCAGTCCGAATGTTTTGAAATAGGGATTATATAACAGTGGCCCACCCAGCATGCCTTTCAACGTATCTTCCAATCTGAACAATACTGAGGCATGCTCGAAATCGCGCTGTTTAAATTTATATTCGCTCATATTTTGCCAGCTTCTCCAAAACGATCAATCAGCTCAAGTATATATATTTTTGCGCTTTGTGTATAGCAGGGAACGCAGTAGGATGCAGTAAAACTGTGCCAGATTAGAAGGATATGGCTGTTAAAAAGTTGGTCAGGAAGCCAGCCAGTGTCGCAGCCATGAATATGGTGGCTATGAAGACTGCTACTAAGTCCTTCTTAAAGATTGCGGATAGAAGACTGATTTCCGGAATGCTCATGCCTGCGCCTCCTATTATTAAAGCTACTACCGCTCCAGCTCCCATGCCTTTTTCCATCAGGATCGCACCGATGGGAATAATAGTCTCCGCTCGGATATACAGCGGGACACCAACAATGGCGGCTATCGGCACGGCCAGCGGATTGCCGGGCCCGGCAACTGTTACGACTAAATCCTGGGGTATGAAGCCATAGATAATGGCACCGATAGCGGCGCCTATTATCAGATACGGGACGATTTGCCTGAATAATGTCCATGCAAAGCCAAGTGCTCTCATGATGCGGGGACCATGATTAGCCCAGAAACCGGCACTCTCTGAGGGAACCGGAATAGGATAATCGTTATGGCCCCCTATCACGGTTACAGATTTAACAGACCTGGCAAATCCCACCTGTTCTAAGATCAACCCTACCAAAACCGCTGCAATAAAATTGAATATTATATATAAAATAGTGATTTTCCAGTGGAGCAAAGCAAGTAACAGACCGACTATAATTGGATTCAAAAGAGGGGATGCTACCAGGAAGGATATACATATACCGAAAGGCACACCCGTTTCCAGAAGGCCAACCAGGATGGGGATGGTCGAACAAGAGCAGAAGGGAGTCAAAGCACCGAAACCGGCACCGATAATATTGCCTACGACTTTTGGTGCACGGGTAAGGGAAAGCTGAATTTTATCCTGGGGTACGTACTCCTGGATCATCCCCACCAGGAAGGCAATTCCGATAAAAAGCGCAATTAATTCTAGGGTTATCTGCAGGAAATAAATTCCAGCAGTGGTGAAATTATTTAATTCTGACATTTGGCTTTTATTTTAAGAAGCTGTTGTTAACTTTTGGTGTCGTTCCTGGCCGATGCCTGCTCACCGGCCACAGTCCCTATATCGCAGCATCCGCCATTGCCGGCTTCTTTGTCAGATTCTTCTTTGGGGACTATCTTTATGTTACAACAACCACTTCTGAACACATTAAAAAAACTTTTCTTGCTTTTATTTCGGCTGTCATTCTTGTTTTCCATTTCACTAACTCCCTTATATTTTGATTGCGGATTTTACTTTCAGGAAATTTTTATATTCTGAAAACGAATTAAAATTGATTTTTAATCTATTTTAACCAGATGGGGAAGTCGCAATAGTAACCCCGGGCGATACGTGGTATGCAGCAGCCTCCATCATGAAGTCTATGTTTTTATACATGCCGATTTTCCACTTTTATTTTTGTTCAGGTTAGCCGAATCTTTTGATCCCGATTCTGTATTGACCACATTATTCAGGTAGGGTAATACTTCCCGCCAGACTACAAGAGCCTCGTGATAGGCAGATTTCCCTTTTTCGGTCAGTTCATAAACCTTTCGTTGCCTGTCCCCAGTTGATTCCTGTTTCACCGAGGCGTAACCACCATCTGCCAGTTCATTAAGAATGGGATATATGGTTGCATAGGTCGGTGTGCAGCATCCCCGGGTGAACAGTCGCAATTTTTCCAGAAGCGCATAACCATGTGTGGGGCCTCTGTAGAGTGTTTGCAGAATAAAAAATTTGGACAGGCTCATGTTGATTAATGACTTCCAGTATGTCTGACTTTCTAATTGCATAATTTTAATTTATAAAGACCATCAATATATCGAGCATCGATATATAATATATGATACATACCTGATAAATTATTGTCAAGAGCATAATTGCTCATAAGACAATGGATGACGTTTGTTTGATGGCAAATAAACCGTAGAAAAACTCACTGCACCGTTTAAAATATGGTATTGATGCGGTTGTGACCGACCATAAATAATCAGCCGGGCTGTCGCACAAAAATGGCGGGATGTATATTGTAATATGTGCCCATGGTTGATCGCCGGCTTTTATACTATAATTGTACGGGTACCCTGAAATGGCGGAATCGAAGAGAAAAGTAAATCTGAAGATATACATCCGGGCGGTTGTCGCCATCATAATGCTTTTAGCCTGGGTTCTGGTCGGATTTTCCGGGCTTATTTTATGGCTGGCACCGGAACGGCGACGGTCCGGCCAGATACCTCTTCTATTCGATATGACCAAAAGCGACTGGAAGGAGGTTCACCTCTGGATTGCTGCCATTACCCTGGTAATGACGATCATCCACGTTATCATTGACTGGAAGACTCTGAGAGCGGTGCTTAAATACATGATAAGTGTGCACCGCGATATGACGATCAGTTCTAAATAGGGAAGTTCACGGTTTCTTACGGCGCGCTGTCCGGGTATGCTGAGGGTGTTTAAACTGTGCTGCCGACCGCATAACCGGCTCTGGTTGCCTCGAAGACGCGCCCCACTTTAAAGGAATCCCCGATATTTCGTATCTCCGGTGCGATATGTTCGCTTATGCACGTGGTGTACAGGCCGTCATCCGGCCTGAGCCCTATAGCCAGGACCACCAGATCCGTTTCCAGATCTATGTCCTTCAGATCGATTTTTATCGTTTTAGCCAGCGGGTTTTTGATGTTTTCAGGTAGTATGGGTGACCAGGTGTTATACGGATCAGGAACCGTTGGTGAGACGTTTTTGGAGATTTTTACGGTGCCGTCAGCGATTTCCCTGAGGGTGGTGCAGTTATGCAGGACTACTCCTGACTTCTCAAGGCAGTGTATCATATGGCCGCGGTTGGCGGTGCAGACTCCTTTCATAAAGTATGGAAGCATCTCCACGATATCTACCTGTTTTCCCATCTCGCAGGCCAGCATAAAGCCCGCCTCGCAGCCCACCGAGCCCCCGCCGATGACGGTCACTTTTCTGGCCTTTTCCGCCAGTGATACATTGCGGAACAGGTCCACGGCCTGGACTACGTGCGGCAGATCTACGCCTTTAACCGCGGGTTTTACCGGCCTCCCTCCGGTGCAGTTTATCACTGCATCGTAATTCTCGTTTTTAAGGAGTTCGGCTGTGACCTCCGTTTGAAAATGGATGTGGAGTTTATGGCCTTTTGCGGTTTTAGCCAGCAAGTTTCTCAGATAGTCCAGGTAGTTGGCTAAATCATATTTAAATCGGGGTACCGATCCGGGGATAAGCTGACCGCCTGCTCTGTCCATTTTTTCGAACAAATCAACATGATGTCCACGGGCGGCGGCGGTGCAGGCGCAGAGAATCCCTGCGGGACCGGCGCCGATAACGGCGATTTTTCTGGAGGAATTTACCGGTGCGGGTGTGGCGCATATTATATCCTCGAATCCGGTGCGGGGATTCACAGCACACTGGGGATGACCGCCCTCGATAAACTCATTCAGGCATGCCTCCTGGTCGCCGATGCACGGGCAGATTTCGTCCACCCTGCCGGCATAGGCCTTGTTGGGCCATTCGGGGTCGGCCAGAAGCGGCCGTGCCAGCATGACCATATCGCACATACCGTCCTTCAGGGCGCGTTCGGCTAAATCGGGATATCCGAGCTTTCCCACCGCCACCACCGGCACGGGCAGTCCCGCATTTGATTTTATGTTCTTCCCGGCGAGGTAGTCTTTAACCAACCCCGCAACCGGCAGGTAGCATCCCGGCGGCATTGATGCGGGTGGATGCGGTAGCCACCAGTTGTCGTAACAGCCGAGATCGACGTCGAATATGTCCACACCGGCTCTGACCAGATTGACCATATATTCGAGCGTCATCTCCACAGTGCGTTCTTTTCTGAATTTCTTCAATGAGGAAACTTCGGTCATGCGCCTGCCGTAGGTCTCGTTGAGGGCAAGGGAGAGATCGATGCGGTACATTATGGGGTAATCAGGACCTGTGCGCTGGCGGATGTGCTTGATCAGCTCTATGCCGAATGCCTGCCAGTCGGCAAAGTGTCCGAATTTACGTCGATTGAAGGCGGGATTGACCATCTGCTCCAGCAGGTACCCTTCATGACCGTGCAGATACACTCCGTCGATGAGCAGTGCTCTGGCATCGGCGGCTGCCTGCCCGGCGTTTCTGATTATCTTCCAGCACTCGTCGTCCCTCAGCGGCCGGCAGGGAATCGACGGTATATAAAAATTGGGATTCCAGGATGCGGAGACGGGCAATCTGTATTTCTTTATCAGGCATTCGGGTGATGCCACACGGCCAAGCCCGGGGCTGATCTGGATGAAAAATCGGGCGCCGTAGGCATGTACGTTCTCGGCAAGTATCCTCCAGCCGGGGAAAACGGTGCGCGATCGGTCGATCCGGGGCAGGAGGCTGAGGTTACCGGGCTCCAGAACCGAAGCTTCAACGTCATTGCTGGCCAGCACGAGCCCCGATGTGATAAGGCCCACTCCGCCTCGGGCCCGCTCGGCGAAGTACCGTATCATTTTATTGCCGGGTCTGCCGGTCTCGTCGGCCATGCCGACATTGCCCATTGGCCCCATAACAATGCGGTTCTTTATTTTGATTCCGTTGACATTGATGGGAGAAAACAAATGCGGATAGGGGAAAAGGCTGGCCGTCATCCTGCCGCCGGCAGCATATTCGCCGCTGTGTGACCACACACCACAAAGATGCAAAAGGTCTGAAACGATTTTCTGATAATTCTGTTCCATCATGCCCTCCCATGTATGGTTAGTTGCCGTAGCCAAATATTAACTTTCTGTAAGGTATAAATCAAGCACCGGTACCGGGGCCGATTATACATTAATTAATTTCGATTATTTTTCATTCTGTATACCGGTGGTGCTATAATCAGTGGGCTCAAGATTAAACCAGCGGAGGCCGCCGATGAGGTTACGGATTTATGTAATACTTCTGCTGATAATAACCGCCGCTTTTATATCGGGCTGCAACTGTGCTTCGGCCAGAACGGAGCTGCCGCCGGCTTCCGGTGCGCCCGGCGGCATCATCGGCCATGGAGGGATAGCCGGCCCCGGCGGGATGATGGGAAGCGGTGGCATGATGTTTCCGGGTACCAACGAACAGGCGGGCACCGCCCGTATTACGATGGATAAAGCGGTTGAAATAGTCAATGATTACCTGCGCAGTCACAAAGACCCCGATTTACAGGCTACTGAAATCCTGGAATTCACCAATAATTTTTATGTCGCTTTCAGGGAAAAAACTTCGGGCGTATATGCATTTGAAGCGCTTATCGACCCCTACAGCGGGAGTATGTATTCTGAGCCCGGCCCCAATATGATGTGGAATGCCAAGTACGGGATGATGACGGGCATGATGTGGGGCAACCTCACACCTTCGGTACCGATGACGGTTACACCGGAAACGGCTAAAAAGAACGCTCAGATCTATCTGGACAGTTACCTGTCGGGTGTGGTGGCCGGTGATGCGGAACGGTTTTATGGCTACTATACACTGGAGGTGCTGAAGGATAACCGTATCTACGGCATGCTCAGCGTCAATGGCTATACCGGCCAGATATGGTACCACTTCTGGCATGGCCCTTTCTTGGGCAAGAGACTGCTGGAATAATGAGCGGTTTTTACGACGCCAGCGGGTCGATGAGGTGTTTCGAATGCCTTATTAAGGAGAATGACAATGGATGGCATGCGTAAATCGATTGTAACTCTGCTGTGCCTTATCCTGATTTTCCTGCCGGTCGGCTGTGCACCGTCCAACCGTCAACCGGCTACAGCCCAAACTTCCTTTCAGGTCAGCACATCTGTCGGGACGGATTCGATACCGGCTACAGGGGATAACCTGGGCCTGTACGATGCGCTTGTGATGCTGAAGTCGCGGGTGGAGGGGCTGGGAATATCCTCGTTTGCAGAATCTGCATCCTGGGGTGAGAAAAAGCAGAAGATGGTGGATGATATCACTGCGGCGATGGAGGAAGCTCAGAGAGGTGCATACGACGGTGTTGCTTCGCTGTTGCAGGATGAAGTCACAGGCATGATTGAGAAGGCCATCGTCGGCGACGAAGCCACTAAGCTCAGGGCACTGGTTAAGGTTGTGGAGGGGTGTATCAGCAACGCTGCTGCGACAACGGTGGAAGTCAGGCAGGGCAGGGTTGCGGGTGCAGCCGGTTATCTGAATAGCTGGGTATGGAAGGGTATTCCATATGCACGTCCACCGGTGGGTGAGATGAGATGGCGTGCGCCGGCTGACCCGGCGGGATGGAGTGGTGTGAGGCATTCCACCGACGCTTATGAAGTGGCGGTACAGAAAGAACAGTCCAAAATGTGGGTTCCTACAGGACGTATCGTGGGCAGTGAGGACTGTCTGTATTTAAATATATGGCGTCCGCGTAACGAACGGCAGAAACTGCCCGTCTATTTCTGGATTCACGGCGGCGGCAACACCTTTGGCACTGGGAAGCTCTATGACGGCAGTGCACTGGCCATTAAGTCCGATCTTATCGTAGTTACCATTCAATACAGGCTGGGTGCTCTGGGATGGCTCAACCATCCCGCTTTAAAGGTCGGGGTCACGCCTGAGGAAGCATCGGGCAATTTTGGCCTGCTGGATATTATAAAGGCTTTACAATGGGTGCATGAAAACATCGGTGCCTTCGGCGGAGATCCGGACAATATCACTGTCGCCGGTGAATCGGCCGGTGGACATGACACGCTCGATCTGCTCGTTTCACCGCTGGCTGCCGGGCTTTTTCACAGGGCTATCTGTGAAAGCGCCGGAATGAGACCGATTACTGTAGAAGAAGGTATTGCGAAGGCGGCTAATATGATTGAAAACCTCCTGCTGGCGGATGGAAAGGTCAGGAGCAGGGAAGAAGCGGCTGAATACCGCAGAAGAATGACCGAAAATGAAACTGCCGGCTATCTGAGAAGTAAAAAAGCGGAGGATATCATCAGGGCGGAAACGGCTGAAAAGATGACGGCCGGGTTTCATCCGGCGTTTATCGATGGGGTGGTAATGCCGGATTCGTGGCTGAATGTCATTGCATCGGGGAGGTATAACCGTGTTCCCGTTATAATTGGAAGTAATGAATATGAGCTCAAGCCCTTCCAGCCTTTGCTGGGCGCTGTCATACCCACCTCAAGCGGACACAGATGGTCGGACCTGTATGCTGTACTAGATGGCCGGCTGAAGCTGGATGACGTATTGGCCGGCCAGTTCGATAGGGATCTTTACGAAGCCTGCGGCTACTACGGGAGTCGCTACTGGAAAGCCAGCAGCGTGGACTCTGTTGCGAGGCAGCTGAAAACCCAGCAGGATAACGTCTGGGTTTATTTCTTTAAGTGGGGTGGTGTGGGCTCAGGGCCGACTCCCTATGATTTTATCATCGGTGCCGGTCATGCTACCGAGATTCCCTTTTTCTTCGGATGGTCCAGGGATACCTTCGGCTACGCTTTCACCGAACAGAATAAGGTTGGACGCCAGGCACTGCAGAAAGCCATGATGTCTTATGCCGCACAGTTCATCCGTACCGGTGACCCCGACGCCGGCGGAGGTGACCTGCCGCGCTGGGAAACTTGGTCCAATGAAGCGGGTGCACCCAAATGCATTGTATTCGATGCTACTTACACTGATGCCCGGATCGGTATGATGTCGGAAGAAGTTACCGCTGATGGCGTTCGTGCCGAGGTTGAATCACTTCCGCCTTTAATCAAACAGGTTGTGAAGCTCTGGATACAGTGACGCCGTTCGGCTATCGTCAAATGAAGTGATGCGGTATAATCTTATCGGGAAATTTGCCATATTTGAAGGGGTAAATATATTATGAAAAAGCTGTTTTCAATCCTGCTATCTGTCATGATTATCGGCATTGCCTGCTCGAAACCGGTCGGGGAAACGGGAATAAGGGTTATTTCAGAGGAATATCCGCCGTTTAATTATACGGATGGGACGGGCAACTTCACCGGAACGGCTACCGCCCTTGTTAAGGCCATCATGAAGAAACTCGACGTAAATATACCGATTGAGGTGATGGCCTGGGATAAGGCCTATGAGCTTGTCCAGAAAGAGCCGGATGTCGCGCTCTATTCCATGGCCAGATTGCCGCAAAGGGAGCATCTTTTCATGTGGGTAGGACCGGTGGGATCATATGAAAACTGGCTGTATGCCAGGAAGGGGTCGGGTGTAAAGGTCAACAGTCTGGAGGAAGCCAGGTGTGTCAGGAAGATAGCGGCGGTTAAGGATGAGGCCGGGCAGATCAGACTGGCAGAGCAGGGATTTATCAACTTCGAATATACACCGACCACAGTGGATGGTTTGAAGAAACTGGTAGCCGGCGAAGTGGACCTGTGGCTCGGTTCAAATGCCGACCTGGAGCTGGTGGCTAAGAAAGCCGGTGTCAGTGCGGATGATCTTGAGCCTGTCGTCTTTGTCCATAAGCTGGACCTGTTCATTGCTTTCAACAAAAACACGCCGTTTGCGGTGGTGGATTCCTGGCAGAAGGCGCTGGATTCAATTCAGCAGAGCAGATAGACAGCCGCCGGATTTCGTGCTTCCGTGTCAGAAACAGCTTTTCAATAAGGGCAATTAGCTGTTGCTCTCGGTCTGTGGTCGGGTATTATATGTAATTTCCATGCCGGCTTTGTATCTGGCAAAGCCGTTGCGGCCGCGTTGTTTGACGCTGTACATGGCCGTATCAGCATATTTAATCAATGAAACGAGGTCATCGGCATCGTCGGGGTAGATGGCAGCGCCGATGCTGGTGGTGACGTGGCGGTCCTGTCCTTTGCAGTTAAAGCTGCGTTCCATGACGCTCATGATCCTGTCGGCTACCGCCCGGACGGTGTCGTCGCCGGATATCTCGGGCAGAAGAACTATAAATTCGTCTCCTCCCAATCTGGATACCGTGTCGATCTTGCGCACGGCACCGGACAGGCGGATGGCCGTGTCCTGCAAAACCATATCACCGACGTCATGTCCGTAGGTGTCGTTGATATCTTTAAATTTATCGAGATCGATTATGAGCAGTCCCATCTTCCGGTTAAAGCGTCTGGCCTCTTCCAGGGCCAATTCGGCACGGTCGTTGAACAGGTTTCTATTGGGCAGGCCGGTAAGGGGGTCGTAGTATGCGATCTGTTTGACGGCTTCCTCCATCAATTTCCTCTCGGTAAAGTCGTGGAAGATCAGAACATACCCGGGTGTTTGATGGTGCCTTTCCAGAATCGCGGTTGCATTGACATTGAAATGGCGCGGTACCGAGTTCACATCCAGCGTGATATCCGTTTTAAACTCGGTACATTCATTCAGGTTCTGGTCACGGCAGAGCTGCTGCCGCAATCTATCCGGCATCGGGCGGCCCAGTATATCATCCGTACCCATATTCAGTATTTCCCGCATAGCAGCATTGCAATCGATTATACGGTGTTTGCTGTCGATAACCAGAAATCCATCCTGCATCATCTCGATGGCCCTTTCCCGTGCTATCGGCAGGATGTCCAGCAGACGGTGGCGGGTTAAAGCCAGCGTAAGCGCCAGACCGCTGATGGCAAAGCCGCAGGGCGTCCAGTCGGCATGGGGAAATGGCAGGAGATGAAAAACGTAGCCCACATTGGCCATCAGCGGCACGATAACGGCTATTATCAGATAGACCGTCTGCTCGGCCAGTAACCGCGGCCTGCGGAACAGGCGGGAAACAAGCATGGCAAGGGCGATTAAAATGAGGATGTAGTTGTACAGCATGCTGACCCAGAACCACACGCCGTATTCTTTTTCCACCAGCAGAAACGGTCCGTCGATGATCAGATGGATGTTGTAATACATCAAATTGTGCCATTCCTTGGTCCACTGGAGCACCAGAGTGACCAGCGGCAGAATCAGCAATATGCCCACTCT
>DAOTVU010000046.1:0-7126 GCA_034436215.1 Dehalococcoidia bacterium
GGGAGCAGAAAAAGTTGTACTCCAGTAACCAACGCTGCTTGCCGTTATGCCTGATTGCACAATTGAGTTATCAACAGTTACAGCAATATTTGATTCACTGGCAGCAAAACCGTGGCCGGTAATTGTGATGGTAGTACCTACAACACCACTTGCAGGATCGATTGATATGGAGGGTAAGACTGTGAATGTGAACGAGGATACACTTGTACCGCTTGGACATTCAACGATTATTGTATGAGTTCCACCCGTTGATTCAGGTACAGTAAAAGAAACATAACCGCCACTGCCCACTTCACCACTTTTGATTGCAGTTCCATCCCATTTAATTGTAAACGTATAACCGGCATTTAACCCGGTTACAGTCACATCCGTTCCTACAACACCTGTGTAGATGTTTAAACTTGCTGCATAGGTAATGTTTTGGGGAATAATGGCAAAAGCAATTGACAAAAGTGTGACAAGTGCCAGCACCTTAAATTTCATTACATTTACCTCCATATATCGTTATATAAATAATACCTAAAATAAATAGTAAATAACAGTAGTCCTATGTAATAGGTTTAAAAATATCATTTAATTTTTCAAATTCTATTTCGATTGATAGTCAATCAACTTTTTTAATTCATTTTTTCGAACTCTGCCTGTAGAAGTCTTGGGCAGAGATTGCAGGAATATAATCTTTTTGGGCGAAACATAATGGTGGACATGCTCTTTTAAAAATTGTTGAAGTGATTCTTCAGTGATGTCATATCCGGGTTTCAATACTACTGCCGCCGCAATTTCTTCACCGTACTTATCGTCGTCTATGCCGAATACAGAGCATTCCATCACAGCAGGATGTTGATTTAACCAATTTTCCGAAACAGCTGGATCAATATTTTCTCCGCCTTTGATTATAATGTCTTTCTTGCGACCCGTTATATATAACTCACCATCGTTATCGAATCTCCCAATATCACCGGTATAAAACCAGCCATCTTTAAATGCACACAATGTTTCTTTGGATCTATTCAAATATCCAGAAGAAATCATCGGGCCTTTACAGATAATTTCTCCCTCTGTGCATCTGCCTACCTCAAGTCCGTTATCATCAACTATTTTTACGGAAATTCCCGGTATTGGAAAGCCGGTACTTCCATCTTTATGCGGCCAATCGCGGCGTTGCATAGATATGGCTCCACCTGCTTCAGTACAACCATATGCTTGTGTAATATCAATTTCAAAAGTCTCCCGGGCTTTCTTTAATATATCAAGTGGAAGAGGAGCACCGGAGCATATCAGAAAATCAAGGGATGAAAGATCATCAATAACAGGATCCCACACCAGTAACATGAAATTCAGCATAGTTGGAACCACAGGAAGAACTTTTACCCTGAATTTACGAACTGCATCGAGTACGAGACGGGGGTCAAAGGGTGGCATGAGAATATTCACAAAACCTGCAATATAACCCTCAATACAGCTTATAATCCCGTATATGGTGTTTAATGGCATTGTAGTTAAAACGGACTCACCCTTATCGATCTCCCACAATGATATGCAGGATTTCATCTGACAGTACATATTGTAATGGGATAATTTAACACCTTTAGGATAACCACCCGCACCTGGAACATATATTAAAAAAGCCAGGTCGTCGCGTGCTGTATCAACCAGGTTACCACGTTCATCACATATCTCTTTCAGATCACGATAATCAATAATTCCCTTATGGGTATCTTTACTAATTACAGCAATAGGAACGGTTTTACCTGCTTTTGAGTATGCCTCAGTTACCTTTTCCAGTAATTTTTCTTCGGTGATTATTATTTTACAGTTGGAGTCGTCTATTACATAGCTCATCTCTTCAGGCGTTAGCATAAATACTACAGGCAAGTATACAGCTCCAATTCGCAATGTAGCATTAATTATTTCCGGTACTTCGGGAACATTGCTTAGAACTGTGGCGACTATATCGCCTTTTTTAATTCCGAGTGTCTTTAGACCGGTAGCCAGAGCCCGTGCATTATCAAGAATCTCGCTGTTTGTAAAGCTTTTCTCCGTATTTGCTGCTAAATAAATAAGTTGTTTATATTCGCCATATCTCCAAACATTGATATCCAGGAATTGCCCGATATTATTAATCACAAACCCACCCTCAAGAATTAAAAATGACTGACCTCTTATTGTTTATTTATTTTTAAACCTTTGCCCGAGCTCCACAGCTGCATGAAATTCATCTATTTGTTTTTCTAGTTCACGCTCGTTCCAATTTAGAAGTTTTTTCATTTCCTCTGCTACCGTATTTACCGCGTCCAATCCCTGGTCTTTTCTAAAAGCTATCCCACTTCGTCTCCACATAAAATCATTTAAAGTCATGCAACATTCTTCTTTTACCGAGTACCAGATTTGAGCAATGATATCATGGCCTGAAGAACTTATTAATTGTTTACCGCGTTCATCAAATTTTGTTAGTTCCAGTACATTTCTGCACCGTGAACCATAGATATCAGCCAAATTATGTACAATATCATCTGTGAGGCATTCTTTTTGTGCCAGCCAGTTAATTTCTTCTTTGTTCATAGCCGGTGATCCCGGAAGGCCATGTTCTGCCGTTGTGCAGCGGGCTTTTTTGCCTAGCTTTTCGCATATCAGGTCAGTAGCATCTCTGGCAACCGCTCTGTAAGCGGTTATTTTACCGCCCAGAACAGTGATCATACCTTCAAGGCCATTCAGTTTATTATGATCAATAAGGCGATGGCTGCGAGAGGTATCCGAAGCACTCTTCCCTGGTTTTAAGGCAAGTGAACGCAGGCCGGCCATAGTATAATAAACATCGTTGATATTTACGTCCGGATATGCCAGATGCAATCCATCAAGCAGATATTCTACTTCTTCATTTGTAGCATATACCTCATCAAGATTGTCGTTATATACCGTATCGGTGGTCCCGACAAGCGAAAATCCTTCCCAGGGAACAACAAAAAACAATCTATTATCGGTAGGTGAAAATAAAACAAGTGCATTGTTTGAGACTTTAGGAATGACGATGTGAATTCCTTTAGTTCTGAGTAAATATGGCTTGGATCTGGGTAATGCCATATCTTTGATCTGGTCTACCCAGTGACCGGCAGCATTTACAATTAGTTTGCCTTTTGCCTGGGCAGTGACTCCAGTTAATTCATCACGTACTTCTACTCCGAATATCCTGTTTCCATCTATTAGTAGTTTGGTCACACGTGCATGATTTAAAATGGTAGCACCATTCTCTGCAGCTGATAAAGCTGTCTCAAAATTAAGACGTTCGGGAAAAGGTATCTGACAATCATAGTATACATACGATCCCTGTAGATTTCTGACTTTTAATCCCGGTTCCTGTTCGAGTGTTTTTTTTCTGTTTAAATAAGCGTGATTGGGAAGGGTTTTATCATATGACATAATATCATATAGAGTTACTCCTATAGCCATAGTAATGTTTAAAAAAGTGTTGTGAATTGGAATTAGAAAAGTGAGCGGATGAACAAGATGTGGTGCGATCTGTAGAAGCACTTCTCGTTCACTCAGGTCCTGGCGCACCAAACCAAATTCGAGTTGCCTTAGGTATCTTAGGCCGCCGTGTATTAATCTAGTTGATCGTGACGTGGTCCCATATCCAAAGTCCTGTTTCTCGACAAGAAGAGTATTAAATCCTCTTAGTGTTGAATCGCGGGCTATTCCGGCTCCAACTATACCTCCGCCGATAACTATGACATCAAAGTCCGTGGATGATATCGAATCAAATTGTCTTTTCATCCGTCTACTCCTGTTAATTTATTATCCAACCCTTTGCCTTTTGAACAGCACGCTTCCAATTATTGTACAGATATTCACGTTTATCAATTGACATTGTTGGTTGATATGTAGCAGATATCTTGCATATGGATGAGAGCTCGGGTAGATTTTTCCATAATGAAGTAGCCAATCCCGCCAGGTAGGCTACTCCCAAGGCTGTGGTTTCTGGAATAGCAGCAACTTCTATGGGGATACCCAGTATATCAGCTTGAAACTGCATAAGCAGCTTATTTGCTGTTCCTCCACCATCGACTTTGAGGACCGGTATCTCAATGCCAGCCTCAGATTTCATTGCGTCGATAACATCTCGTACTTGGTAGGCGATTGATTCAAGCGTAGCTCTGGCAATATGGCCGTCATTACTTCCCCGGGTAATACCTATGATCATACCTCTGGCATACATGTCCCAATGAGGAGCTCCCAAACCCACCAGTGCGGGCACAAAATATACTCCACCATTATCTTCCACAGACCTTGCTAGTGTTTCACTTTCACTGGCTGTTTTAATTATATGCAGTCCATCACGTAGCCATTGAACAGCAGCGCCCGTTACGAATATACTGCCTTCAACAGTGTAGAAGACTTTACCACCTAAACCCCACGCGAGGCTTGTGAGTAGTCCATGCTTTGAAATCAATGGTTTTTCACCACTGTTGATTAATATAAATGAGCCTGTCCCGTAAGTATTTTTTGCCATGCCCGGATCATAACACGCCTGTCCGAATAGAGCTGCCTGTTGATCACCGGCTATTGCACACAAAGGTATACCAACTCCATCGAAAATCTCAGATGCAGTTTCGGCAAAAATCTTGCTGGATGGTATTACTGCAGGCAATATACATGCAGGTATATTAAAATATTCTAGGAGATCACTGTCCCATTGCAAAGTATTGATATTGAAAAGCATTGTCCTTGAAGCATTGCTAAAATCAGTCACATGAGCTCTACCGCCGCTTAATTTCCATGCAAGCCATGAATCCACAGTGCCGAAAAGCAATTCTCCTCGTTCTGCTCGCAGTTGACCCCCCGGTATATGGTCGAGTATCCAGCGGATTTTGGTTGCTGAGAAATAGGCATCAGGAACAAGGCCAGTTTTTGCACGTATCGTATCAGCTAAACCCTGCTTCTTTAGCTTTTCGATCATATCAGCTGTACGTCGGCACTGCCATACAATGGCATTATATACGGGTTTTCCTGTATTTTTATCCCATATGATGGTGGTTTCGCGCTGGTTAGTTATTCCTATCCCTGACACATCGCCTGCTGATATACCCGATTTCATCAGTACCTGACGCGCAACCTCAATTGAGGTATCAAATATTTCCTGAGGATCGTGTTCTACCCAGCCAGGTTGGGGGTAAATCTGTCTTGTTTCTTTATCAGCTTCAGCGACGGGGTTGCCTTCGGAATTAAATAAAATTGCTCCACTGCCTGTTGTACCCTGATCAATTGCAAGAATATATTTTCTTGCCATTTAATCCACTCCCCTATGAATTTAATTTTTCATATTGTACCATTTTAAGACGTCAATCGTTAATAATTTGAAAATGCGGTAATATTATAAGTAACGGATTGATTTAAAGGACTCATTTGACAAATTGAGGTTAGAAAAATGAAATCTGATATGAACAATGGTGATGTTGTATATGAAATAGATAAATTAAAAAAGAAGCGCAAAGCGATTATACTGGTACACAACTATCAGAGGCCTGAAATTCAGGATATTGCAGATTTTATTGGGGATTCACTCGAATTGAGCCGCAAGGCATCACTGACGGATGCAGAAGTGATTGTTTTTTGCGGTGTCCATTTTATGGCTGAAACTGCCTCGATTTTATGTCCTGATAAAACTGTACTGTTACCTGAAATCAATGCTGGATGCCCTATGGCGAATATGATAACTGCGCAGCAGTTAATTCAGAAAAAACAAGAGGTGCCGGATGCTCAAGTTGTATGCTATATAAATTCTTCAGCCGAAGTGAAAGCTGAATCGGATATATGCTGCACTTCAGCTAATGCCGTGAGCGTCGTAAAAAGCTTGGATAAACGAAAAATCATCTTTATACCCGATCAGTATCTTGGTCGCTATGTTGCAGCAAAGCTTAAACGTGAACTTATTCTCTGGCCAGGGTACTGTCCCACACACGTTAAAATCAGCCCGGAAGATATCTTGGATAAGAAACAAGAATATCCGGGATCAGTTGCGGTTGTTCATCCGGAATGCCGACCGGAAGTTACAGCAGTTGCAGATGAAGTTTTAAGCACAGGCGGCATGGTGCGCTTTGCCAGGGAAACAAAGTTCAACGATATTATTATTGGAACGGAGCGGGAAATAGTCTACAGGTTAAAAAAAGAAAATCCCCGTAAAAATTTTATTCATGCATCCAAATATGCTATTTGCCCGAATATGAAAAAGATAAGGCTTGAGCATGTTTTATGGGCGCTTGAGGGTATGAAGCCTGAAGTAAAAGTCCCTGATGACATCAGGATTAGAGCTAAAGCCGCTGTTGATAAAATGCTGGCAATAAATTAATCGGGCGATAATAATCAGCAAAAACTTTAATTCTAAAATTAGCAGTTGCAATATATTTTTCATTTTACGTTTTGTATGATAGAATAAATTGACAGCGACAGAACGCTCGCTCTGTAAAATGAGAAAAGTAAGGACATATAGCAGCGATACAAATCTCGTAAAAGAGAGGCGTCATCAGATAGTTAAAAAAGCTACAGAGCTGATCGTGCAGAAGGGGTATAACAGGATTAATACAAGGGAATTGGCAAATGCTTTGGGCATGAGCACTGGAGGCTTGTATCATTATATAGGATCAAAGGACGATATACTTTATTTAATAATCAATTTTACTACCGATCTTACTCAGCAGATGCTTGAACAGTTCAATAATGGATTGGGTAATTTTTCACCATCACAACAACTGGCAGAATCAGTAAAAATATACTTTCAGGGTGTGGAAAATTATAGAGATTTTCATAACTTTGTAAACCATATAATGTTATCCTTGGGTTTGAATGATCGTAGAATTGTCTATGAAAACGAAAGTCGGATAATCGCTTATTTTGAGGGGCTTCTTAATAGGGGAGTTACAGCTGGAGAATTTAAGCCGCATGATTGCAAATGCGTAGCACATAATATAGTTGCTGTGGCAAATGCATGGGCAAACCGGGGATGGTATTTAAAGAAGTATTATACATTGGATCGCTATATTGATGAGCAGGTTAAGTCGCTCTTCTCGCAGTTACTCGTTGAAAATGAGAGTTTATCTGTAGCTAATAAGACACTGCAGGGTGGATAAGATTT
>DAOTVU010000047.1:0-33152 GCA_034436215.1 Dehalococcoidia bacterium
GTAGAGCCGACTTTAAACATATTCTGTACAGGGTTTTTAAAAACGCTGTAGGCATAAACACTTCCCAGGCAAATGTTTATTATAAAACCAAATACAACAAATAACCATCGACCGCCCTCAGCCTTCATGCCAAATAGTCTTGTATCATCAACCATTATCGTCGTTCTCCTCTAAATATTTCATGCCAATCGATGAGAATAAAAAGGGAGGTCCCGTTCAAAAATGGCACCTCCCTCTTCTTCTAAATTAGAGTCTGTTTTTGACAAGTTCATCTACAACCGATGGATCAGCCAGTGTGCTGGTATCGCCCAGATTGGATACGTCATTTGCGGCAATCTTCGTCAAAATCCTGCGCATAATCTTACCACTGCGCGTCTTGGGAAGTGCATCAGCAAACTGTATCTTATCCGGTGTCGCAATCGGCCCGATTTCCTTGCGTACATGGGCGATAAGTTCCTTTTTGAGATCTTCAGATTTCTGCTGGCCAGTTTTCAATGTGACGTAGGCGTAGATGCCCTGTCCCTTGATATCATGCGGCATTCCTACAACAGCCGCTTCAGCCACTGCCGGATGGGAAACAAGCGCACTTTCTACCTCGGCAGTGCCAATTCTGTGGCCGGATACATTGATAACGTCGTCAATGCGTCCCATCAGCCAGAAATATCCGTCCTCATCAACTCTAGCACCATCACCGGTTGTATAAAAACCGGGGTTTTG
Organism: Dehalococcoidia bacterium; assembly: GCA_034436215.1. Lineage (GTDB taxonomy): Bacteria > Chloroflexota > Dehalococcoidia > GIF9 > UBA5629 > UBA6808. The sequence goes on from DAOTVU010000047.1 coordinate 718, forward strand.
TACAAAATAGGTGTTCTTAAATCTCTCAGGGTCTCCGTAAACCCTACGCATCAGTCCGGGCCATGGTTTTTCGATGACCAGAATACCACCTTCATTGACAGCAGCCGGCGTGCGATCCTCCCTGATAACCTTAGCCGCGATACCGAAGAACGGCAGTGTGGCCGATCCCGGTTTCAGTGGAAATGCGCCGGGAAGAGGTGTAATCAGTATTCCTCCCGTCTCGGTCTGCCACCACGTATCCACAATAGGACACCTGCTGCCACCGACAACGGTGTAATACCACATCCAGGCTTCGGGGTTAATCGGTTCACCGACCGTGCCCAGCAGGCGCAGGGAGCTGAGATCATGTTTCTTTACCCAGTCGTCGCCGTCCTTCATGATAGCACGGATAGCGGTAGGAGCAGTGTACAGTATGTTGACCTTGTATTTTTCCACGATATCCCAGAATCTATCAGGCTTGGGATAGTTGGGCACGCCTTCAAACATCAGACTGGTGGCTCCCTGAGCCAGCGGACCGTAGACTATATAACTATGTCCGGTGACCCAACCGATGTCAGCCGTGCACCAGAATGTATCTTCATCCTTGTAATCGAAGATATATTTGAAGGTCGTCATCACATAAAGTAGATAACCCGCGGTAGTGTGCAGCACACCCTTGGGCTTGCCAGTGCTGCCGCTGGTGTAAAGGATGAACAGCGGGTCTTCTGCATCCATTACCTCAGGCTCGCATGGTTTCTTCACATCATCTGCAGCCATTTCTTCAGACCAGAGTACGTCGCGCCCGGCAACTAATGGTGCATTGTTGTTTGCCCTGCTTACAACGATGACTTTTTTCACACTTGGTGTCGACTGTAGCGCCTGATCGGCATTTGATTTGCTGTTGACAACTTTGCCACCGCGATAGTAACCATCGGTGCAGATAAGCATCGATGCTTCGCTATCTAGGATCCTGTCCTTAAGCGCATCCGCGCTGAAACCTCCGAATACCACACAATGAATTGCACCGATTCTGGTACATGCCAGCATGGCAATGGGCAACTCGGGAATCATGGGCAGGTAAATCGCCACCCGGTCACCCTTCTTTATGCCGTGCTTTTTCAAAACATTGGCAAATTTGTTTACCTCGTACCATAGCTGTTCATAAGTATAAGTCTTAGAATCCCCAATATCTCCCTCCCAAATGATGGCCGCTTTGTTCTTGCGCCATGTCTTGAGGTGACGATCGAGACAATTATAGGAAACGTTTAGTTTCCCTCCCACAAACCACTCATGTTTGGCGTTCTTGAAATCTTCGACCAGTACCTTGTTCCACTTTTTATACCAGTCGATCTGTTCGGCCTGCTCCGCCCAGAACCCCTCCATATCTTCTATCGAGCGCTTGTACATTTTCTTGTACTCCGCCATGCTTTTGATATAAGCATTTTTGGAGAACTCTTTGGATGGAGGGAATTTCCTGGTTTCAACCGCCATAGAGGTGATGGTTGCTTTCTTTTCTTCCGGTTTGTCTGCCATATTTTGCCTATTAATCCTCCTTATTAGATTTTTCTTTTATTTTTACTGGCATAGGCCATGGTTATTCTGTTAATCAATCCGTTGAGACTCTAACCGGCAAATCGTTAAGCTATCAATAATAAAAAATGCCTGCTACAGGCACACTACAACCAAACGGAAATGATACAGTAACCATCAATCACTGTCAAGCTTGATCTGATTTTGAAATCGATTCTCCCTGTCTTTCGGAGCGTACGTACTTAAGTACTTCCCATGCAGTAGCACAAACAGGCAGCGCCAGTATCATACCCCAGAAACCAGCTATATAACCACCCACCACTAACAGCACCATCACAACCGCCGGATGTATCTGCATGTACCTTCCCTGCACCCAGTTTAAAAACACGGTATTCAATATAATCTGGGCAATAAAAAATACTATCAACGCACCGATAACTTTTTCGGGTTGTACCGCCAGGGTAATGGTCATAATAATCAGACCTGATACAACCGGCCCGATAATAGGTATAAATTGCGTAAGCGCTGTAACCATACCCAGTGCGGGAGCATAGTCAACTTGCAAAAGCAACAACCCCAGGAAAACCATCACTCCTACTATCAGACCGAGGATTATTTGGGACCGGATATATCTTCCCATCACATTACCGATGATAGCGGTAATATTTTCTGTATGCTGCGCCGCTCTGCCAGGCAATACCTCATGTATATATTTACCGAACTTCTCATAATCGTAAAGTACAAAGAAAAGGAAAAACGGTAATGTTAGAAAGCCGATAATAGTTGGCATAGATGACGGGATCACGGCCATACTGCCAATCACAAAATCCTGAACAAATTTGCCTGCAGATGGACCGAACTTATTAAGCGCTTCTTCGATGCGCATCTCAATTACACGCGGGATATTACTTTTAAATAAGTCCATCCATCTCGTTGCTTCATCGATTCCTCTGGTAATATACTCCGGTGCTTTATTAAGCAATACTGACGAAGCCGAGATAATAGCTGTCCCCATATATATCATAAATGCAATTATCAGGCCGCCGAGAATTATGAAGATAATTATGATGGATATTATCCGTTTCGCTTTATACCACCTGGCTTTTAAGGGCAATATACTTTCAAGCCAGTTGATTAACGGCATAAGCAAATAAGCCAGTAATATACCCACAAGAAATGGAATAAGAACAGCCATGGAGGCAATAAATATCCATATCAGAATGGCTGAAATAGCCAGTGTGATTAAGATATATAAAACTCTCTGGAACTGGGTATTAGTAACTGACAATGGTATTACACCTTAGTAGCATACCGGCTATTATTGGGTAGATTGATCAAATCTCAAAAATAAGTTCTCTTTCAGAGTTTAAGTCTCCTGCTCCCCCGATTGAACTTTCTGTTTTATTCTCTCTCCAGCTTTTCTTGCGGCCTGTGCCGCAGTATCTCTAAGACCCGTTACTTTTTCTTTAACAACGCGGCGGGTCTCCTCACCTTTGTGAGGAGCATATAAGAGGCCAACTGCCAACCCGATAACGGCACCCACTATAAGACCAGTGAAAAATCCAGCACCTGAATCCTTATTCATCCTTTTCCTCCTTCCTCTTGAATAAATTTGCGAAAAAGCTGGCACCGCTTACGAAACCCTTTACTATGGTACCAAGCTGAATCACCGGTTTAAGCACTTCCTGCTCGGCATAGTCGATGATATCACTGGTTTTAGCCATAACATAATCCATCGAATCCATAAGTGTACTTATTTTTCTATATAGAAGAAACATAACTATAGCAACTACAACTACTGCTATAGTAGCTACTATACCCCAGATCACTATTACCAGATCACGCCACCATGATATATCCATTATTCATACCTCCTGAAATTTTATTACGATAAATTCAATTTAAGGTAGTAAACCCCTCCACCACTGCTTGTTATTTTAAATCCCGCCTTATCGAAAATCGATAACATGGGTCTATTCTCATACAGTACTTCAGCTGTAAAAGCCAATAATCCATTTCTTTTACCAAGGTAAATCAAATAGTTTAAAAGCTCGGTACCTATTCCGTTGTTCTGATACTTATCGCGCACCGCAAATGCTACTTCGGCGCTGTGGGTATCCTGGCCTATTCCATATTGTCCTATACCCACTACTTCTTCTCTTTCTTCGCTTCCAGCAGTTGCCAGTATTACCATTTCCTGAGTATAGTCTATGACGACAAACTCCTGCAATCTTTCATGCGGCATATCGCGTCTGGTTGAGATAAACCTCCGATACATGCTTTGATCTGAGAGTGAATAAAAAAAGTCTTTAATCAAAGGCTCGTCGCTAATTTTGACCGGTCGTAAAGTTATCTGTAAACCGCTTCTGGTGATTCTATTTGTCTCTAACTGCTCTGGATATTCTCCCCGCTTGCCAGGTACGAAAGCTTGATCTTTATAAATCAGATTCAATTTTTTAGCTTCTTCAATCAGCCATGGACGGAATTTGGGATGGGCTATTGCTATAAGCTCCATAGCGCGCTCCCGTATATTTTTACCATGGAGATAGGCGATCCCGTATTCCGAGACCACATATTGAATATCTCCCCTGATCATGGTCACGCCACAACCCTCGCTGAGGAAAGGCACTATTCTGGATACGGAATCTTCTCGTGCGGTAGACTGTATGGTCAGTATTGTTTTACCTCTGGATGACAGTATGGCCCCGCGCATAAAATCCGCCTGACCCCCGACGCCGCTATAGAAAGTTTTCCCGATCGATTCGGCCGTTGCCTGACCGGTCAGGTCGATTTCCAGCGCGCTGTTTATAGCTATGATTTTATCCTGCCGTGATATAACGACCGGATCGTTGGTATATTCGATAGTACGAAATTCAATGGATGGATTATCATCGATGTAATCGTAAGTTTCCCTCTTTCCCATACAAAAGGTAGCCACAGTTTTACCGCGATCCTGTTTCTTTTTCGAATTATCTATAACGCCCAGCTTCATCAGCTCAACAATGCCATCGGACAATAGCTCGGTATGTACACCCAGATTTTTCTTATTTTTCAGACTTCTCAATATCGCATTCAAGCGGCTACCATAACCGACCTGAATTGTATCGCCATCTTCCACCAGTTTGGCTACATAGGTTCCTATCCTCTGAGCAATTTCATCATCTACAGGTATATTAAATTCCAGCAACGGTTCATCATAAGGCACAATATAATCAAGCCTATCAACATGAATGAACCCATCACCGTGAACCCTAGGCATATAAGAATTCATCTGGGCGATTACCAGCCGTGCTCTCTCTACAGCCTCCTTAACAATATCTACACTTACGCCCAGATTAACATATCCCTGGCGGTCGGGAACCGAAGTCTGAATAAGCGCCACATCAACAGGAATAATCCCATTGCGAAAAAGAGAAGGAACCTGTGAAAGAAAAATGGGTGTATAGTCGGCCATGCCTTCATTTACAGCATCGCGTGTATTATCGCCGATAAAGAATGAGTTATGTCTGAAATTAGACTTGAATTTTTCCTGCGTATATGCCGCCACACCCAGCGTCCATACATGCAATACTTCGGCATCAAAAAACGCCTTCGGATTGGATTCGACATAATTGACCAGTGCATTAACCAGATATTGCGGTTCAGCGCACGCCGTGCTTATAAATATCCGGCTTCCCGGATGGATATTCTTGAATATCTGTGTTTCCGGCACAAATTTAGCAGGATATTTTTCCTTCAGCTTTATAAGATATGCATTTTCTGTCTTTTCTGCCATAAAACCCCAAAACCTCCCCGATACATTTAGAAATCTACCCTAAATCACATAATAACATAATAAATCGAGCCCTGCAGACTGCAGGGCTCGATTTTGCTATCATAACAAATCTATTTAATCGTCAGCGTCTTGGCAATTTCTTGAAGAAGCTCTTTATTTTTACTGCTGCTTTCTACCGTATTGCCGATAACCAGAATGGTCTTACCACCTGCATTTACACCCACGCAATATAGATAAACATCATATATTACTATTTTGGCCGAAAGTATTACTTCCTGAGCAGTGGTTTTACCATCAGCCAGCATAACGTTTTTCTGACTCTCAATTTTAGACTTGACGTTAAATTGTTTAAAAGCATCGCTGTTATCAATTGCATTTTTAGCAGCGGCGGCTATATCATTTACCTCGCTAATTACACTCACATTTACCGAATCAGCTGTCTGATCCTGACTGGAAGCGATTGATAATACGACATCACCAGTGGCCTCTTTTTTAACCCAATTTTTGGGATATTTTAAAGAAAAGCCGTACTTATCACTGGTATACGTAATGGCTTCAAAAGAGGTTTTAATTTCCTGAGCACCCGGCGTTGTGGTAATTGGTGGCGGGGGAGGCGGTAAATTGGGTGTCTGAGTCTGCGGTTGACTACTGCTTTTTGGCTGTTCGCTGGGAGTTGCGGGTGCTGGTGTTACCGGTTTTGGCTCAGCCGGCGCTGCAGCGGGTGCACATGACCACATAAATAAGGAAATTGTCAGCATAATTCCAACGATTGGCACAAGCCCTTTTCTTCTAAACAACTCTATTACCTCCGCTAATTTTTTATTATCATATCTGAAGTTGTTATCCAATTGATACACAGGAGAAGAATCTCAGCCAACCTTCATCACAGTATATCAAAATAATAAATCATTCCTGAAATAAATACAATATCAATAGAATAACATAATCAACATTTTACATTCTGCTATTATTACCTTGAATTTAACCCATTCTTAAAGGTAAAATAGCAATTGTAGCTGATGCTGACCGATTTCTTTTTATATTAATACAGGCTGATTTAATAATGGGATTTAAAATATTAATCGCGGACAGCAATGCCAATTTCATGAGTATGCTGGGGCGCGCACTCCTTGATGCTGATTATGCGCTGTATCCGGCAGAATCAAAAGAAATAGCTCTGAAACAGCTTTCTCAATCGGATATTGATGCCTGCATTATAGATGTTGATTTACCCGGAGGTATTGAAGAGATCTTGCAAGCATGTATAAAGAAAGCAAAACCTATTGTTGCTATGGGTGCAGGAACCCTCAAGGAAACAGATAAATTAATAGAAATCATGTACTATGGCATTCCCTATGTAAAAAAATTCACTGCGGAGGGTGAGGCCAAACTGGATCATATCATTGCCAGAATGAACGTGCTTTTACGTACTTTACTGATCTTTAGCAAAGATGGTGAATATCAGCGCGGAGTGATTGGGGGTCTTGAAAGCAAGGGATATAAGGTATTTACAACAGAAAATGCCGAAGATCTCATGCATACATTTCTGGTTAGTGAGCCCAAAGCCGTGCTGGTTTATTTCCCCAGTAGAGAAGACCTCAAGGAACTCGCCAAAATAAGAAAGCTGGATACCTCGTTGCCCATTGCCATTGTGTTAAATAATCTACCGGACGAGATCGACACTGTGCTAAATGATAGATCTACCAGAATTCTGGCTCAAGATGAAGTGGCGGATTATTTGAATGGCCTCTAAGGGCGTCTAAGCAATCATATCTTTAAAGGTACAATAACGCGGACAATCGTTCCTTTCCCGGGTTCCGATTTAATTTCAAGTTTCCCGTTCAGCAGCGTTACGCGCTCCTGCATCCCGACAAGACCGAGCTTGCCGGCGTGTGATAAGTCGCCGACCGTCTCAGGTAGTTTAAATCCCTTTCCATTATCCCTGATGGTAACTACAATGTTATCTTGCATGAACTCAATAACAACTTCGGCTGAATCGGCCTGTGAGTGTTTGGCGACATTATTAAGTGCTTCCTGAGTGATCCTGAATAGTATCAGCTCCATTTCGGGTAATAAACGCTGCTCTTTACCGATAACATTTAAAGTTATAGACATACCTGTATCTTCAGATTTCTGTTTTACCAGCCATTTCAATGCGGGTAATAATCCGAGATCGTCAATTATTGAAGGCCTTAAATCTTGACTGAACCTTCTTATTCCCTGAAGGGTTATGCCGATTCTTTGTCTGATTTCCCGCAGTGCAGTTACCTGTTCGGACGAAAGTTGTGAATTGTCTCTGATGAAATTATCCATCTGCCGTGAAATAGCAAATAACGCCTGGGCAGTATCGTCATGCAATTCACGTGCAATTCGCTTTCGCTCTTCTTCCTGCGCACGTGTAATCTGATTTAGATAATAGCGCAGATTGTTTTGCATCCTGCGCTCTTCTGTTACATCACGCGCAATATGCTGAAAACCAACTGGTTTATCGTCGATGATCATTAAGCTGGATGTAACCATTATAGTTTTTCTGATACCATCCTTGGTAATCGTATGCTGTTCGTAAGGCTGAGTAAATGGCTCACCGCTTAATAATTTCCTCCTTACCTCCCGGGCCAGAGTCAGCATCTCTTCGTCCATAAACTCTTTTACATTACGACCGATAAACTCTTCGGTAGGGTAACCGGTTAATTCCTGAGACGCTTTATTAGCCGCCAGTATTTTACCGTCGATATCATGAAACCAGATAGCATCGTGAGCATTTTCAAAGAGATTACGGTAATCTCTGGCAGATTTATATAATTGATCTGCAATTTCCTTCGCTTCTTCATACAAGCGAGCATTTGTCAAAGCAGAGGCAATTTGTCCGGCAATCGTGCTTAAAAGATCGATCTCATCGGGTAAAAATGTGCGGGGCCTTCTCATACCCACACATAATGTACCTATTACCTCACCTTTAGATTTCATAGGTACAATTAACATCGGATGTATCTTATTCCTGATAACCGCCGGCCTAGTTAACCGTGGATCATTAGAAGCATCCGGCACCAGCATCACCTCGCCGGTTGCCGCTACCTGCCCGTTAAATCCTTCTCCTAGCTTAACATGATCTAACTCTGCCGCCGAATCTGCTGATATGCCTTCGTAAGCTGTTAAAATCAGTTCACCCGCGTTGGGGTCAATTGTATATACTAGAATTACTTCTACCTCCATCACCTCTCCCACCATTTCAACGGCTGTCTCAATTACTTTTGCTGGATCGAGGTACTGGCTCAATGCATTTGAGATCGTATTCAGAGTAGCCAGCCTTCTGGCATTGGCACGTGCCTCACGTATTCTGGTCTGCAACTGCCCCTGTGTATTTTCCAGTGCGGCAACCGCCCTCCTATAACGTCTGTCATCAGATTCCTTTATCCTCATCCAGTAGAAGAAAACAAGTCCGGCAGTGGTTACCAGAAATACTTCGAGTATGGCATCACTAATATTATTTGAGTAGAAAATAGCCTGTGGTATCATTACCACCAGCGAGGCCGCAATCATAATAAGAACCGGTAATAGACCAAATACAAAACCTGTATAAAGCGTTATAAGCAGAAACAGATTCCGCTCAATGGTATGACGACTGAGATTGAAAAGGAAAAAACCTGACTGGAAGCCCGGCCATATGATATCGCGATAAAGAAAAATAGTTACCGCTATAAATAAAGTCAGAATTACCCAGAAATGAATCCGCGTCCAGAACCTGTACGGAATCCGCATTGTGTCGATAGCGGACTGATCGGATGGAGATTTTTTTAAATTCATTAAGGCAACTCTTCCAGTGTTAACCAGCCCTTTTTTAATCCATACACTATGGCTTCCGATCGAGACCCTACACCCAATTTGTTAAATATGCTCCGCAAATGTGTTTGTACAGTTCTAACGCTGAGAGTAAGGCTCTCAGCTATTTCCATATTACTCATACCCTTCGCAGCCAATCTTAAAACTTCCATCTCCCTATCACTTAAAACTTCTCCAACCGATTGCGCTGGCTGCTCTTCTGTCGGTGTTCTCAGTCTGTTCAGTACTTTTTTCATTATTTTAGGATGTAAAACCGGCTCCCCGGTCATAACCTGTCTGATTGCATCGATCAATTCCTCGCCGCTGGCTTCCTTAAGCAGATAGCCTGCAGCGCCTGCCTCAAGCAATGCAAACACATATTCATCATCGTCATAACCGGTTAATACCAAAACAGCTATATTCGGATAAAGAGCTTTTATCTGCTTGGTTGCTTCAATACCGTTTAATCTGGGCATGGATACATCCATAATTATCAGTTCCGGCTTTAGTTTTTTCGCCAGATCTACGGCTTCTATACCATCACTTGCTTCGCCGATAACCTCAAAATCATTCTGGGATTCAAGCAGTTTTCTGGTTCCTTCCCGTACAACCTTATGATCTTCAGCTAAAAGTATTTTTATCTTATCCATTTCTCCATCTCCCTGCGCTGTGATTATATATAGATTAGATATACTATTCAAGCATTTTTAATAGTAGTGTAGGCTTAAATGCTTAAGTATTTCAAATTAAATTGATATTATGATTGTTAATAATACTGTCATCATCCATGGCATAATGCAATATACAGTAAACACAACGATTAAGCTTTGAGGCGGATGAAATTTAATCCGTTTTTATTTACATTTTAACTTAACAATCTTGCAAAGATAAGATAATACCGAACAAAAACAGCGGGGTGATACCATCTCACAGGATATCGTTGATAAACTGAATCAAATAGCATCTCTAACAGAAGCTGAGCGCGTAAATTTCTGGTCGGGAAAATCACCGTGCTGGGAGATGTGTCATTGTCCGGCGATAATACGCGAGGAATGCCCGGCATCAAAATACCAGTTTCTTCCATGCTGGCAGATAGAGGGAACATACTGCAAACTCGATGATTACGGCGGCACCGGCTATGATACTTCTATATGCGAGGTATGCCGGGTTTACAAAAAATACGGGAATAATGAACCTGTAAAACTGAAACTTTTTGGAAGAGGTCTGGATATTTCATTAAAATCCCTTGAAAAAACCGCAAAACGTTGACATCGGAATATAAAGAGAATAGAATGCAAACCCGGTTAGGAGAGCAAAAATGTGGCAAATTCAGGGGAATGAAGTCAACGGACTTTATTCCCTTTTTTACTATATATGTTGAGCAGTCAGGAGGGTAATTTATGGCAAAACAAAAAGCAGCTCCAACATCCACCAGCGATATAGGGAGGGGATTTGCTGGCAGAGCCTTCCAGCGTATACAGGGTATCATCGATGACACTGGAGGCCAGGCCGGTGCGCCCATCCGCGTCTTACAACAGGCTCAGGGTATTATCGGTTATCTCCCCCCAACCGTTCTCAAAACAATTTCAAGAGATCTTAAAATTCCACTGGCTGAATTACATGGCGTAGTTACTTTCTACAGCTTTTTCACCATGCAACCCAAAGGTAGACATGTAATACAGGTCTGCCTCGGAACAGCTTGCTATGTAAAGGGTGGTCAGGATATCCTCGACACACTTAAGAAAGAATACGGGCTCGAACCGGAAGGCATCACGCCCGATGGCAAATTCTCTCTCGAGACCGTGCGGTGTCTGGGGTGTTGTGGACTCGCACCGGTAATTGCAATTGGCGATGACATTCACCGAAAAGTTAAGCCCAACCAGTTAAAAGATATCCTGAATATGTACCATTAATTAGGAGGTAAAAAGAAGTGCCTAAAATAACCTCTATGGAAGATTTAGTTAGGCTGAAAAAAGCAGTCGAACCAAGATTAAAAATTCGCGATGATAAAAACTTTGCCAACTTTAAGCCTTCGCATGAAATTTGTATCCAGCAATGCAGGGGAATGGGTTGTACCGCAGCCGGCGGTGATAAGGTTACCGAGCTGTTTGAGGAATTATTGAAAAAACATAATATGGGAAACAGGGTAAGTCTGGTCAGAACCGGCTGTCTGGGACCCTGTGAAATGGGCCCAACCGTTATCGTAAATCCGGGTGACATCCTTTATGTCAGAGTTAAGCCTGATGATGTAATGGAGATATTTGAAAAACATATCATGAATGGCCAGATCGTGGAGAGGCTTGTCTACCATGATCCAACCACCGGCGAGGCTGTTCCCGAACGGCTCAAAATCAAATTTTTGGCGGATCAAGAATTTCGTATCCTCCACAACAACGGCATAATCGACCCCTGGAATATCGAAGAATATATCGCCCGGGGCGGATATGAAGCACTTGCCAGGGCCCTATTTAAGATGAAGCCCGAGGATGTTCTCGAAGAAGTAAGAAAGGCAGGATTGAGAGGAAGAGGAGGTGCGGGTTTTCCCACTGCAACCAAGTGGACCTTCCTCAAGAATTCACCCGGAACTGTGAAATATCTTGTTTGCAACGGGGATGAAGGAGATCCCGGCGCCTATATGAATCGTGCTGTACTTGAAGGAAACCCGCATTCAATTATTGAAGGTATGGCTTTGGGCGCATACGCTGTAGGTAATGTAAAACAGGGCTTTGCTTATATTCGTGCTGAATATCCTCTGGCAATTGAAACCCTCAGCGCTGCCATTGCTCAGGCACGTGAATATGGTTTGCTCGGCAAAAATATCATGGGTACAGACTTTGAATTTAACCTTGATATATTCCCCGGAGCAGGCGCTTTTGTTTGCGGTGAAGAGACAGCTCTACTAATATCCATCGAAGGCAAACGTGGAATGCCCCGTCAGAGACCTCCTTTTCCGTCTGACAAAGGCCTCTTCGGCAAACCAACTGCCATCAACAATGTAGAAACATGGTCAATTGTGCCGCGAATAATAAGAGAAGGCGCCGATTGGTTTGCTTCTGTCGGAAGTGAGAAAAGCAAGGGCACAAAGTCATTCAGTCTGGTAGGCAAGGTCAATAATGTGGGACTTGTCGAAGTTCCACTGGGCACAAGCCTCGGTAAAATAGTATTTGACATAGGCGGCGGTATACCCAAAGGCAAGAAATATAAGGCAACTCAAATGGGTGGCCCTTCAGGGGGTGTTATACCAATTGAGCATGTCAACGTCCCGGTAGACTATGAGTCCGTCACCGCTCTCGGTGCGATAATGGGCTCAGGTGGTCTGGTTGTAATGGATGAAGATAGCTGCATGGTTGATGTGGCGAAATTTTTCCTTCAGTTCACCAGGGATGAGTCATGTGGCAAGTGTGTGCCGTGTCGTGCAGGCATTCCCAAGCTACTTGCCTTATTGAATAAAATAACCAGTGGAAAAGGCTCCCTCGAAGATCTTGATAAGATAAGCGAACTGGCCGAGCTCATTCAGAAGGCATCGATCTGCGGCCTTGGTCAGACGGCACCGAACCCGGCTATTTCTACCATCAGACATTTCAGAGAAGAATATGAGGCCCATATCATCGATAAAAAATGCCCTGCAGCACTCTGCCAGGCGCTTTTCAGAGCTCCATGTCAGCATACCTGCCCGGTAGGTTTGGACGTACCGGGTTACGTTTCATTAATTAAGAACGATAAACCTGCCGAAGCCTATAAACTTATCATGCAACGTTTACCGTTACCCATGACAGTTGGTCGTGTTTGCCCTCACCCCTGCGAGAGGAAATGTCGTCGCGGACAGGTCGACGAACCGATCTCCATCAGGCATCTCAAGCGATATGCTGCCGACTATGCCTACGAGCACGGCCTATCTTATACGCCCGAGATAAAAGAAGCCAGAAACGAGAAAGTAGCCATCATCGGTGCGGGACCAGCAGGGCTATCCGCAGCATGGGATCTTGCGATTGAGGGATACAAAGTTACCATTTTCGAAGCACTCCCGGTTGCAGGCGGCATGCTTGCAGTAGGCATACCCGAATATAGGCTGCCGAAAGAAATACTCAACCGTGAAATAGACAATATTAAGAAACTCGGCATTGAAATTAAATTAAATACGCCGGTCAAAGATATTGAGGCACTTTTCAAAGAAGGTTACAAAGCGGTATTCATGGCTATCGGTGCTCACAGGGGTGATAAGATGGGTATTCCGGGAGAAGAACTTGAAGGTGTATACGATGCCATTGACTTCCTCAGGAATATCAACCTCGGTAAATATATAAATATCGGCAAGAAGGTTGCGGTCGTTGGTGGAGGCAATTCCGCAATTGATGCAGCCAGAGTTGCACTCAGAAAGGGGGCCGCTGAAGTACATATCATCTACCGACGTGAAAAAGCCGATATGCCGGCCGAGGAAGAAGAAATCGCAGCCGCTGAAGAAGAGGGCATCAGACTTCATGTATTGACCGCACCAGTAAAAGTTATCGGTAAAGGCGGTAAAGTCTCAGCCATTGAGTGCATAAAAATGGCGCTGGGTGAATTTGATAAAAGCGGCAGACGTACTCCTAATCCCATACCCGGGTCTGAATACACTATCGAAGTCGACATGCTTATCGAAGCCATCGGCCAGAGACCGGATACGATGTCCATCAAACTTGGCGATGTCAAAATCGCCAAAGGCGGAACAGTCATTGCCGATAAAAGGACGCTCGCAACCGACCATAAAGGGCTTTTCGTCGGAGGCGATGCATTCACCGGACCATTAACTGTCATAGAAGCTATAGCTTCCGGTCAACGGGCAGCTTCTTCGATTAAAAGATACCTTAACGGTCAGGAACTGAGTCCGAGGATCGACAGGAAAGATGCAGAATCTATAACATATCCCAATATTCCACCCACTGATGAAGAAACAGCAGAACATCCCAGAGTCGGCATAGCGGAGATACGACTGATTGACCGAAAGACTTCGTTTAAGGAAGTGGTTGTGAATTATACCGCCAAAGAAGCTAAAGAAGAAAGCAGCAGATGCCTGAGATGCGATATTGGATAGGAGAATAGGCAAATGAGTGAAATTACATTAACTATCAACAATAAACAGGTTAAAGGCAAGCAGGGAGATACTGTCCTGGATATATGTCTGGCCAATGGAATCGAAGTCCCCACACTCTGCCATTACAAAGGGCTCAGTGATGTAGGTGCCTGCAGGATGTGCCTGGTAGAAATCGAAAAGGAAAGAAATTTTGTTCCCGCATGTACCTATCCAGCCAGAGATGGACAGGTTATAAGAACCCATACAGAAAAACTGGAAAAATATCGTCGGCTTGTGCTTGAGCTACTTTTTACCGAGCGCAATCACCTTTGCGCTTATTGTGTGGCTTCGAGCGATTGCGAACTACAGAGCCTGGCATACAAATACCAGATGGACAACGCCCGTTACCAGTATTCGTGGCCAGATAAAGTCACCGACTCATCGCATCCTTTCATTGTACTGGATCACAATCGCTGTGTACTATGCGGCAGATGTATCAGAACCTGCGATGAACTAGCAGGTGCACATGTCCTCGATTTCGGCAAACGGGGCTGGAAGACCAATGTATGTGCAGATATCAATCAGCCACTTGGCGAGTCTTCCTGCATTTCGTGTGGCGGCTGCTTCCAGGCATGCCCGACAGGAGCTATATTCTCCAAGGCCAGTGCTTATAAAGGCAAATCATCTGAATGTACATCGGTGGAGTCCGTTTGTGCCATATGCGGCATAGGATGCGACATTAAAGGCCTGGTCAAAAATAACAATCTGGTAAAAGTGGAAAGCCCGGATATGAGCAAACCTCGCGGTTTACTATGTGAAATGGGCCGGTTCGGCATCCTTTATCCTCCCGCTGAAAGGGTCAAAACACCCATGAAAAGAGACAAAAAAGGAAAGCTGATAAGTTGCTCTTACGAAGAGGCTTTTGAAACCATTGCCAGAAATTTTGGAAAAGGCGGTACTGTGGCAGGTCTTGTTTCCGGCAAAGCCAGTAACGAGACTCTTAAAGCTTTTGCTGACCTGATGAACAAAATGCTTAAGAGCAATATGGTTGATGTACTTGATGGCGATGATTATCGTACTATAAGCCGTGGTATAGCCCAGTTTAATGATAAAGCCGGATTAGAAATTGAAGCTAAACTCGAAGAGATCCTCTCATCAGATACCATTGTTGTCATTGGGGCTAATCCCATTAAGACACATCCGGTTATCGGATCTTACATAATGCGTGCCGCATCTAAAAATAAAGCAAACCTTATTATTATTGATCCGCTGCGCAATCCTTTCACATTCCGTGCATCGGTATGGCTAAAACCGCCCGAGGGTAAAAAGGCACTGGCAATTAAAGCACTGGGTAAATCGATCCTGGAACACGGCACCGCCAGGACACCAGCAGATAAGAATAAATCAACCGCCGATTTTAAAGATATCGATATCAAAAAGGCCGCCGGCGAACTCGGCCTGGATGTTCATGACATATATAAAGCAGGCGAAATTTTGGCTGAAAGCAATAATGGAATTATCATCTATGGTGAAGGTATACTGCAATATAAAGACCCCGATTTAATAACTATGATTCTAAACCTGGCATCGCTAATCAATAAAGAGCCTAAAACTATTTCATTGAAGCGGTACGGCAACAGCCGCGGCGCATGGGAGTCGGGTTTATGCCACAGTAAAGGCTCGATTAATGCCGACCTTGTCAAAGGCAAAGCAGCGGGCATTTACGTCTTGTTAACAGATGATACGGCGGATTCACAAATATCGACTGAGAGCCTGAAAGCAACTGAATTTGTTGCGGTACAAACGAGTTATCTTTCTCCAATCACTGCACTGGCTGATGTAGTTCTTCCATCCCGGCTCTGGACTGAATCAAAGGGAAGCTACACAACTATAGATGGTATTAAGAAATCAACTACCCCCATGATTAAGGTAAGCGGCCAGATAAAGTCGGATACTGATACTCTCCAAGAGCTTGCCGGATATATGAAAAAATAAAGTTCCTGAAGGAGTTAACAAATGGCGAAAGTAAAAGTTGCTACCATCTGGTTAGAATCATGTTCAGGATGCCACATGTCATTCCTTGATATAGATGAGTTCATTATAGACCTTGCCAAACTCGTCGAATTTCATAGAAGCCCGATTACGGATATCAAGGACTTCACACCTGTAGATGTGGGTATAGTTGAGGGATCTGTCGGCAACGAGGAGGAAAAAGAAGTGCTTGAGGCATTAAGACACAACTGTAAAGTCCTCATGGCCTGGGGAGACTGTGCATGTTTTGGCGGAGTCTGTGCTATGAGGAATACCCTGGATAAAGAAGATGTCTTAAAACGCGCCTACATAGAGACGCCCAGCACTTATAAAGGGAAAATACCGTCATCTCCGGGCGTCCCTGCCCTTCTGGATAAGGTATATCCTGCCAATCAAATAGTAAAGGTTGATTGTTATATACCCGGTTGCCCTCCCGAGCCGGAGGCAATCAAGTACGGGCTTACCGAATTGCTGGCAGGGAGACTCCCGGTTTTGCCCAGCAATATAATGCGCTTTGATTAAAGAGGTGAAATATGGCAAGTAGAACTATCGAGATCAATCCTGTCACCAGAGTAGAAGGTCATGGAAAGGTTACCATACAGCTGGATGAAAACGGTAACGCTGTATCGGCACGTTTTCATAACACACAATTTCGCGGATTTGAGAAATTCTGCGAAGGACAGGTCTTCTGGGAAATGCCCAATCTTACCCCCAGAATATGCGGGATATGCCCCGTAAGCCACCAGCTCGCATCTGCCAAAGCCTGCGATATCATACTGGGCGTACAGATCACCAGGCCGGCCAAACTTTTGAGGGAGCTGCTGCACATGGCCCAGTTTATCCAATCTCACGCACTGCATTACTTCCATCTGGCAAGTCCCGACCTGCTCTTCGGCTTCGATGCCAACCCGGCAACCAGAAATGTTATCGGCCTTATCGATGCCAATCCCGCTCTTGCCACCGAGGCCGTGAAACTCCGCAGTCTGGGACAGACCATTATTAAAAAATTGGGCGGCAAAAAGGTACACCCCAACGCCGCTATCGCCGGCGGCATGACAACCGCTCTCTCCGCTGAAGATAGAGACTATTTCCTTAAACAAATCGACTGGGCTCTGGCAGACGCCAAAACAGGATTGAAAATCCTCAAGGATTACATTGACAAAAATCAGAAGGTCGTGGATAGCTTTGCCAGATTTCCTTCAGCCTATATGGGTCTGGTCGATAAAGACAACAACCTCGAGCTTTATGATGGCAATCTAAGGCTTATCGACTCTAAAGGTGTTGTTCTGGAAGATCAATTCGACCCCACCAGATATCTCGATATCATAGCCGAGTACGTTGAAGACTGGTCTTATATGAAATTCCCGTTCTACAAGAATCTGGGGTATCCGGGCGGTATTTACAGAGCAGGTCCGCTCGGTCGGCTCAACGTCTGCACCGGTATTACAACACCACTGGCCAATGAGGAACTGAAGAATTTCAAAAAAATCAGCAAGTTCGGTTTCATCGAAGGCTCCATGTACTTCCACTATGCCCGCCTCATCGAGCTTATTTATTCCATAGAGAGAACCATGGAGATACTGGAAGACAAAGACGTTACATCCACCGACATTCAGGTCAATTCTCTTACTTACAATGAACAGGGCGTCGGTGTTGTTGAGGCGCCACGTGGCACGCTCATCCATCACTACTGGGTAGATGAAACAGGTAAAATCACCGGCGTTAACCTGATCGTGGCTACAGGTAACAACAACGCCGCTATGAACCGCGCCGTTTACGAAGTGGCCAAAGATTATATTAAAAACGGCAGGGTGACTGAAGGGATATTAAACAGGGTCGAAGCGGCTATTCGCTGCTATGATCCCTGCCTTTCCTGTTCAACCCATGCCCTGGGTCAAATGCCCCTGCTGATCCAATTGAGAAACCTGGATGGCCAGATAGTAGAAAACATCTACAAATAAAAGCCTTCTGATATGAAAGGCGGATTACAAATTTGTAATCCGCCTTTCATTTTTGATATCGTTATCTGCCATCATGTACTGTACAATAACCATCGATAATCGGGAATGGCGTGTCAAAGAAGGATCAAATCTGCTGTGGATAGCGCTGGATAACGGGATCTACATCCCCAATATCTGCAGTTTAAAAGAAATGTCGATTTCACCAGCTTCCTGCAGGTTGTGTCTGGTTGAGATCGATGGGGTTCCTGCACCGGTAACAGCATGCACCGAAAAAACAATCGATGGAATGAAAGTAACCACCAACAGCTCCAAAATAAAAAGGCTGCGTCAGTTTTCATTTGACCTGTTGCTCAGCCGACACCACTTGGATTGTGGACACTGTATAAAAAACAGACGGTGTACCCTGCAGGAAATAGCACGCCATCAGCACTTTAAAATGCAAAATAAAACGTACAGGAAGTTGAATCTGAATTATCCCATAGACGACAGCCATCCTCTCATTATCTTCGACCGCAATAAGTGCGTACTCTGCGGTAAATGTGTTTATATATGTCATGAAAAAGGAACAGGCGTTCTTGATTTTGCTTACAGGGGAATCGATACAAGGGTAAGTACTTTTGCCGACATGCCTCTTGCCGAAACCGAATGCAATTCCTGCCTGAATTGTGTTAACATCTGTCCTGTCGGTTCTCTCTATTTGAAAATAAAAAACTGAAAGATTCAGCAGAATGCAAAATACATCCTCCAACAGCGCAATCATCCCGCAGGAAAAGGCAATGGAAATCGCCCGTAAGTACCTGCAGGAAAGGTACTATAAATATGATCAGATTATTTTCAAAGCGTGCGAATCGTTAACTACCCCTGAATTCCCTGTTTATAGATTCAGCGGACTCATAATAGAAAAATCACGGGCTTTTCTTGACAGGCTGTCACGTGATAAAAGCGCGGTTACGTTTAAATTTATAATCGACATCAGTTCTTTGGACGGTAGAATTTTAAACCATACAATCAACTGATTTCTGATATTCATTCCTGCCAGGCATCCTTTCCCACCAGAGGTACAAAACGACATCCACCCAGATTCTCTATTTCATTACCCGTTTTACAGCGCGTGACTTTTATCAAATCCTGTTCCCAGCGTGAACCTATCGGTATAACCATCCTCCCGCCCATTTTAAGTTGAGAAATTAGCGATTCGTGAAGATAAGGGGCCGCTGCCGTTACTATGATGGCGTCATACGGAGCATTTTCAGGCCATCCCAGTTCATCCCCTGCAACTTTAATGTGAATATTTTTATAACCCAGCCGTTCCAGAAGAGAAGCAGCCGACTCCGCCAGCTGGGGAATTCTCTCAACGCTATATACTTCACGAGCTATCTCTGCCAGTATAGCCGCCTGATAGCCGCTGCCCGTGCCGATTTCAAGCACCCTGTCATCGTCCTTCAATTCCAGAGCCTCCGTCATCAAAGCTACTATATAAGGCTGTGAAATAGTCTGACCGTAGCCAATACTTAGAGGTCTATCATCATAGGCATATGGTACCTGATTCGGTGGTACAAAAAGCTCCCGTCTTACTTTGGAAAACGCTACAATTACCCGTCTATCTTTGATTTCGCGAGCCAGTGACTCCACCAGAATTTGACGGGCTCTGTCAAAGTCCACCGCTTATGCACCTTTTACGTTTTCAGACCGGGTACAAACGTAAGAACGATGAGAATAAGTAAAAGTACGGTTACTACTACACCGATATTAATTAGATCGCGCTTTACATAGTCATATCGCCCTGCCTGCAGGATATTAGGTGCAGGTGCTGCTTCAGGCGGTGTTTGTTTGGCGATCTGCCTTTTTTCCTCGACCTGGATCGAGCTCTGAGCAGTTTTATTTATGCTCTGCTGGTTGGTAGCCAACCTTTTAACTCTTGTTCGTGCTTTACGCGACTTTTTTGACACTTTTTTCTCCTACACAGGTACGATGCATATAAAGTCATCACATACCCTGAATTAACTAACCCTGTTTATATACCTTGGTAGTGGACACATGTGCATGTCCGAGCACCTCCTGAACCAAATGTACATCCTCACCCGCGTTCAATTTATGCACTGCGTAGCTATGCCTGATTGCCCGGGGAGTAACTTTTACCGTCAATCCGGCCAGGTCGGCGTAGTTCTGAACAATTTGCCAGAAGCCCTGTCTGGTCAATCTATCCCCCCTCTGGTTCAAGAACAACGCTTTTTGTTTCTCGTCAGACAAAAGATTGATACGGTGAACTTCAATATATTCTTTGATCATGCCGCTCACCCGTTTATCAAGCTTAATCACCCTTTTCTTTTCTTTTTGGCTATTGACGGTTATTGTACCTGCAACGGCATCAAAATCATCCACATTGAGTGCCATCAACTCGCTGGCCAGCATACCGGTTGCATACAGCAACTCGAGCATTGCCCTATCGCGGCGGCCATCAGATGTAGGCAGCCTGGCACTTTCATCCAATACACGGCGGATATCCTGGACGGATAGTGCTCGTGGCATTTGTTTATTTATCCTGGGAGCCGCCAGCTGTTCAGTCAGACTTTCTTTAACCCTGCCACGTTCCGCCATAAACCTCAAAAACGTGCGCGCCGCGGCAATCTTTCGTGCTATCGTTGAAAGTTTATAATTTTTCTCTTTCAGATGCTGCATATAAAGCTTCATCCGCTCCTCATCAAGCAACCTCGCATCAAATGTATTAACATCCTGATCGGGCAGAGAAGATAAGTATTCCACCAGCTGACTTAAATCGTTATTGTATGCATCAAGCGTGTTTTTCGAACACTTCTTCTCTTTGGCAAGATAATTTAAAAACAGTCTTATATCTTCAACCATTTCAAGCGCCTATTATTTTAACATAAATCGGATTTTATCGAATAGGAAATATATTTTATTTATCATCATCTGGTCATAGTAATCTATCGATGCTAAAATCTTCATACACATGATTAAAGACGATTTAGAATCATATTTAAACTCACTGCCCGCACAGCCCGGGATCTACCTGTTTAAAAACAGTGCGGGAGAGGTACTCTATGTGGGCAAAGCTTCAAATCTCCGTAATCGGGTCAAAAGTTATTTCAAACAGGTCGCAAACCTCCCGGAAAAAATCTCACAACTTGCAAAAAATGTAAGTAAAATCGACTTCATCATCACCGAATCAGAAATCGCAGCCCTCGTACTTGAGTGCCAGCAAATCAAGAAGTACCGTCCCCACTATAACATACTTTTAAAGGACGATAAAAGCTTCCCATATATTAAGGTGAATGTCAAAAATGAATGGCCCTCCATCAGCATTTCACGCAAACGCTATAATGACGGCGCCAGATACATCGGCCGCATCCCCAGTGCATGGTCCGCACGTCAGACTGTAGAGCTGGTAAAAAATATCTTCCTCCTGCGCACATGTACAAAGAACATAACGGGCAACGAGGCCCGGCCCTGTTTAAAATATCACATTCACCGATGCAGCGGGCCCTGTATCGGCGCTATCAAATGGGAGCAGTATCAGGATGCGGTCAGGAAAGCTATAGCATTTCTCGAAGGACGTGAAGACCAGGTTCTACGGCAGTTAAAAATAAATATGAAAGATGCTTCGAACAGGATGGAATTTGAAAGGGCGGCAATCCTGCGGGACCAAATTCAATCTATCGAGTCTGTAATAGCAAGCCATAAAATCCCATTTAATATCCGTGGAGAGGTGGACGTAATTGGTTTGGCCAGAAACAGCGACGTCGCCTGCATCAAGTTTTTTTCAATTAAAGATTCAAGAATAGCAGTGGATGAGCACTTCATTATCGAACACATACGACACGAAAAAGACGCTGATATTATCGAGCAGTTCATCAAGCTATTCTATTCTTCAACCGATTACATACCGGAAACGATACTGATCCAGCACCCGTTGAACGAGACACAGCTGATTGAAGACTGGTTGAGGGCTAAAAGGGGTGCGTCAGTTAAATTGAGGGTACCGGTTAAGGGAGTCGGACGGCGTTTGCTGGATATGACAGCCGCAAATGCCGTACACCAGCTCGGCTTTTATCAGGCAAAAACGGCCGGCAGACCGGAAAATACCGTAGTTCTGACCAATCTGCAAAAAAGGCTGGGTTTGCCGAAGATACCCTACAGGATAGAAGGTTACGACATATCAAATATCCAGGGAACACTTGCAGTTGGCAGCATGGTCGTATTTGAAAACGGCATCCCCCGGCCACAGCATTACCGTCGCTTTAAAATTAAAACCATCACCCATCCAGACGATTATGCCATGATAAAGGAAATCATTTACAGGCGGTTTAAAGGGCATACAGATTCCGACCAAACATGGCCTGTTCCGGATCTTGTCGTCATCGACGGTGGGAAGGGACAGCTCAGCTCTGCGAGTGCGGCCCTGAAGGAAAGCGGTGTAACCGACATACCCCTTATCAGCATTGCCAAAGAATATGAGGACATTTATTTACCCGAAAAAACGAAACCGGTTCGCCTTGATAAAACGTCGGACGAACTCCATCTGCTGCAGCATATCAGAGACGAGGCCCACCGCTTTGCCATTACATATCACCGCAAACTGAGAGATAAAAAGACTGCAGAATCTCAGATCGACACGATCCCCGGTATAGGGCCGGCACGTAAGAGGGCTTTAATCAAAAAATTCGGCTCGGTGAAAAACATCCGCAATGCATCGGTAGAAGATTTGACCGCCATAAAAGGTATTACACCCAAACTGGCCAGCCTGATTTTACAAAACCTTCAGTAGTTAACTCTTCTCTTCAATCTCATCGAGGTCGAATACCATCCCATCTCTGGCAGCAATCACCCTGATCCCTATTTCATCGCTGATGGCATCTTCAATCTCCCAGGGTTTTACCTTCCACAACGGCACACCGAAGTGCGTTAAAATGGCCATACGGGGCTTTATCTCCTTTATAATCTGCTTGGCCTCAGCCAGAGAAAGATGTTCTACCGGAACACGGTGCTCATAACACAGTACGTTTATAATGAGAAGGTCGGACTTATAATAGGAAGCAAGGGCATCGAACACCTTGGTATCGGTTATCCAGGAAAATTGATGCCTGGGTGTTTGAAATTTAAAGCCGTAAGTTTCAACCTGATGGATGTGCTTAACGGGAGTGCTGAATTTAATGTCACCGATGGTGTATTCATTTCCTTCAGCTAACAGTTCAACCCTTTCCGGGTAGCGTCTCACATAGGGTAAAATAACCGCTCCGTCTTCGAACGCATCGGCCGGAGCATATACCACACCCCTTTGTTTCCATCCGCCATTCGTCATAGCCTCAATCATTACATTGATATCAACGGAATGATCCAGATGCTTATGTGAAAGGATAATACCGCTTAGCCTGGCCGGGTCATAGCCCTGCTTTATGGCATAAACCAGTGAACCGGGGCCGGGATCCACTAAAATCTCCGTGCCGCCCAGATTGAGCCATGTTCCACCGCTGGCCAGCAGTTGTCGGGCCACGGTAAACCTCGCTCCACCCGTCCCCAGAAATGTAATTTTATCTTTATCCATGATTACCGCTTTATTATATCAGCAAGCATTTACTATATAGAAAATCCGATTTCTGTTAAAATGCATTTTGCCAACTTCTTGTAGAGGGGGTCACCGATGAGCAAGGTAGAGTCAGATATAGCCCTGATAATCAGAGAATATCAGGCAAAAACAGGCAGATTTCTGACCATCGGGAGCATAGAATCGGCTACCGGTGGAAGGGTGGCCGATAAAATAACCAACATCGCCGGAAGCTCTGACTATTTTCTGGGTTCTCTGGTATCATACAGCAATTTAATAAAAATGAATGTTGCGGGTGTAAAAGAAAGCACGCTGAATACGCACGGTGCTGTAAGCTCCGAGACCGCACATGAAATGGCAGAGGGTGGGCGCAAACTGCTCAACGTAGATATCTGTGTTTCCACCACCGGCATTGCCGGCCCCGGCGGCGCCACCCCGGTCAAACCCGTCGGGCTGTTTTATATGGGCCTGGCATCGCAAAATAATACAACCTGCCGCAAATTCATTTTCTCCGGAAACAGAGAGCAGATAAAAGAGAAGGCTGCCAGGCAGGCGCTAAAAATACTGAAAGATTATTTACAGCAATGTGTTGATCAGCTGTCCGATATAAAGCTTGAGGAAAAACACGTGGTGACCTGCTTTTTGGAACATGACCACCAGATTTTAATCCTGAGACGCAGTAAGAAAGTCGGCACATACCGACGGGCATGGGCGGGAGTTAGCGGCTATCTGGAGACGGACGAGCCTCTCGAGCAGGCATATACGGAAATAAGGGAGGAAACCGGACTGTTTAAAAGCTCGGTTAAATTGATCAAGCAGGGTAATCCGATCGAAGTAATCGATAAAAGCATAAACCGCAAATGGATCGTACATCCATTTTTATTTCATGTTACCGACCCCGATAGGTTGAGAATAGACTGGGAGCACACCGAATTCAAATGGATTAAACCGGACGAATTAACCCGATACAAGACGGTACCCGGCCTGAAAAAGGCCCTTGATGCCGTAATGGATTAAAAATGACATCCGCTATGTTAAATCTGCTATAATCGTGCGACCGTCAATTTCGATATATTAATGTTAGCGAAAATAAACACCGCGGCGATGGTCGGGCTGGACGCCCGCATGGTAGAAGTCGAGGTTGATATTTCACCCGGCCTTCCTGGTACGCTTGTTGTCGGTCTTCCCGACATTGCCGTAAAAGAAGCCAGAGATCGGGTCAGATCGGCCATACGAAATTCGGGCTGTCTTTTCCCCATGAAGCGCATCACCGTCAATCTTGCACCTGCCGACCTTAAAAAATTCGGCCCCACATATGATTTGCCCATTGCCATATGTATTCTGGCGTGTTCAGGACAGATACAGATAGACAGCACACAGACGCTGTTTTTAGGCGAACTTTCCCTTGATGGCACCGTCCGCCACATACACGGCATATTGCCGATGGTGGCCATGGCCCGGGAGCAGGGGGTCTCCAAAGTATTTGTACCGGCGCAGGATGCTCAGGAAGCATCTCTGGTAGATAAAATAGAAGTCTACCCCGTGATTTCCCTCAGTCAGCTTGTCGCCCATTTCCAGGGAGAAAACACCATACAGCCGTTCAGCGGGGTTATATCATGGGAAGATACCGGCTCATCGGATGCACAGTTCGACCTGATGCATGTCAGAGGACAGGAACATGCCAAGAGGGGCCTGGAAGTGGCCGCCGCCGGCGGTCATAACGTACTGATGGTCGGGCCGCCGGGCAGTGGCAAAACAATGCTGGCCAGAGCGCTGACCACCATTTTACCCGGCATGACAATCACAGAAGCCATCGAGGTTACCAAAATCTACAGTGTAAGCGGTCTGATATCGAGCGACAGCCCGCTGATAAGGCAGAGGCCGTTCCGGGCACCCCATTATTCGATTTCACATGCCGGACTGGTAGGCGGCGGCAGAAGCCCCCATCCGGGTGAAATCAGCTTGAGCCACAGGGGAGTATTATTCCTCGATGAGTTTCCCGAATTCAACCACATGGCCCTGGAGTCGCTCCGTCAGCCGCTCGAAGATAAAATCGTTACCATAAGCCGGGCAGAGGGAAGCCTGACATTCCCCGCCAGCTTTACGCTGGTAGCCGCCATGAATCCCTGCCCGTGCGGTTACTACGGCGACCCGGTTCGTGAATGCAAATGCTCTTCAAGCACCATTACACGATATCAGAAAAAAATCAGCGGCCCCCTCATGGACAGAATAGATATATTTCTCGACGTTCCCCGCATTGAATATGAGAAATTGATAGATGAAAGATCGTCCGAATCTTCCGCTTCAGTCAGAAAAAGAGTCCAATCCGCACGGCAAATCCAGCTTGACAGATTTAACGGCACAAAGCTGACCTCCAATTCCGAAATGACGGCGGTCGAGGTAAAGAAATACTGCACGATTAACGCCGACGCACAGAGCCTGATGAAAGCGGCCGTCAAACAGCTGCATTTCACGGCACGGGCTTTCCACCGCACCCTCAAGCTCGCAAGAACAATCGCCGACCTGGATAACTCGGAATCGATAAAGATCAGCCACCTGGCTGAAGCACTTCAATACCGACAGCGCAATATAAACCAGTAAACCCTCAGCCAGACGCCCGCACAGCCACCCGTCTAATTTTTCTCAGCGTGCCTGTTATGCCTTATTTACTGCTCAACTCGGCGTACTTCTTTATCACCGCTACGATCCCGTAATCGGTTATCAGCACCGTGCGGTTGATGCCGTCAGCCGCCTGATACTGATCCAGCGCAGAGGTAAACAGCACCTGAAATTCGGCGAACAACCACATATGCCTGCGAAGCATAATCAGGGCATAAATCGCCTGATCGAGCGGGATATTTTCGTAGAACTGATCCTCGGCGAACTTGTTGAAGAATGCGGTTGCCACATCGTAGATATTCTGTTCAAAATAAAGCCTTTTAAGATTTTTATAGAATAATTCGCCCTGATTAACCAGCTTGAATTCCCTGACTTTCCGATATGCGGGGGTCCTGGGACTGGAAGCCAGCGCCTTTGCCCATTGCCTGGCTATTTCCACTGCGTGTTGCTCGGTGAAATTGAGTAGTTTATCAGCATATGCCTCGTACATCCCTTTGAACCTCCCTTTATTTATTATTTGATCAATCAATTATTAAACTGACGCCTGAACCATCCACATCAATTCGCTTACCCCCTCTCACCCCCAAACTAAAATTTACTTAATTAAATTATATGAATCTATCCAATAAATAACAAGTGCCCGGGCTATTTTTCCCGCACCAGCTCAAACACCACCGGGTTGAGCGGGTCGCTGCAGGCCACCGTACACCTGTTAGGGTCACTTTCCCAGGGAAATGACCCGTTGCTCAACAGCACCTGAGCATACGGGAAAATAGTATAAAAAGCCCAGGCGCACATATTGGCCGGGCACATATCCGTTACAATAAATTCATCCCCCACTTTATGGCCGGCCACGCAGGTACCCTTCTGAGAAATGACCCTCACCTTTATGCGTCGTTCTCCCTGGTTTTCCATCTGTTGCCCTCCGGTCTTTCAAAAAATAAAAAGGATAAGTTCAGCGGCCGAAAACGGATATACGCCCACATTTCGCCGGCTGAACTTACCCTGTTCTAACAAAACAGCTGCAAACCGATTATTTAACCTCTACCTTAGCGCCCGCTTCCTCGAGTTTCTTCTTAACATTTGCCGCCTCTTCTTTGCTCACGCCCTCTTTAACCGGTTTGGGGGCGCCTTCCACCAGATCCTTAGCCTCCTTCAAACCGAGTGTGGTTACCTCGCGTACCGCTTTAATCACGGCGATCTTATTTTCGCCGACTTCCTTTAAGATAACCGTAAATTCGGTCTGTTCCTCTGCGGCCGGTCCGCCGCCGGCACCCGCAGCCGGAGCAGCTGCCGGTCCCGCAGCCACCGCCATGGGAACAGCGGCACTCACGCCAAACCTGGTTTCGATGGCTTTTACCAGTTCCGCAAGCTCGAGAACCGTCATTTTTTCAATTGCTGCCAGAATCTCTTCAGTGGTCATTATGTTTTCCTCCTGTCGTGTTGAATTTCTTTATCTAACATTGATCGCACTCATTTAAGACTGCGAAGCATTTTCCAGCTGTCTCATTCTCGCATTGAGAGCCCCCGCCAGACTGCGCAAAGGAGCGCTCAATACAAAATGCAGGGATGCAATCGGCATCTTCATACCGGCAAGGAGCCTGCCGAGGAGCACCTCTCTGGAAGGTATCTCCGCCAGATTAACCACATCGTCGGCAGTTAATATCCTTTTCCCCAGGATCCCGCCCTTGATTTTCAGCACGGAGCTGTTCGTTTTTATATGATCGGTCAGCGCCCTGGCCACCTTAACCGGATCGTCATAACCCAGTGCAATCGCCACCGGACCGGTCAAAAACCGATCCATTCCCTTAATGCCGCACCTCTCCGCCGCAAACCGGACCAGCGTATTTTTAACCACCCTGTAATGGATGCCCTGGTTGTGCAGGTGGCGGCGCAGCTGCACCATCTCCTTGGCGGTTATGCCCCTGTAATCGGTAGTAATGGCTACCGCACATCTGGCCAGCCTGTCGGCAAGCTCGCTGATGACCTCTTCTTTCTTTTCCTTTTTCATCATAGCCGTGCTCCATTAAAAAAATTATCCTCATGCCGCAGCACGAGGATTCATCATCCTGCATCTCAATGCAGTAATAACTATAACCTCGGCGGGAAACATTAAGCCCTGCGGCTCCCGCTGTCAACGGCACTTTTAAACTGTAACAGCTGTTATATTTTACCGGGCACCGACTGCCGTATCAACCATCGACTTGACATCCAGCTTGATGCCTGGTCCCATGGTGGTTGAAATCGATGCCGTCTTAATATACTGGCCTTTGGCACCTGCCGGTTTGGCACGCATAACCGCCTCAATCACCGACATTAAATTCTCGTAAAGTTTATCCGCATCGAAGCTTTTCTTACCAATCGGCACATGTATAATGGCGGTCCTGTCGAGGCGGAACTCCACACGTCCCTTGCGCACTTCCGAAATAGCTTTGGGCAAATCTGCCGGCTGTACAACCGTACCGGCCTTGGGATTGGGCATCAAACCGCGTCTGCCGAGGATTTTGCCCAGTTTGCCCACCTTACCCATCATATCCGGAGTAGCGATACTCACATCAAAATCGATCCATCCGTCTTCTATCTTCTTAATCAGCTCATCGGCGCCCACAAATTCGGCGTTGGCTTCAGTTGCCAGTTTGGCCGCCTCGCCCTGGGCGAACACAACCACCCGCACCTGTTTTCCAAGGCCGTGCGGCAGCAAAGCGGTCCCCCTAACCTGCTGATCGGCGGCGCGGGGATCCACACCCATCCTGAGATGGAGTTCAACAGTTTCATCAAAGCCGGCATAACCCGTTTTTTTCACCAGCTCGACGGCCTCTTTAGGATCATAGGCCTTCGATCTATCAACCAGCCTGGCAACTTCCTGATACTTTTTACCTCTGATAGCCATAAAATCACTCCACTTTAATGCCCATACTGCGGGCGGTTCCTTCGATAATGCGTGCCGCCCCTTCCAGATCCAGAGCATTGAGGTCCTTCTGCTTGACCTTTGCGATTTCCATTATCTTCGCCTTCGAAATCGTACCCGCGATCTTTGTGGGTGTAGCACCGCTTCCCTTTTCGATATTCAAAGCCTTTTTAAGCAGGTCCGAGGCAGGCGGCGTTTTGGTAATAAACGTAAATGTCCTATCCTCATAAATGGTAATTTCCACCGGGACAATAGAACCCTCAAAGGCCTTGGTCCGATCATTATATTCCTTACAGAAGCCCATGATATTGACGCCGTGCTGTCCCAGAGCAGGGCCAACGGGAGGAGCCGGTGTAGCCTTACCGGCCTGTATCTGCAGTTTAACAATCGCCTTAACTTTCTTAGCCATTTTACAATTTCTCCACCTGTAAAAAGTCCAGTTCGACGGATGTTTCCCTGCCGAACAGGGTCAACAGGACTTTGACTTTACCCTTGCTCATATTGATTTCGTCGACCGTACCAATAAAATCCGTAAACGGACCATCGATAACTCTAACGCTTTCGCCTTTCTTAAACCTTATTTTAACCTGAGCAACCCCTTCTTCCTTCTGCTTTAGTATCCTGCCTGCTTCGTTTTCATCCAAAGGAGTTGCCTCCTTTCCATCTCCCACAAAACCGGTAACGCCCGGAGTTTCCCGAACCACCTTCCAGCTATCGTGGTCCATAATCATGCGGACCAGGAGGTAGCCGGGAAACATCTTTTTTTCAACCGTTCGGCGCTGACCCGACCTGATCTCGATCTCATTTTCCTTGGGAATTTCCACGTCGAGGATCTTGTTGCCCGCATCCATGGACTTGATGCGCTGCAACAGCTTATTCCTTACCTTTTCCTCGTGGCCTACGTACGTATGGATAATATACCACTGTGGATTTCCGCTGGTTGTCAAACTACTTACCACTTAAAAATACTTTCGCAACGAGCTCAGAAAAGCCGTAATCGATGATTCCCAGAAGAGCACCCATTACCAGACACATTCCGATGACGATCAGGGTCAACCTGATAGTTTCCTGACGTGTCGGCCATGTTACCTTTTTCAATTCGGCTATAACATCATTGAAAAAGGTAAACCGCCTCTTCTTGGGCTGAGCCGCCTGAGCCGAATTTTTCTGCTGTTTATTATTCAACGCCCGGGACTTTCCATCTCCGGCGGGTTTTCCACCGGCTCCGGGAGTCAAAACCTTTGTCTGCTGTTTTTCCACCACTTTTTATCTGGTCTCCCTGTGGACCTTATGGCTGCGGCAACGCGGACAGTACTTTTTCAACTCCAGGCGCTGAGAGTCATTTTTCTTGTTTTTAAACGTGGTGTAATTTCTTTCCTGGCACGCCGTGCATGCCAGATAAATCACACCCCGTGCATCGCTTTTCTTAGCCATTTTTAATCCAGTATCTTGGTTATAACACCCGAAGCCACGGTTTTACCGCCCTCACGAATAGCAAAGTGAAGGCCCTGCTCCAGAGCAACGGGATAAATCAATTTAATATTCATCTTAATATTATCGCCGGGCATAACCATCTCCACACCCTGCGGCAACTCGATCTGTCCGGTGACATCAAGTGTTCTTATGTAAAACTGGGGCTTATAGCCGTTGAAGAACGGAGTATGCCGGCCGCCTTCTTCCTTGGTCAGAACATAGACCTCGCCCTCGAAATGGGTTTGAGGTTTAATCGTACCCGGTTTGGCCAGCACCTGTCCCCTTTCGACCTCATCACGCTCAATACCCCTGATGAGGCAACCGACAGCATCGCCGGCTTCGCCCTGTTCGAGTGCTTTATGGAACATCTCAACGCCGGTAACCACCGTCTTCCTTGTCTCCTTAATTCCCACTATTTCAACTTCGTCGCCCACCTTAACAGTTCCACGCTCAATTCTTCCGGTAACCACCGTACCGCGGCCTTTGATGCCGAAGACATCCTCGATCGGCATCAGGAAGGGTTTATCAATGGCGCGCTTCGGCAGGGGGATATAATTGTCCACCGCGTCCATCAACTTAAGAATGGGGCCGCACCATTTACAATCGGGCTTACCGCAGCCGCATTCCAGAGCCTTGAGGGCGCTGACCCGGATAATCGGTATTTCGTCGCCCGGGAAATTCTGCTTCTTAAGCAAATCCCTGAGCTCCATCTCAACCAGTTCAAGAAGCTCCTCATCTTCCATAGCATCGACCTTATTAAGAGCCACCACGATGGCTGGTACTTCCACCTGTCTTGCCAGCAGTATATGCTCTCTGGTCTGCGGCATCGGTCCATCGGGAGCGCTCACCACCAGAATAGCGCCGTCCATCTGAGCGGCACCGGTAATCATATTTTTAATGTAGTCAGCATGTCCGGGACAATCAACATGCGCATAGTGGCGCTTGGCGGTTTCGTACTCGATATGTGCGATAGCGATGGTAACGCCCCTTGCCTTTTCTTCGGGGGCATTATCGATGCTGTCAAACGGCCTGTATGCCGTATCGCCGATACCCTGTTTGGATAAGACCAGAGTTATAGCGGAGGTCAGCGTGGTTTTCCCGTGGTCCACGTGACCGATAGTACCCACATTTACATGCGGTTTTTTACGCTCAAACACTTTTTTTGCCATAAATAAAACCCTCCTTCAATTTCTAAGCCCACAATCAGATTCGAACTGATGACCCCGTTCTTACCAAGAACGTGCTCTACCGACTGAGCTATGTGGGCAAATCTCCATAGCTATACATTCCACATCGTAAAGATGCGATTACAAATTATACAATAAATTAATTTAAATCTACAAAATTGTGAATAAGCGCTGGTGGAGAGGGTAGGATTCGA
This sequence comes from Dehalococcoidia bacterium, assembly GCA_034436215.1. Lineage (GTDB taxonomy): Bacteria > Chloroflexota > Dehalococcoidia > GIF9 > UBA5629 > UBA6808. The sequence goes on from DAOTVU010000047.1 coordinate 32,807, forward strand.
ACCTACGTAGCCCTTAGGGCGGCAGATTTACAGTCTGCTCCGATTGGCCGCTCCGGCACCTCTCCTCTCAGAACACAATATCCCAGCCCGAGAGGGGAGTCGAACCCGCTAACCTACCGATTACAAGTCGGTTGCGCTGCCATTGCGCCACTCGGGCAAATAAAACTGAATGAGATAGTCTTATTCAAACGACAAGCACGAAGTATAAATAAACCGTAGCTAAAAGTCAAGAAAACATCGGTTTCAATCCCCCGAAGAGGATTATGGGGTCTCTGACGCACGTCCAGACTGCCCCCAAGATAGAGGACTGGGGTTTCAATCCCCCGAAGAGGATTATGGGGTCTCT
>DAOTVU010000048.1:0-28612 GCA_034436215.1 Dehalococcoidia bacterium
ACCGGGACGGGATTGGGATTCTTCACCGTCAGGAAAACGTTGGCGGCGATAACCTCCTCGCCGGCCCATTCGTTGGTTACATAGCCGAGCTGCACCTCACAGGGCTTCAGCTCTGACGGGGCTGCAGGGCCGCAGGCTATTGTGCCCAACAGGGCGGCGAGCATCAATACGGCAATTGGCAGATAAAATTTCTTCAAAATTAACACCTCCTCATCATTAAATTATTTACCAGCCGCTGCGCGTAGCTCTGCCGGAGTCTTGTATTTATCCAGCTGAGCGAATTTTTCCGGATACAGAGGAACCATTTCACCGTTTTGCTGGAATTGCGCCATGCCGATCTTCATGCCGTTAGGGAGCATTTTCTTGGGATTGTTGGGATCGGCGGTTACACGTGAATGGAAAAAGCCGGGTACCTTGGCCATGTCGACTTTAACCGGACCGATATGGCCTTCAATCTCGGCTGTTTCAAAGGCGGTGATCAGTTTGTCCATGTCATCGGTGCCGCCGGCCATCTCGACAGCCTTTTTGAACAGATAGACATCATCGTAAGCACAAATTACGTGCATCTGCACGGGAATACCCCGTGCACGTGCCTTGTTGACAAACGTCATGGTCTTATCGGTGATGGGTGTTTCGTATGAAGCGGTGAGTACACCCAGTGCCTTGCCGCCGGTCATCTGCCAGAAATCGTGGGTCTGGTTGACGCCGCCGTACAGGTATAGCTGGATATCTTTGGCGGGAGAATCGGCCCACTGCTTGGTCAGCACTTCATTATCGGTAAACCAGCTTGATACGCAGTAGATCATCTCGGCACCCGACTTGGCAACTGCATCCAGTATGGGCAGCCACATGCCGGTCCTTGCTGCAACCGGCTTGCTGTAAACGACGTCTATGCCCCAATCGTCTTTGGCCATCTGGTCCCAGGTAGGCAGATTAAGGGCGGGATAGCCGTTGCGGAACAGCAGAGTCCATGCCAGGTTTTCGTAGAGAAGTGCCCACTTTTTGGGAGCAAAGCCCTTCAGGGCGATGGTTCCTTTGGGATCCGACATGGAGAAGATGAGGCTTGCCCAGGCATAATGGCCTGGCTCGGGATTGAACATGCGGAAGATCATCTTTTCTTTGTCGTAGTTCTTCAGTACCGATTCGGTAACTTCTACGCCGCTGGCGCCGTTGGCGTCCATAATATGCGGGAAATCCTTGTAGAGCTCGATGGTCTTTTGCTTGGACGCAAGGCAGATTTCAGTGCGGCCTTCTACTGAATAAAATACCGCTTTGTTTCCCATCACCAGTCTGGTGACGCCGGCTACCGACAGCGAAGTTTCTCCCTTTCCATCCTCAACCACGTATTTTACAGGCCTCCCCAGTATTCCGCCTTCAGCATTGATTTCTTCGACTGCCATCATCTGTGCGTCGATGCACGGCTTGGTTCCGGGACCTGATGCTGTGCCTACATAGCCGATTACGATCGGCGCTTTGCCGGCTGAAGCCGATGGTTGCGCCGGACCACAACCCGCTAATGCCAGTACAGCTGCAAGTGTTAGAACTGTGAAAAAAGAGAGAAATGCACCCTTGGTCTTCATTAACACCTCCTAATCTTGATGGAACTAATTATACCATAGGATGTCAATTAAAAATGCGTTTATGCAGGAATGTTTTTTAACTATGAACACAAATGTAAAGCTGGGTTGCTTCCTATTAGCAACCCAGCTTGGTTTTTGATTGATCTGTTAATTAACCGTATTAAAGGTCGGGTATATTGCCCAGCCGATCGAATGTATAAGGTTTATCCGTCTTGATGCCAGCCAGCCGCTTGGCTATATTCTTGGTATTTTCTATATTATAGGCGCCCATAATGGCGATTTGTTCCATTCTGGGTGAGCCTCCACCATGGACACCGGCATACTGTGAAACGCCTGCCATTTCGGAGCAGGAAAGACCCTGAACAAAGGCAAAAGCCTTTAGTACGTCCTGGACATTAACTGCCGGGTTGCGTGCCATATATTTCTCCACAAAGGGCCTGGTTTCTTCAGCCATCCAGTCATTGGGACGTGGTAGTGTGGCAGGCATTCCACCGGCTATGTCTGCCAGTATGTCATATTCGTGGTAGATATTAACGCCTGCGTGTCTACGACTGACATTGCAGTACATAATATCCGGGATGTATGTGCCTGAAGGTGATTTGTAGCCATTAATAGCAGCTGCTATTCCCGTTCCGTAACATAATTCTGAAGTACAGATAAGCTCGGCCAGCTTCTCACGTACGTGTGGTTCCTTCTCAATTCCGTTTACCTCGGCCATAAGTGCTGTGGCGCCGGTGATAATATCGGTCATCGCCGGTTTGCAGCCTGTGTAGCTGTGCCGGTGATAGAGGGCAAACAATAAAGCAAGATATCCACCCATATCGGTTTCTCCGCAGAGGAAAACATGATCCCAGGGTATAAAGGCATCATCAAAAACTGTCATAGAGTCGGCTGTACCCCACGGGCCGGGTCCCGTGTAGCCTTTCGGATAATCTGCCATAGTTATGCTTACAATCTGCTTGACCCCTTCGGCATCTGCTGGGACATTGAAAGCCACCGCCCAATCGCTTTCTTCCTTGGTCAGAGCCCGCGTCGGGATGACATTGATCTGTTCAACAACAGGCGCCCACGAGTTATGTACCTTAGCACCCCTCACCACGATGCCATCGCTCTTTTTTTCTACAACCCGCACATAGAGGTCAGGGTCTTTCTGCTCATGAGGCCTCCACGGCCTGTTTCCTTTGACATCGGTCTGCGCACAGCAGGCGGTGCGATCATTGATCTGGAAGTCTCTTAACCAGTTCTCGAATCGTTTGTGGTATTCAGTACCGTATTTTTGATCGGTGAGGTAAGTAACTACGGAAAGAGCGTTAGTCGAGTCGATACCCATGCACCGGGCTATACAGCCACCTACCTGTTGAGAAGTAATCCTGGTCATTTTCTGCTTGCATAGGAGGTCCTTAATACTGCGGTGTATGTGATTGAAGCGGCTTATCCTTTCGCCGGTTAAATGTGAGGTAGCCGTAAGGATATCGTAATAATCTTTAAATTCGGGGTCGTTTATAAGATCGTATGTTTTAGCCATAACGTTGACGGCTCCCTGGAGCCGTTCGTATTCTCGGTCGATCAGTTTTCCGTTATTGTATATGTTGCGCCTCATTTGGCTGAGCCGTTTTCTGTATTCGCCTGAAGATATCATTTTTCTACTCCGTTAATTTTAATTTTATCGTTGACTTAAATCGATAGACCGCCATCGACCAGCAGGTTTTGTCCTGTAATAAAGCTGGCTTTATCCGATGCCAGGAAGACGGCAGCGTGTGCCAGATCTTCGGGCTCGGCAATGCGTTTGAGCGGCGTCCTATCGATTATGACCTTGTATATATCAGGATTGCCCCAGAGCGCTTCACTGAACTTGGTGCGAGTCTGTCCTGGCGAAAGTGTGTTGGCACGAATGCCGAATGGCGCCCATTGCTGTGCCATCACTTTGGTGGCCATATTTACACCCGCTTTGCTGATGGAATAAATGGGCAGGATATCCGGTGTTACTCCAGCAACCGAGGAAACATTAATGATAACTCCACCACCGTGTTCTTTCATTACTCTGGCGACCAGCTGGCTAAGGAAAAATAATCCCTTTAAATTCAGGTTCATAATCGAATCCCAGGCCCGTTCGCTGACGTCTATAGCCGGATCCATAGTCGGGTTGGTGGCAGCATTATTTACAAGTATATCTATCTTTCCGTATTCCTGTACTGCCCTGGCAACCAGATTGCTGATATCCTCCATTCGGCCGATGTGTGCCGCCACCGGCAATACCTTTCTGCCGGTTGATTCCCTTATTTCAGCTGCCGTTTTTTCCAGGTCTTCCATCTTGCGGCTGGCCACAACAATGTCGGCCCCCGATCTTGCCATCTCGGTTGCTATGGCTTTGCCTATACCACGGCTGGCTCCGGTGATAAGTGCTACCCTGCCTTTTAGTGAAATCTCCATTTATACCCCTCCTTTTCGAGAAATCTCCATTTATATCCCTCCTTTTCGAAATTTTATATCTGTATATGCATGAAATGGTGAAATTATATCAGTCGTTCGATGGGATTCACAAGATTTATCAGGGTATTACTTTTTGACGCGTGCCAGAAGCACAGGGCAGTTGGCTCCCTTTAAGACCTTTTCAGCCACGCTGCCGAAAGCCCACCTGCTGAATCCTGTACGGCCGTGTGTGGAAAGGATAACGAGATTGATACTGTTTTTATTAATTAGATCGATAAGAGCCTCGGCCGGATTGCCCTCGGGTACTTCGATGCGTACTTTTATGTCATTTCGTGCAAGTCTTCGCTGAACACGTTGAAGATAACTACGGCATATATCCAGACAGCGATTTTTTTCGTAATCGATGTATTCTTCCCAGCTCATGGACAGAGGCGGCGGATATCCTATGGGTGGTGAAAATATCTCACATACGCGGACGAGGATAATATCCTGTTCATATTGCTGAAATTGGAGATGGACCTGTTTCAGATATGGGAGCACAGATTCGGCTACTGGAGAGCCATCCAGCGGCACGAGTATGCGCAGAGGTTGCCTGGTGGCATAGGGTGCCTTCTGTGAGCTACCGGCCTTTATCAGCCATACCGGTGTTGGGGACTCATGCACGACTTTATCGGCTACACTGCCGTACAGCCAGCGGCTGACACCTGAAAGACCGTGGGTAGCCATTACGATTAGATCCATTTTATTTTTGATAGCGAAGTCGACAATTGAATCGGCTGCTTTCCCTACGATTACCCTGGATTCGGCTAGGTCCGATAGTCCGGATGATTCCAATATTTTCTTCAAGTAGCTTGTTGCAGCCTTTTTAGCGTCGGTCAGAATTTTGTTCCGGTAACGGATGTTTATCAAGGGGATGTCCAGAGGTGCTACAGCATAAAGAAATATGATGCTGACCCTTTCATTCCCATCAGCCAGCGCCTTAACGTGCGGCAAAACACATTCTGCTACCTCCGATCCATCCAGCGGGACCAGTATTTTATGGAACATTATAAACCTCCCTGAGAAGCTTAGTTATGCGGGGCAAATATATTCTGATAATAGGTTGTCGGCCAGGGGTATGTCAAGGTAAAACGTTCAGTGCACGGTATCTGCTGATTGTATTGAATCTTCCTGAGGCGCGGTTACTGCAGCACCAGTTTGGGGCACACCGTCTGTCTCGAGTGCTTTTTTCATGGCAGCTATGGCTACTTCTAACTGGCTATCAGATGGCTGGCGGGTTGTTAGCGATTGCAACCAGAGGCCCGGTAAAAGGATCCAGTGGATCAACTTGTTGCGGCCGAAACCTGTTTCAAATTTGATGAACTCATAGCTTACGGCAGCAATGACGGGAATGAACAGCACACGGGAAAGGATGCTGATCCAGATGTCGGGCCTTCCTATCAGTGCGAAGATAAATATCGATAGTATGAGGACTGTAAGAAGAAAACTGGTACCGCATCGCGTGTGGGCGGTCGAGTAATTACGCAGGTGTTTGACGTCCAGTGGCTGCCCGGCTTCGTAACCATTGACAGCCATATGCTCGGCTCCATGGTAGGCAAAAATCTCTCGTATGTCTTTTAAACGACCGATCAGCAGAAGATAAATTATAAAAAATATTATCCGGATGATGCCCTCCAGGAGATTGCTCAAAAACGAGGAAGCTATAAGCTGATCAAATAAACGGATAATTAAAAGCGGTAGAATGAAAAATAGTCCAACAGCCAGGCCGACACCGAGCGCAATGCTGCTCCATAGCATAGCCGGTGTAATTTTCTCGTTTTCTGTCTCGGTAACCATCTGGGCGGATTGCATCAGGGCATCCGTTCCAAGAATCAGAGATTCGATAAGGACGATAACACCTCTTACAAATGGCAACCGCCGGAGGCGACCTTTGTAGAGTCCTGCCAGGGGCCGACAAAAAGTTGCTATACTGCCATCCGGCCTCCGTACGGCTATGGCTACTCCAGTACGGCCTCTGATCATCACACCTTCCATCACCGCCTGACCGCCGTAGCTGAAATCGTTATTTTTCTTCATCTGCCAAAATAAAAAGGGCGGCTTTCTTACACCGCCCCTTTTGATTATCGGTAAAGGCTATTTTTCTGATTTTTTATCAAGTTTATACCGTTTCCTGAAGCGTTCAACCCTTCCTGCAGTGTCGATGATCTTCTGCTCCCCGGTGAAAAACGGATGGCACTTAGAGCAGAGCTCGACTCTGAGATTTTGCCTGGTAGAACCCGTTATAAAAGTATTACCACAGGAACATACGACCTTGGCATCGTGATAGTATTTGGGATGTATTTTCTCTTTCATGACTGCTGCACCGGATAAACGCTGACTTTTTTCTTATTTTTGCTTGCCCATTCGAATTTTACAGTGCCATCTACGGTGGCAAATAGAGTGTAATCCTTTCCGAGGCCGACATTTAGACCGGGATGAATCCTTGTGCCGCGCTGTCTGACGATAATCGTGCCGGCTTTCACAGATTGCCCGGCAAAACGTTTTACGCCCAGCCGTTTAGATTTACTATCGCGGCCACAGCGAGTGCTGCCGCCGCCCTTTTTATGCGCCATTAATTATCACCTCCGCGGGAAGTTCCAGAAGACGGCGGTTTTACGATCTGTTTAATCAGAAGCCTCGTATAGGGCTGTCTGTGACCGGTCTTACGGCGAGAGCGAACTTTATTTTTGTACCGAAACACTATTACTTTCCGGCTTTTACCCTGTTCCAGGCATGTCGCCAGTACCCTGGCACCTTCAACCTGAGGACTGCCGATAACCACTTCATTGCCATCAGAGATCATAAGGACAGGCTGAAGCTCTACCTGCTGCCCTTTCTCTGCCGGTAATAATTCAGTATTGATTACCTGACCGGGCCTGACACGGTATTGTTTTCCACCGCTGGCTACAATAGCGTACAACTTATCCATCCTTTAATGTTTCTGTAAAATGCAATAACCGTATAAATATATCAGCCGCCTGGGCCTGTGTCAAATTTCGGCGGGAGAAACCGTACACTAAATAGTTATATTCGATCGGCTGCTGGTATTGTAAACGCGGTGCAGGTCAGAGAATGATTTTATTCCTCTGACTCGGCAACTTCACTGCCGGCAATGTCGCAATACTTCATATAGACCAGGTCACTGGTTACGACATCCCGGGCTAAATAACCGCCCTCCATCTGGCTGATAACAATAAACCATTTGCCGGATTCGTTTTGTACTTTTATCGGACTAACTGAAAACTCCATATTTTACAGAGCATAAATTACTTAATATGGATATGGATTTTAGTAGCTTTTTAAGAAAATTTCAACAGGCTTATAAAATCCGGCATAAACTTTTTTTGCCAGTTGCCCGGGCATTATTTGCTTAAATAAAAAAGTGATACAATTTTACTGCAGGCTACCACACGGTTAAAAATTTAAAAGGAGTTCATGATGGCTTTAAAGACGTCTCGAGAATATATAGAGAGCTTACGCAAGCTCAATCTCAATCTCTTTCTTTTCGGAGAAAAGGTAGAAAATTGGGTGGATAATCGTATTATAAGACCTTCCATAAATGCCATTGCCATGACATACAAGCTGGCGCACGAGGCGGAAAGCCGGGATCTGGCGGTAACCACCTCATCTCTCACGGGGAAAGAAGTAAACAGGTTCAATTCGTTATTTATGAGCCCGGAGGATATGGTCAAGAAAGTAAAACTGCAGAGGGAAATGGGACAGAGGACGGCATGCTGTTTCCAGCGATGTGTGGGAATGGACGCTATAAATGCCGTATTCAGCACCACATATGAAATTGATCAAAAATATGGCACCGAATATCATAAAAGGTTCAGGAAATGGCTGACTTACGTACAGGATAATGATCTCTGTGTGTGCGGTGCCATGACCGATGTTAAAGGGCATCGGGGCCTTTCACCCAGCCAACAATCCGATCCGGATATGTTCGTCCACGTTGTGGAGCGGAAAGGCGACGGCATTGTAATCAAAGGAGCCAAGGCAAATATAACCGGTGCTGCCAACTCGCACGAGATGCTTATCATGCCTACACTCAGAATGCGGAAAGGTGATGAAGACTATTCAATAAGCTGTGCTATCCCCACGGATACACCCGGCGTAACATTTATCTATGGCAGACAATCATGCGACACCAGAAAGCTTGAAGAAGGTGATATTGATGTGGGGAACTACAACTTCGGAGGGCACGAAGCTCTCACAATACTGGAAAATGTTTTCGTCCCCTGGGAAAGGGTTTTCATGTGTGGCGAGATAGATTTTTCCATTATGCTGGTTGAAAGGTTTGCCGGTTATCACAGGCAGAGTTACGGAGGATGTAAGGCCGGTATCGGCGATGTACTTATAGGTGCTGCTGCATCAATGGCCGATTATAATGGTGTGCGGAATGCTCCGCATATCAGAGAAAAGCTGGGTGAAATGATCCACCTGACGGAAACGATACACGGTTGCGGGTTGTCCTGTGCCTATGAAGGATGGAAGACTAAAGCTGGAAATTATCAGTGCGATATACTTCTGGCCAATGTTTGCAAGCATAACGTGACCAGATTTCCGTATGAACTTACGCGTCTTGCCGAGGATATAGCAGGAGGCATACTGGTAACTACTCCATCTGAAAAAGATTTCAGGCACCCCGTCCTGGGAAAATATATAGATAAATATCTGAGGGGTGTGCCTGACGTGCCTACTGAGGCACGCTACAGGATGATTACGCTCATACATGCCATGTGCTTCGGTCTTACGGCACCCAGCTATCATACTGAGTCAATGCATGGAGCGGGCTCGCCACAGGCTCAAAAAATTATGATGGAGCGCGAGACGGACATGGACTTAAAGCAAAGACTGGCTCGCAGTATAGCCGGCATAGATAAGAGGGAAGACCCCCTTGACATGTCTTCCAAGGGTGGTTGGAAGAAGCCCGCAGGATGGGATTCCCTTACCTGGCCAAGAAGCGATTAAAGGTAATCCATTTTGAATTCAGGGGCTTGAATACAAATCATACAATCGGAACAGCGCAGCATGGGGTACCGCTCTTCATCTGCCATCGTGTGAGGGACGCTATTGTATATAAAGGACGTCAAAGCTTGAGGGCAATCTCTGCTGCCTGTTCTACTGCTGCCAGTATCTTACCCGGCTTGACTGCATCGCCTATGACGTAAACTTCGGGCACGAGTCCCTTCACCTGATCCTGGAGATCATTTACCGATGTGGCACCGGCCGCCATTACAATGGTATCGAACGGACCTATCTTTTCATCTCCCACAGGTGTCTCAACCGTTACAAAGCCTTCAGCTATACTTTTTACTTTGGCCTGTGTCATTATCGATACCTGTTTCTCCTTCAGTCGTTTTCTGAGGAAAAAGCGGGCAGCCGGACCTATATCTCGCGCGGTGTATTTCAGCATCTCCACAACCACCACCTTTTTGCCTTTGCTGGCCAGATGGTCAGCGGTCTCACAGCCGACAAGCCCTCCGCCTATGACGAGTACAGTATCGCCAACCTCATCCGAAAGCAGGGCCTTCCGGGCGGTCATAACGTTATGCGACCCGGCACCGGGGATATTGAGGATAGCCGGTTCCGAACCGGTGGCAATAATCAGTACGTCCGGTTTTATCTGTTTTACGGTTTCGGCGGTGACCTTCTGTCCGAGCCGTATATCCACACCCAGCTCTCTTATTGCCTTAATCCTTGATTTTGCAACTTCCTGGTAAACCTCTTTAGAAGGGGGAATAGCAGCAAGCTTGGTCTGGCCTCCGAGGTAACCGTCCTTTTCGAACAGTATTACTTTGTGGCCCCGCAGTGCTGACGTGCGTGCCGCTTCCAGGCCACCCGGCCCACCACCCACAACCATTACCCTCTTCGGTTTATCCGTTACCGGTTTAGCATACTGTTCTTCCCTGCCGAGAGCAAGGTTCTGCACACAGGTGATCGATGGCCTCAGCCAGATGGCCAGCCCCTCGATGCACCCTTCATTGCAGGATAGACACTGTACTATATCATCTTCCCGTCCCTGTAAGACTTTGTTGGGCCATTCGGGATCGGCCAGTGATTGTCTGCCGATGTGCACAATATCTGCTTTGCCAGACGTAATAATTTCCTGAGCAACCGCCGGATGGTTTATGCGTCCTGCCACAAGGACGGGGATGTTGAGAGCGGTTTTAAATTTAGCGGAAGTGTCTGCGTTGAAGCCTTCTTTCATTTCCGGCGGGGCGCTGGTATAGTAGCTGGATTCGGGTACACCGATAGATACATCGACCGCGTTGATGCCTGCTGCAATCAGATGTTTCATCATTTCTATGCTCTCGGCCACAGTTCTTCCCTGGGGCACTACCTCATCGGCGCTGATGCGGAAGAACAGGGGGAAGTCAGGACCGACCAGCTCTCGGCATCTTTTTACAATTTCGAGCGGGAATCGCAGGAAGTTTTCAAAGCTACCGCCGTATTCATCTGTACGTTTATTGGCGTAGGCTGACATAAATTCGGAAATAAGGTAGCCATGCGCTCCGTGAAGTTCCACCGCATCGCAGCCCGCTTCTATGACACGCCGCGCACCCTGAGCGAACTTTTCCACAAGGGCTTTGATCTCGTCTACGGTCAATGCCCTGGGTACCTGCTTCATAATCGGATCGGGCACTTCCGAAGGTGCAACCGGCTGTCTGCCATTGAGGAAATGCGGGAAGGTACTGCGTCCGGGGTGATATAGCTGTACGGCCAACTTTGCTCCGTATTTGTGCACTGTGTCAGCAAGCTGTTTAAATCCCGGGATGAATTTGTCGTCGTACAGGCAGAGTTGATGGCCGCTGCCCAGCCCACTCTCACCGTCTATGGCAGTTACTTCAACAGTGATCAGGCCGAATCCGCCTTTGGCACGCATTTCATGGTACCTGATCAGCCTTTCGGAAACACCCCCGCCATCGGCTGCAAATCCTGTTCCCATGGGAGGTACTGAAAGGCGATTCTTTAACGCGAGTTTCCCTATATTGAATGGCTGGAAAAGAATGGAATATTTCCCTGACATTTTTGATCCTCCTTGTGCAATCCTCGGCCGTTAATTTGTGTGCAATATTTTGTGTGCACTGTATCAAGTACCGGTATAAAAGTCAAATAAAGCTGCATCTGATATAAAGGATGTTCAATAAAATCAGTGTTTTTCTTCGATCAGCCTGGCCAGAATTTCACGCGCTTTTCTGGCAGCTCTGCCCCGATGGCTGACCTCGTTTTTTACTTCCGGAGGCAACTCGGCAATTGTCCTGCCGTAATCCGGCAGGTAGAAAACCGGATCGTAGCCAAAGCCGTTTTCTCCGCGTGGTTCCAGCGAGATCAGCCCGTCGCACTGTCCATCGACCATTTCCAGTATTCCTCCCGGTGCAGCGATTGCTATAACGCACTTAAACCGCGCCGTGCGGCGTTCCAGCGGTATGCCTTTCAGCTTATTGAGAAGGAAGTTGACCCTGTCGCTGTCCGATGCATTTTCGCCGGCGTAGCGGGAAGATCGAACACCCGGCTCTCCACCCAGCGCATCTACCTCCAGTCCCGAGTCGTCGGCCAGCGTAGTAAGACCGGTTAGACTGTGGTAAAACAGTGCTTTTGAGCGGGCATTTTCTTCAAATGAGTTATAATCTTCACTGGCGACTCGGCTGATGCCCGCCCGGTCGATGGGCATCAGCTCCAGATTCAGTCCGCTTAATAATGCACTGTATTCGGCGAGTTTACCGCGATTGGTGGTAGCAATCAACAGTACAGCCATAAGGACGTCAGATCTTTTCAAATCTGCTTTGCAGCTTTTTCATGACCTGAGGCATGGTGGTATATTCCATTTCCTCAAGTGGCAGCCTGTGGGGTTCGAATGGGCCGTGCCGTCTGAGCATATCCGCGATGTCGAGTGCCGCTTTGCGGGCATTATCGAATGCGGGATCATCGAACAAATCAACCGGACCTACCAGATAGCCCTCTGCCAGTTGGAAGCCGGCAGCTATCACTCTGGGTGGGCCATCGAAGCGTGTTGGATTGCTTTCTCTAACTGCTACAGGCATCAGTGGACCATTGTGTGATCCACGCATCCAGCCTTCCACTATGTGCGGGCGTGCAAACGGCTCAACCACCTCGCCAACAGCAGGGAAAATTCCCTGTGCCCTGACGATGCATACCGGGTCATCCTTGCCCACATAGCGGCCGGCTATCATCGATAGCTTCTGTGTTGAGGAACTGGCGGCTATTTCGCCGGTCTCACGGGAATATACCGCCTTAACCGTGTACCGGGATGGTGCTCCAATAAATACCAGCATATCATACATTTCCTCGGGGCAATCGAATAAAATTTTCTTGCTCTCTTTTACATCATGGACTTCAAATTTGAAGCCCTTGTGCATATTTGACGATATAACCAGTCCGATGGTATTAAAGGGATCGCAGAACATAGAATAAAGCGGAAGATTCCAGGCACCAGATGCTGTTTTATCAGCCATGAAGATAATTACAGGCTCGGCTTCTCTCTCATTGATTTCCATCTCGGCCACACCGGGGCCCTGTCCCTTCACATTGCCTGAAAATGCATCTGCCAGAAGATCCTGTCCAGCTCCATGCAGTTTGAGTTTCTTGGCTATACTGGTGCATGTTTTAAAGGTATCCCAGGCGAGTTCATGGATCCTGTTATTATCAACGCCTTTTGTATGGGTCATGATAAGCTGTAGATCGTCACCGCATCGGGTAACATGAAAGTCGATGATATCACCTTCTTTTTTTGCCCGTGCCATAGACTCTTTCCCGGCAGCAATAAGGTCCGGATGCATGCTGCAATGACCAACCCAGCCGCCAATATCTGCTTTAATAACGCTTATTGTAACTTTCATTGGATCTCCTTAACTATTTTATTTTGTGGCTGCCTCTGCCAGATAATTGTCCGATTTAGGAGTGCTTATAAGAATATTACCAGCGGACAGACAACATTAATTCGGGTAGGGGGTAAATTTCTAACTCTGTCCGGAACGCAATTTTAACAGAATGGCGAATTTTATGTCAAAGCTGTGTATGGTTTTTACCCCGTATTCTGTGCGGGTTTTGTGTAATGAGAGATGAAAAATATTATTGAGCAAAAATTATTTCAAGCCCATTTTGTTTAGAGGAGTGCTATAATTTGTGAGGGAAGGAATTATGGTGGAGGCTATTCTATACGATAAGCTGAGCGGCAATCGTGTGCGCTGTAACATCTGCCAGTGGCGGTGTATCATCAATCCGGGTAAAGCGGGTGTATGCGGTGTCCGGTTGAATCGGGATGGAATATTAATCCCGCTCAATTATGCACGTGTTTCTTCTGTAGCTGCGGATCCTGTAGAAAAGAAACCCCTATTCCATTTTTTCCCCGGTACCGATGTGCTATCTTTCGGCACAGTTGGTTGTAATTTCCACTGTATGCACTGCCAGAACTGGCAGATTGCCTGTATAGACGATCCCAAATCTGCACAGAACGGGCTGGATATCATAATGCCCGAGGAGGCGGTAAATATGGCGAAAGTGAGGCGGTGTGCCGGCCTGGCCTGGACGTATAATGAGCCGACCATCTGGTTCGAATATACACTTGATTCTGCCAGACTGGCGCACAAAGCCGGACTTTACACAGTTTACGTCACCAACGGTTTTATGACGCCGGAGGCGCTGGATGTCATCGGCCCTTATCTGGATGCCTGGAGGGTGGATATAAAAGGGTTTTCAGATAAAACCTACAGCTATCTGGCCAAAATCGGTAAATGGCGTGAGATACTGGAAGTGGCTGAAAGGGCCAGGCATAAATGGAAAATGCATTTGGAAGTGGTGACCAATGTGATACCCGGATTAAATGATGATGATAAGGAATTGCGTGATATCGCTATGTGGATAAAAGTCGGTCTGGGTGAATTGATTCCCTGGCATGTTACAAGATTCTATCCGCACCATAACCTGTCCCACCTGCCGCCCACACCGGTTGCTACACTGGAGAGGGCGTATAATATCGGTAAATCGGAGGGATTGAAGTTTGTTTATCTGGGTAATGTCCCGGGCCATTCATATGAAAATACGTTGTGTTACAATTGCGGCAGGCTGGTTATCGAGAGATCGGGTTATAGCGTTAGAATTAAAGCTTTAAACGGCACTATGTGTGCTAATTGCGGAGCCAATCTTAACATAGTAAGTTCGCTGAATGCGGGGGTGCGCAAATGATAAGAGAACCTGCTGTTGCCGGTCAGTTTTATCCCGGCTGGCCTGATGAATTGAGGGAAATGGTCAGATATCTGATAGGTGATGCTGTGGAAAAGGTGGAGGCGATCGGCGCCGTGTGTCCGCATGCAGGATATATGTATTCCGGCTCGGTTGCCGGCGCCGTATTTGCGCGTTTAAAGTTGCCTGATACGGTGGTATTGATTGGTCCAAATCATCGGGGAGTGGGCAAACCGTTCAGCATAATGTTAAATGGCGTGTGGAGGACACCGCTGGGAGAAACGTCTATCAATGCAGACCTGGCCAATGCTATCTCAGATGCTTCCAGATATCTTGAATCTGACACTCTCGCGCACCGCTATGAACATTCACTGGAGGTACAAGTGCCGTTTTTACAGTATCTCAAACCCGGCATTACAATTGTCCCCATCGTCCTCTCACATGCGGGAATAGAGGTCTATCGAGAGATTGGCAGTGCCATCGTCAAAGCATGCGACAAGAGCGGGATAGATGCACTGATTGTGGCAAGCAGTGATATGACGCATTATGAGCCGCATGAAAAAGCCAAAAGCAAGGACAAACTGGCTATCGATGCTATTCTCGAGCTTGATGCGGATGTAATGGTAAATCGCCTTGAAAAATACGATATCACAATGTGCGGATATGCACCGGTAATCTGCCTGATTACCGCCGCCAGGGAGATGGGTGCACGGGTGGCGGAGCTGGTGAAATATCAGACAAGCGGAGATACGTCGGGCGACTATTCGAGTGTTGTCGGCTATGCGGGGATAATTATACGTAAATAGAGGTGCATGCTATGAAAAAAGAATCACATCCTCTGGTACAGCTTGCAAGAAAAGCGGTGGAAAGCTATATAAACGAAGGTAAAATTTATGAGCCGCAGGAGATCGGCGGTGAAATGAAAGAAAAAGCCGGTGTTTTCGTTTCACTCAAGAAGCGGGGACAGCTACGAGGCTGTATAGGCACCTTTGAGCCGACCGAAGAGGACGTTGCTCATGAGATTGTGCGTAATGCTATCGCGGCTGCTGTAGGCGATCCCCGTTTTTCTCCGGTAAAACCGTCAGAACTGAATGAACTTGAATACAGTGTGGATATTTTAACGCCGCCGGAGCCCGTAACGGATAAGTCCCAGCTCGACCCCAAAAAATACGGGCTCATAGTTCAGTCGGGTTACAGGCGGGGACTTCTCTTGCCGGACCTCGAAGGGGTGGATGATGTCGATACTCAAATTGCCATATGCCGTCAAAAGGCAGGGATAATGAGCACCGAACCTATCAGGATGTACCGTTTTCAGGTGAGGAGATTCAAATAGCCTTTCGGTTGCCAGACCCGGTTCTATCTGTTATGGTATATAACTAATTATATGATTTGCACCATAAGATGGCATAAATCGGATTTGTGCACTTGTTTTACGGTTTTCCTGGCATATATTGCAGGAGGGCAAGTATATGAAGCTTGTAGTGATTGGGATAGGCGATTGTGGATGTAATATAGCAGCCGAATTTGTGCGGATGGGCAACAGGGCCAGGTCGGAGACGGGTGTGGAGATCCTCGTACGTGCTTATGCTATAAATGACGACCAGGCTGCGCTAAATAATCTGCGCAGGGTGGGCGATAAACTGCTGACTATCCAGCTACCACCACCGGATGTACCCAAAAAGGAATCAGAGGTTGGCGCAGGCGTGATGAAGGTAAACGGTGATCGAATCATAGCTACCATGAGGGCAGGCGAGTTTTTTGAAACAGATGCCTTTATGCTGATTGCATCCAGTGCTGGATGCATAGGTTCCGGCGGCATATCTATACTTGCCCGGAAACTGAAGGACAGATATGTTAACAAACCGGTTTATGCGCTCATCGTACTTCCGCTCAGAGCGGAAGATAACATACCATCCTGCGTTTATAATACAGCCCTCTGCTTGAAATCAATTGATAAGACCGCTGATGCAGTTTTCCTTTTCGACAACGAGAAAGTACTATCAGAAGCGAGTATAAAAGGGCCGGCGTCCAACGATGTGGTTAATCGCGAGATAGCAGCTCCTTTCTTTGACCTCCTGAGGGCCAGTGAGAAGGTCGACCCCAAATTTCTGGGCACCAGTAACATAGGTGTTGGTGATATCGTACAGACTCTAAACGGCTGGAGCGCTATCGGTTACGGTGCTGTACAGATACCATCGGGTGGATTTTCCCTGTTCAGGCGGAGTGAGAGTTTTGAAAGCAAGGGCGAAGAGACTGTAAAAGCTATGGAAGCCATGAGTGCGGCACTGGCACACTTCTCGATCGAATGCAGGTTGGAGGATGCGCGCAAGGCTCTTTACCTGCTGTGCGTTCCCGGCAAAAATGCCAATATAAGCATGACCAGAGCTGTGGGCAACAGGCTCCGTGAGCTGACCAATAACGGCGAAGTCAGGGGTGGTGACTTTTACGGCGTCAGGGATATCGCTACCGTTACCCTGGTTGCGTCCCGCATCACCTTCCTTGACAGGGTCAAGGATTACTATGAGCGCGCTTCGCGATTGGCCTCAGAGATAAAGAAAAACGAGATATCGTCATCATGACTCTTTTCGACCTCGGCTCTCCCGAACTGCAGGATGATAGGGGCGCCGGGGCAAAGCAACCAAAAACATCCATGCCGCTGGCGGCGCGGATGCGTCCGCAGACTTTAAGGGAGTACGTGGGACAGGAACATATTCTGGGAGAGGGTAAACTACTTCGTAAGGCTATCGAATCAGATCAGATTCCTTCCATGATCCTCTGGGGTCCGCCGGGCAGTGGTAAAACTACCCTGGCACGCGTAATCGCCAATATCTCAAAATCATATTTTGTTCCACTCAGTGCCGTTACTGCCGGCGTGGCCGATCTGCGTCGGGTGGTTGATGAAGCGATTCGCCGTAAAAAAATGACCGGACAGCGCACCATACTCTTCATAGATGAAATCCACCGCTTTAATAAGAGCCAGCAGGATGCTATTTTGCCCTACGTGGAGAACGGAGATGTGATTTTTATCGGAGCAACCACTGAGAATCCTTCGTTCGAAGTCATTTCGGCTT
This sequence comes from Dehalococcoidia bacterium, assembly GCA_034436215.1. Taxonomy (GTDB): domain Bacteria; phylum Chloroflexota; class Dehalococcoidia; order GIF9; family UBA5629; genus UBA6808. Next base: position 17,327 of record DAOTVU010000048.1, read on the forward strand.
TGCTATCACGCAGTCGCGTATTTATGTTGAATGCCCTGTCCGACGATGATGTCAGATCGATTGTAGGACGGGCTTTGAATGATAAAGAGAACGGGTTGGGCGATTTAAAGGTGGTCCTTGCCCCTGAAGCATTGAATTTGCTGGTTACTATGGCCAACGGTGATGCCCGGGTAGCACTGAATGCCCTTGAGCTGGCGGCACAGGCCGTCCAGCCGGATAGCAATGGCGCCAGACAGATAGGGCTGAGGGAGATTGAAGAGTCACTGCAGAAGAGAGCCTTGCTTTACGATAAGAGCGGCGACCAGCATTACGATTTGATCTCGGCTCTACACAAAACCATGCGTGGCTCGGATCCGGATGCTGCGCTGTACTGGCTGGGAAGGATGCTGGAGGCGGGGGAAGATCCTCTTTACATAGCTCGCAGGCTTATCCGCTTCGCCGCCGAGGATGTAGGCATGGCAGATCCACAGGCGCTGGTGGTTGCCGTGGCTGCACAGCAAGCGGCCCATTTTGTAGGAATGCCCGAATGCAACGTCATACTGGCCGAGGCGGTTGTTTATCTGGCTACAGCACCAAAGAGCAACTCTCTTTACACGGCTTACGGGAGAGTTCAGAAGGATGTTGAGACTACCAGAAATGATCCGGTACCCATGCACCTGCGCAATGCTCCTACACGGTTGATGAAAAATCTCGGCTATGGAAAAGGCTACAAATATGCCCATGATTACGAAGGACATTTTGTGGAACAGCAGAACCTTCCGGATGCGATCAAAAACAGGCGTTATTATTTCCCGACCGATCAGGGATTTGAGAAAACCGTGCTGGCCAAGCTCAAAGCCTGGTGGGGTAGCAGAATGGAGAAGAAGGAGTGATAAAACGGAACGTCCGGTTTCCCTGCGGTGATTTGAAGCTGGAAGGTACTTACTTTGAGTGTAAAACGGGCGAAACGGCACCCGCTGTGGTTGTATGTCATCCGCATCCCTTATACGGAGGCTCAATGCATAATAACGTTACACTGGCGATTGCCGAGGCGCTTGCAAGGCATGGGATCAACACATTGCTTTTTAACTTCAGGGGAGTGGGCAGTAGCCAGGGAAGCTATGGCGGTGGTATTGCCGAACAGGAAGATATAAAAGCCGCCTTAACCTTTTTGCAAAAAGAATTGTGTTCAGATTCTTACCTGCTGGGACTGGCCGGTTATTCGTTTGGTGCGGGCGTGGCCCTGCCGGTGGCCTGCCAAGATGAACGCGTTTGCGCTGTGGCTTTGATTTCACCATATATCGAAGATCGTCGTTACGATTTGCTTGCCGGGTGCACCATACCCAAGCTGATTGTGGGCGGCAGCCGTGATGATCTGGTGCTTCCCGATGAGGTGCGGTTGTATGCCGATAAAGCAGCGGAGCCAAAGGAATTCAAAATAATCGAGGGTGCCGACCATTTCTGGATGGGGTATGAGAGAGAGCTGACAGTAGAAGTTTCACAGTTTTTTGGCAGGTTTATGGAACGGTAACTATGGTATATACCCCTTGCTCTGCATTTTTCTAATAGCTTCCTGAGCTTGATTGACCATCTCGGGATTCTGATTGATAGCGATAACCTTCCTGAGGTCTGCGGCGCATAACTCGTAGTAGTCCGTGTTCTTGGTGTTGACTGCCATTACCTCCCACAATACTGCTCTGTTGATGTAGGCTTCTGACATGTCGGGGTCGAGTTCTATCGCCCTGTTCAGTGCCTTGAGAGCTGACTCGAGATCTCCATTTGCCAGCAGAATCTCGCCGTAAGTAGCCTGTGCGGGAGCATACTGCGGATTGAGCTCCACTGCCTTTTGAGCATCGGCCACTGCCTGATTTAATTCCTGTTTGCCTCGATATGCTACGGCTCTTTCCAGATAGATACCATCCGGATCGTATTTGAATGGATCGTGCGATGATGCTTCTTTTGTCACTGCCGGCGCCAGAGCAAGCGCCCTGTTTAAATCATTTAGAGCAAGGTCGAAATCGCCGTTGGCGTTGTAAAGGTGACCCCGATAATAGTAGGCCATAGGGTCCGCATCATCGAGCTCGATCGCCCGGTTCAGGTCTGACAGAGCCTGTTCGGGTTTTACCAGTGTAATATAGGCGAACCCGCGGAGTTTATACGGCTCAGCCGTATCAGGATCGATGTCGATGGATTTGCTGAATTCCTCTACGGCACCGGTCAGGTTATCGGTAAGTAAATAGATTTTACCGCGATAAGTGTATGCCGGCGCTATGCTCGGATTAATCTCCAGTGTCGAATTCATATCAGCCAGCGCTTTTGCGATTTCGCCTCTGGCAAAATAGGCCGCTCCACGGTTAAAAAAGGCACTGTAGTCCTTGCTTTCAAGTTGGATTGCTTTATCTGCCGCGGCTATGGCTTTATCCCATTCTCCCCTGTGAACATATAGCCAGGAAAGGTTGGTATAAGCAAGTACAGCCTTCGGATTGAGCTCAATGGTTTTATTGAGATCGGCCACGGCATTATCGTATTGCTCTTTGGCTAAATAAGCGAAGGCCCGGTTCTGGTAATTTTCCGAACGGGACGGATCCATCTCGATGGCCTTGCTTAGATCTTTAATAGCCAGATCCCATTCGGCACGGGCATTATAAACCGCTCCACGATGCATGTACGCGGTAATACTCTGCGGGTTTCTTTCAATAGCTTTGGTGTACTCTGCAATGGCCTCGATAAATCGCCCCTGGTCATAGTATGTGTCTCCCTGGCGCAGATAATCGGCTGTGGGGTCTGCACACGAGGTTAAGAGAAAAACGGCCATAAAAAACAGTACAATCGCTTTGTGCAGTTTTTTCATCGGAGTTTTACCTTTATAAATATTGCGATGGCATCTAACCTGACTCAGTTGGCCTATAATATGCAAAACGGTTAACAAGTATATCATAACGACAAAGGCAATGTCTGCCAAATTCGGGATGCAATGGCAGGATTCTACAGATTTAGCAGACCTGCCGTTGATACCAGTGTATCGATTTGCCGGTGCAGGTCTTCCAGACTGCCGTTGTTATCAATGACATAGTCTGCCTTACTTCCGGCCAGGCTGATATGAAAAGTTTCCTCCTCGTTTTTGTCCTGAATCAAAAACTGCTCATACGTCAGCGGATCGCGTTCCTCGCTGCGGTGACGTAATCTCTCGAAACGGAGCTGTGGATCGCTGACGTTGACTCTGATAAGGACAAAGCCGTTGCCGAACATACCCTTCAGAACCTCGACATCTTCAGGCGACCTGATTCCGCTGATACCGGCGATTTTCCACTTATTTCCCATTATCTCCTCTCCTGCCATCCTGACAAAGCATCCTTCTCCCAGATCGCGGAAGCAGCGAAGTGAAATGGCCTCAAGGTTTTCACGCGTGGCCTCGAGGTTTTCTTTTTCAGCCATGAGCCGGACGATATCTCCGGTACCCGTAAAAGGTATGCTGTATCTGGACTTAAGATATTTTAAGACCTCGTCTTTGCCCGAGCCTATCGAGCCCACGACACCTATCACCTTTATATTCATGATAAATTGCTGCAATATTAGCATTAAACCGATCATGTCTGTCAAATCGCGTTAAAGAAACTGGGAGGCTTATTTAATTAAAGCACCGGCGATGTGCTAATATATTAGGCAGATGTCAATACTTTATATAAGATTCCGCACACGCCTGAGGCCTTAGTATATAAACAGGCCTTCCGGAGGTTAACCTTGTCCGTTTTTCGTGAAGATATCAGAAATATTGCTATCATTGCGCACGTCGACCATGGTAAGACGAGCCTGGTGGATGCCCTGTTGAAACAGAGCAAGATCTTTCGTGACAACCAGCAGGTGGGAGAGCTGATTCTGGATCGAAATGCACTGGAGCGGGAGAAGGGGATTACAATCCTCGCCAAGAATACGGCGGTGACGTATAAGGGCGTTAAGATAAATATTATCGATACACCCGGGCATGCCGATTTCAGTGGAGAGGTGGAACGTGTGCTCAACATGGCCGATGGCTGTCTGCTCCTGATCGACTCGGTTGAGGGACCAATGCCGCAGACGCGCTTTGTTCTGCGCGAAGCCCTGCAAAAAGGACTGAAGACAATCGTGGTGGTCAACAAAATAGACCGTGAAAATGCCCGTATTAAAGAGGTTGTCGATCAAACCCAGGATCTTTTTCTGGAACTGGCCACCAGCGTTGAGCAGCTAGATTTTCCGGTACTGTACGCCAGCGCCCGCCAGGGCACCTGCACCGCAGATATAAATACGGCGGGGGTAGATATGATGCCTTTATTTGAAGCGATACTGCATTATATTCCACCGCCGGCTATAGATGAAGGCGCATTCCAGATGCTTGTTTCCAACCTTGACTATGACAGTTACAAAGGGCGTTTTGCCATCGGTCGGATAAAACGGGGCAGGGTTAAGGAGGGAGATGCGGTTGCCGTGATCGATGCCGGCGGGGTTAATAGAAAATACGAGATAACCGGTGTATTTACCTTCATGGGGTTGAATCGGCTTCCGGTGGAAGAAGCATCTGCCGGTGAGATAGTGGCCGTTACCGGACTGAATACGGTAAAAATAGGCGACACTCTGTCTGATCCCGAGAATCCGGAGGCGTTGCCTCGAATCGAGGTGGGAGAGCCGACGGTTAAAATCACATTTGCCGTAAATAGCTCGCCGTTTGCCGGACGGGAGGGCAAATATTGCACTTCGCGGCAGCTACGGGAACGGCTTTACCGGGAACTCGAGACAAATATCAGCCTGCGCGTTCAGGATACCGACAGTCCGGACATGTTTCTGGTATCCGGGCGGGGAGAGCTGCACCTGGCAATACTGGTGGAGACGATGCGCCGCCAGGATTACGAATTTGAGATATCCAGGCCCGAGGCGATTACACGTGAAAAAGACGGCAGGCTGCTGGAGCCGGTTGAACAGCTCATACTGGATACCCGGGAAGAATATATCGGCATCATAACCGAGATGCTGGCTAAGAGGCTGGGTAAAATGACCGATATGCATAACGACGGCCGGGGCAATGTGCGCATGGAATACCGAGTTCCAACCCGTGGACTTATCGGATTCCGCAGTGCTTTCCTTACTGCTACAAGGGGTGAAGGTGTGATGAATACACTGTTTATCGGCTATGAACCCTGGGCCGGCGAGATAACTTCTGCACGGAATGGTGCCCTGGTGGCGGCCGAGACGGGAGTGGCGGTCACCTACGGATTGAACAATGCTCAGGAACGGGGTATCACCTTTGTCGAGCCGGGGACGCAGGTCTATGAAGGCATGATTGTCGGCCTTCACTCACGTCCCAACGACCTGGCGGTCAACGTTTGCAAGGAGAAAAAACAGACCAATGTCCGCTCTTCGACGGCCGATATAGCCATACGTCTTACGCCGCCTCTCAAGATGAGTCTTGAGGAAGCCATGGACTTCATTAATGACGATGAACTGCTGGAGGTAACGCCCAAAAGCATAAGACTGAGAAAAAGGCTGTTAACCCAGAACGAACGTTTCAGGGCCCGCAGGGTATCTACCGCGGGTATTCAGCAGGATTGAACAGCGTGTTATGGACGGTTTTATGCCAATCAATGGTTGCCGGTGAATCGTAAGCCTTGCCCATAGTTATTCTAAATGTATAAGCGTATAATTGTATTATTAATAAACGGTAGGTTGGAGAATCTGCTGGTGGGAGTGTAATTTATGAAAATATTGATGGTTTATCCGGAATATCCGGATACCTTCTGGAGCTTCAAGCATGCGCTTAAGTTCGTCAACAAAAAGGCAGCTTTCCCTCCTCTTGGTTTGCTGACAGTGGCAGGTATGATGCCGCCTGAGCACGAGCTGCGCCTGGTCGATATGAACGCCGATAAATTGAAAGACGGCGATGTGAAATGGGCCGATATGGTTTTTATCAGTGCAATGGTGGTGCAGCGGGAATCGGCAAAGCGTGTTATCCAGCGCTGTAAAGGCCTTGGAGCCACAATAGTGGCGGGCGGGCCGTTGTTTACAACCCAGTACGAGGATTTCCCCGATGTTGATTACTTCGTCCTGGATGAAGCCGAGGTGACATTGCCTCCATTTCTCGAGGATATAAAAGTGGGAAGTGCCAGACACATTTATTCTTCTGACGTGCGGCCTGATATCCGTCTGTCGCCCTTGCCAAAGTGGGAGCTGATCGACATCCGGAAATATTCTGCTATGTCGCTTCAGTATTCACGCGGCTGTCCCTTTGACTGCGAGTTCTGCGACATTGTCGTACTCAACGGCAGGATACCGCGGACAAAAAGCAGAGAGCAGGTGCTTGCAGAACTGGAAGCCATCTACAATTGCGGCTGGCGGGATAGCGTATTCATTGTGGATGACAACTTCATCGGCAACAAGCGGAAGTTAAAAAACGAGATACTTCCCGCCATTATCGAGTGGATGAAAAGGAAGAAATATCCGTTCAGTTTCTTTACCCAGGCGTCTATCAATTTAGCTGATGATGATGAGCTGATTGACCTCATGGTGGAGGCGAACTTCAACATGGTATTCGTAGGTATCGAGTCTCCGAGTAAAGAAAGCCTGGCGGAATGCGGGAAGTTTCAGAATGAGCGGATAGATATGCAGGCCGCCATCAGGAAGCTGCAGCAGAAGGGTCTGGAAGTTCAGGGCGGCTTTATTCTCGGCTTTGATAGTGATCAGCAGTCCATTTTCCAGGATATTATAAGTTTTGTACAGCAGACCGGTGTCGTTACAGCCATGGTCGGCCTTCTGCAGGCGCCCATCGGGACCAGGCTGTATAAAAGGTTGAAAAACGAGAAACGGCTGACGGGCAACTTCACCGGCAACAATACGGATATCGGCATCAATTTTGTGCCCAGGATGAAGTTAGACACGCTTGTCAGCGGCTATAAAAAAGTCGTGAGCACGCTTTATGCCCCCAGGCAATACTATGAACGGGTGAAGATATTTTTGAGCGAATACAAACCGGTGACCAGGAAATTCGGTACGCTGAAGTTAAAGCACTATGTCGCACTGCTGAAAACCTTCTGGGTGCTGGGAATCAGAGAGAAGGGCAGGCGATATTTCTGGAAGCTCATATTCTGGACCATGCTGAAGAAGCCCCGGGTATTCCCGACATCTATAACGCTGGCTATCTACGGTCACCATTTCCGCAAGATTGCTCAGCGGTACGCCGGTCGGATCGATATCAACGGTCTGGCGGGGGCTTAAAATAGCAGAGCTACGGGCTATTAAATTCAGCCCAGGTCTTTTTCGCTGAGGTCGGTAAAGAAGCAGCTGCGGTTGCCTGTATGGCAGGTTGGCCCTGCCGGTTCGGCTTTGACCAGCAGGGTATCGCTGTCGCAGTCCTTGATGATCGATTTTACCTTAAGAATGTTACCTGAAGTCTCACCTTTGTGCCAGAGTTGCTTTCGGCTTCGACTGTAAAAAACCATTTCGCCGCGTTCCAGCGTCAGCTTGAGAGATTCCCTGCTGGCATAACCGAGCATCAGCACCGTTCCGTCGGTAGCGTCCTGCACGATCACCGGTATCAAACCTCTATCGTCAAATTTCAACATAATTTGCTCCTTTAAAACTGCGAAAAATCGCCGTCCGGAATCAGGAGATGGCGATCGCCTCACTCAGGTCAATATCCCCCGTGTAGAGTGCTTTACCGATAATTGCACCCTCTACGCCTATCTTTGCCAGCCTGCGGAGATGGTCAATCGACGATATCCCTCCGGAAGCGATAACCGGGATATGAAGGTTTTTCACCAGATCTGCGATGACTTCGAAATTCGGCTCGGTCAGCGTACCGTCCCTCTTTACATCGGTATAGATGATGCGCCTGGCTCCGATGCTGGCCATCATTCGGCTTAATTCCATTGCCGTGACATTGGATAGCTTCTTCCAGCCGTGTGTTGTCACGAAAGAGTCTCTTGCATCGATTCCGACCGCAATAGCATCGCCGAAGCGTTTTACAATGCGTTTGGTCAGCTCAGTCTGTTCGACTGCCACCGTACCCAGTATGACGCGTTTAACACCCAGGTCGATCAGACGCTCGACTACTTCTTCCCGGCGGATGCCGCCGCCCAGCTCGATATTCATTCTGGTGTTTCTTACGATGCTTTCGATAGAGGCGCCGTTGCGTACCTCACCGCTGGCGGCTCCATCGAGGTCGACAAGATGCAGCCAGAGCGCGCCCTTTTCCTGCCACCTCAGTGCGGTAGCCACCGGGTCTTCGGAAAAAACCGTCTCTTTACTGTAATCACCCTGATAAAGGCGGACACATCTGCCGCCTTTCAGGTCTATCGCAGGTATGATTTCCATTTTACATCGGCTTGTTTAAGATTACCCCCTTCCGCCTCAGTGCGTCAATTTCGGCATCGGTGAATCCGGTTTCGCGCAGAATACCGGCAGTATGTTCACCAGCCAGCGGCGGTCGCACATCCTCTGCAAATTTGCAGTTGGACATCTTTAAAGGCAGGGCGGCTACCAGCATGCCGCCGGCGTCCGGATATTCGATCCGATTGAGCATTTTTCTGGCGGTTACCTGGGGATTATTAATAACTTCTGATATATTATTAACGGGAGCGCAGGGCACACCGGCAGCTTCCAGTCTGGAAAGAAGGGTAGTGCTGTCAAAGCTCTTTATAACGGGCGCCAGTGTGTCGAGAAGCTCTTTGCGGTGTTCCAGCCGTTGCTGGTTATTGATAAACCGGGGATCGTTTTCCAGTTCAGGCTGTTCCAGCGCCCGGCAGAAACCCTGCCAGAACCTTTCCTGTGTAACGCCGATAAAAACGTAGCGATCGGAAGTTTCAAAGCACTGGTAAGGTACGAAGGCGGGGTTGGCCGAGCCCATGCGCGGCGGCACAATACCTAAAATGGAATAGCTCGTCAGGAAAGCATTGAGGAAGAAGACAGCCGTATCGAAAAATGCAGCATCTATATACTGCCCCCTGCCCGTTTTTTCACGTTGAATAACCGCCAGCAGTATTCCGTAGGCAGCTATAAAGGCGGTGCCCAACCCGATAACGCCGGGCCCAACCCGCACCGGCGGCCTGCCTTCCTCTCCCGTGGTCATCATGAAGCCCGACATAGCCTGTATAACCGGGTCATAGGCGGGACGCCTGCTGTAAGGCCCCGTCTGGCCGAAGCCCGAAAGTGAACAATAGATGATTCGAGGATTGATCCTCTCGATGGTATCATAATCGATGCCCAGAGACCCGGCAGTGCCCGGTGTGAAGCTCTCGAGAATGATGTCGGCATTTGCTGCCAGCCTGAGCGCTATTTTTCTGCCTTCTTCGCGCTGGAGGTTAAGGGCCAGGCCGCGCTTGTTGCGATTGCCATTGAAGAATGTCGTTGAAGCGAAGCCCTGACGGTAGGGGTCGCCCTCCAGTGGCTCGATTTTGATAACATCGGCGCCGGCCGATGCCAGCATATAGCCACACATCGGCCCATCGGCTGCGTGGCTGAAATCCATCACCTTCAATCCTGACAGTGGAAGCATAAAATTATCCTTTCAAACATACATAGATTTTCATATTTATACCACTTATATTCTGATATTTACAACAGTGAAGTGGATAAATAAATTTATGATTGACTTACAAAAAATGTGAATGTATACTTTGGACACTATGATTTTGGAGGGTATCTTATGAAGCTCTCTTGTCTGCAGGAAAATTTAAGTAAAGGCCTCAGTATAATAAGCAGAGCGGTTGCTACCCGAACGACCTTACCCATAACTCAGAATGTGCTGCTGTCCACCGACCAATCCCAGCTGAAGCTGGCGGCCACCAATCTGGAGATCGCTATAAGCTGCTGGGTAGGTGCCAAAATAGAGAATGAAGGCGCTATAACCGTCCCTGCCCGCGTGTTTAACGAGTTTATAAGTTCGCTTCCCAGCGATATTATCAGCCTCAATCTCAAACACCATACGCTTGAGCTGAAATGCGGCCGTTATGAGGCCAGGATTAACGGTCTGGATGCGGCCGATTTCCCACCCATTCCTCAGGTTGGCGACGGATTCCGAACAAAAATGAAGGCGGAAGACCTCAAACAGGCCATCAGCCAGGTTGCCTTTGCGGCCGCAACTGAAGAGTCGCGGCCTGTGCTTACCGGCGTGCAGACCGAATTTGAGGATGGCAGGCTCACACTGGCGGCGGCAGATGGCTTCAGGCTGGCGGTACACCGTTCCAATTTGCTTGAACCTGTGAAGGATAAGGTTTCGATGATCATCCCTGCCAAGGCCTATAACGAACTTAACCGCCTGATGACCGACCCGGAGCAGGAGGTCGAGATAACCCTCAACACACAGAAAAGCCAGATCCTCTTCAAAATGAAGAATATCGAGATGGTTTCCCAGCTCATACAGGGCACCTTCCCCAACTACACCCAGCTCATCCCCCAGACATATACCACCAAAGCGCGTATCGATGTAGCCGAGTTTCAGCGGGCCATCAAGATGGCATCCATATTCGCACGTGACGGAAGTGGCATTGCCAGGCTGATTATTACGCCGGGAGCCACCGTGGAAGCCGGCAAGCTGACCATTTCGGCCAGGGCTGACGAGATCGGAGACAACATCGGTGAAATAGATGCGCTGGTGGATGGTGAAGCCGCTAAAATAGCCTTCAATGCCCGCTACCTTTCCGATGTGCTTTCAGTCATAAAACAGGCTCAGGTATCACTTGAAGTCACCACCCCGTCCAATCCGGGCGTTATCCGGCCGGTCGGCGCCGATAACTACGACCACGTGGTTATGCCGATGTTCGTGCAGTGGTAATAAAATCCAGAGGCACGGCAACTCGGATTTTCATCCTTTCGGGTGCTGGCAGAATCTGAACATCCAGTGCATTTAATGCCTGCTTTTGGCCCTGCAGGGTGCATTTATTGAGTTTGGCCTTTACTCTTTTGCAATACTGCTCGATTTTTTCTCTGGCCGCCTGTGTGTTTATTTGCCGCTCCAATAACTTGTTAAGCCTAGTAAGTTGAGCTTCATTTTCCTACTTATCCTTTTTGAGCTGGCACCGTTTTTCCAATACTGCATCCCTATCGATGCCGCCGTTGCTGAATATGGTTAGCAGGCGTTGCTGCTGGGTTTCATTGGAGGCTATTGTAAGCGTCCATAACATATTGGACTTTTTAGAGGGGTTTAAGAAATTGTCTATATAATATAATACCTGAGTGGAGGGATGTTGCCAATACCTCTATGGGCCTTGTTACTGTGACAGATTTGTCGGTTTTGAGTTAGAGAGACCCTGCAAAACATTATACCGCTATCCTGGTTAGAGATTT
>DAOTVU010000049.1:0-24707 GCA_034436215.1 Dehalococcoidia bacterium
GGATAGTGGTGAATTCTAAAGTTGATCCGTTCGATGTCTGCCCACCTATAAGATTGGTACCGGCTACCGCATTAAATTGATGGCTGGTGCCCGGTGCCAGACCTACGATCTGGTAACTGAAGGGTCCCGGTGTCCTCATGACCTGGGCAGGAGTATTGTGACCGTCCCATGAAAACCAGACTTCAACCTCGTTATATGGCCCAAGTGAAGTAAGAAATCCGTTGAGTACTGCAGATGACTCGGTTATGCCTGTGGCCGGGTATGTGGCAACCTCCAGATTACCGCCCTGCGGCAGAATGATCGCATTCTTTCCATATTCCGGTAAGTTATTGATGGCCTGTAAAGGGGAAGATGAAAAAAACAGAAGCCAGGCTAGGATAAGCGTAATGGTCGTCCTTCGTAACATCTAATCCTCCGACAAATGCTTTGAATTGTCCAATATATTAACATTATAGGCCGTCAATTTAACAGTCAGCATATTTTTAGTGATATTTAGTGCCATTACTGTAGATTTAACGCCGGTTTGTAAATTGTACTCAATTTTCAGCAGGTGCTAAAATTGGCGGAGTATGGATTTAGATAAACAGGATTATTGAAAGGATTATAAATGGGTAAAATTGATAAACGGATATTTATCATCATGAAATATTTAGTGCCCCTCCTGGTGGGTGCATTGTTAATTCCTCTGGCGGGTTGTAGTTCGACGCCGGGAGCTTATGCCAGTAATAAGGAGGCGGCTCAGCTAAATGAGCGTGGAATAACAATGTATGAACAGGGTGCCTATGATAAAGCTGTATTGAATTTCGATAGGGCACTGGAAAAGGATCCCTCCAATCCCGCCATATATTTCAATAAGGGGCAGGCCCTGGATGCAATGAAAAAATATGAGCAGGCAATAGAAAGTTATGATAAAGCTATTGAGCTCGACGGTAAGTTTGCTGATGCATGGTGCAGCAAGGGATTATCGTATTATGAGCTGGGGAAATATGATAAAGCCCTGGAAAGTGTGGAGAAGGCTATTTCCATAGATGGTAATAATGCCAGAGCCTGGTCGATCAAAGGGCTCATCTATATAGATCAGATGAAGTATGCCGAAGCGGCTGCTTCTCTGGATAAGGCAACCAGCCTGGACCCTCAGAATACTGAGTATTGGTCACGCAAGGCTTATGCACAGATCAAAGCACAGAGGTATGATGATGCGCTTAGATCTGCCGATAAGGCGATAGCTCTTGACCATAACAGTGCGCTTGCCTGGGGATATAAAGCCAAAGCTCTGCATGAACTGAGACGCTACGATGAGGCACTGGTAGCCTTTGATAAGGCACTCGGTCTCGATCCCAAAAACCCCGCGCTGTGGTATTCAAAGGGATTAACGCTCGAAACGTTGAAAAGAGACGATGAAGCCAGGAAATGCTATGACAGAGCCAGAGCGCTGGGATATACTTTTTGAGCGTTATCGTCCGGAACCGGATATGGTTTACACTGTTAATAAAGGAGATGATTGTTAAAAAATCGGAGGGCATATGTCAGAGGACGACGAACCCGGTCTTATAAATGTAAAAAATCAAACTGAAAACAACAGGGATACAGATGCTGGCAGGGAAGAGGGATTAAAGAAGAAACCGGATATAGAAATCAGGGAGATGGAAGTCGATGATATACCGGCTGTATTCCATCTGGGAGAAAGGGTTTTTACGGCCGATAAAACACCTACACTGTACCGTACATGGGATGAATATGAAGTGGTTTCCATGTTCAACTCCGATACCGATTATTGCCTGGTGGCAGAGATAGATGGAAACATTGTAGGTTTTGCATTGGGCAATGTGGTATCGAAGAGAAAGTCGGCCTGGAAATACGGTTACCTGGTATGGCTGGTGGCGGCACCGGAATATCAACGCATGGGTGTTGCGAGCAAGCTGTTTAATAAATTTTCGGAAAAAATGATGGAAGAAGGTGTGCGGATTTTTATCATCGATACTGAAGCTGATAATCTGCCCGCACTGCATTTTTTCCGGGCGAAGGGTTTCGGCAGCCCCCAGCAGCATATTTACATGACGTATAATCCGTCCACCAGTGATCAGCAGAAAGAGAAAAAAAGAGGATTAAAAGGAAAAAAGAATGGGAACAACCACCGACAGGAAGAGTGAGATACAGCCTGTCAGGTTGAAAAAACTCCTGCAGGAACTGGTCGATATTTACAGCCCCTCGGGTAAAGAAGAGGAGATACTGGAATACTGCGTTAACTATCTCGGTGAGATCGGCTTGAATGTTATACGACAACCTGTAGATGAGAACCGATATAACATCGTCGTTTTACCTCCCCACAGGGATGAGGTGGATGTATGTTTTGTCGGTCATCTGGATACCGTCACCGCCCACGATCTTGATGATTTCGGCTTTTACGAGGAGGAGGATAGATCCTGCGGGCTGGGCAGTTCGGACATGAAGGCCGGCTGTGCCGCTATGATCGAGGCGTTTAACGTCCTTTCGGAAAGAAAGGAACGTTTTCCGTCGGTGGGTCTGGCGCTGGTAGTTGGTGAGGAAGAGGAAAGTGATGGTGCTAAAACGCTGGTGCGGGAGTACCGTTTTCCCTGGGCTGTTGTTGGTGAGCCGACCAATTTGGCTCCGTGTTTGGGACATTACGGGTATCTTGAGGTACTTCTCCGCACACGTGGAAAAAAAGCTCATTCTTCCATGCCGGAGCTAGGGCAGAATGCTATCGAAAGCATGCTTAAATTACTGCTAAGAGTTACAAGCTATGCTACTCAGGCAGACAGCGGTCTGGTATATAATATCCGTGAACTTTCAGGCTTTCCGGGCGGATTTGTTGTGCCGGATACTTGCGAGGCCTGGCTGGATCTGCATCTGCCGCCGGATTACCGGATGGATGTTCTCAAAGCTGAGCTCGAGCAACTGGTTGAGGAAGCCGATAAAACGATACAGGGTCTGGATGCGTATATACGCTTCGAAAACACCCATCCCGGCTACCGTATTTCACAGGAAAGACCCCTGGTGAGAAAACTTCGGGAGGTCTATAAGGACATGCATATTGCATGGGACACACAGGATTTCCGCAGTCATTCAGACGGCAACGTTCTGTGGGGAGCCGGTGTCGATCCTATTATCCTCGGACCTGGAAGGCTGGAAACGGCCCATACACCCGAAGAGTCTGTTGTGTTTAATCAGGTGGTGCAGGCCGCCCAGCTGTATCTGAATTTCGCACTTTCTATTTGATCGATATTCAGCCCCGCATCAATCTTTTGCTGATCAAGGGCGGTACCACAGCCAGCAGTGCTGCCGCTGCCAGATATACCAAAAGGTACATGTAATTCATCCATGGATCGCCGGTTGCCAGTCTGGCAATAAGCGAAAACGGTGATGGATTGAGAAAATAGCTAAGGCTGAAAAGCAGCAGTATCAAAAGTGAATAGATAAACTGCGATCTTTCACGGTCACGAAAATTCAGTGCAACGATTAAAGCCAGCGTGGAGATAATGGCGGTTATCAGCGTTGCAAGAAGTAAAATGGTAACGGGATTGTGGATGATAAACCCGTTGGCACCGAGCAGTATCAACCACAGGATGCCCTGTAAAAGGCCCACTACCAGAGCGGCAATTATTTTGGCCGAGGTTATCCGGTTAAGTGAAATAGGCGTGGATAGTAGCGTATCCAGTGTCTTGTTCTCAATTTCTTCACAGATAGAGTCGATAACCATGCTGCCTGCAATAAATGCGGGGAAAAGCATTAATACGGGCAGAATGATGGTGTAAAAAAATTCATTGGTAGTGAAAGGCTTGCCGGTCACATCTTGATACCGTACAAATACACCCTGTTGCTGTCTCAAAAAATCTTCATAGCGTTCCAGCGGCTCTTTGAGCAACATCAAAACCAGTGTTGCCTGAGCGTCCATATCGGGTAAGACTATCTTCATCTCATTTGGATTGCTGTCGGCATCGGGTATAAATACGATGGTATCTAATTTGCCTGCCTTAAAGGCTGACTCCGCCTTGTCAGGTTCGTTAAAAACGAAAACTCTGTGATTGCTGCTCTCAAGAAAGTTGACAAAGCGGCTTCTCGAATCTCCCAGCACGCCCACGTTAAGGCTGACCCTTGCATTGTGACCGATCGAAGATGGATCATAATAAACCATGATTCCAAGCAGTATGACCGAAGAAAATGACGCAATGAAAAACTGGATAAGTATAGCAAAGAGTATTGTCTTTTCTTTACGTAACGACTTTATTTCACGTATAACTATGGAAAAGAAACTCTTCATCTAAGTACCCCCAGCAGAGAAAGGTTATATGCACCGTGTATCAGCGAACCAGCCAGCAATGCCAGCGGATAGCCTCTGATACCTGTCCGGTATGTGACCAGGCAGACTGTAAGGGTGCAGACTGCATGGGCTATCAGCGGTAGCCATAACAGATTTCCGGCAAAGATAGCTGTGGTAAATACGGACTCGGATATCACTTTAAGCGACATGAACAGCAGTAACTTTTCCCCTGCAAAGAAGGAGAAGGCAGAAACTACCGCCAGCCAGATAACAGCGGTCCATTTGCGTACCAGCCCGCGTTCGATAGAGACGACCACCGTCAGTGATTTGGCGATTTCTTCAATCAATACGCAGATGAAAATACATAGGCCGAGTGCCAGCGGTCTGGGCAAATTTATGCAGACGGTTATAGTTGCCAGCTCGAGTATAAAGACAACCGGAATTAACAGGAGACTGAATACTGCCACGGAAGCAGCAATGCGGCGTTTGTCCATGGCCAGGAAGACCGCTTCACGGATTTTGATATAAAGCGGACGGAAGCTCAGCAGGTATTCTTCATTAAATACACGTGTACCTAATGTAATTGCCAGCACAAAAATGAGCGTCATGGGGACTGCTGAAAGTAGGTATTGATAGACAGTAATCGGGATTCCGCGGTACATCTGCACTGCCAGGGTTAAGGGAGATATATAGCTGAGGTCGCTTATGCCTACGAACATGGCGGGAAACACCAGATAAGCGGTGATTCCGGTTACCGCAACCAGCGAGAAAAAAGTCTGATCACGATAACTTCGGTACTGGAGTGCAACACCCAGATATATGGAAAAAATGAACAGGATAACAGGCAGAAAAATAGCCAATGATAGAAGGAGATTACCCTTGAGAATTAAAGTGATGAAAATCACGATCAGAAGCGAATAGCCGATGTACGGAAGCATCTTTCCGATAATAACCTGGAACGGGGTAACCGGAGCGGAAAGCAGCACGTTGATTTTACGTGCCATTTTTTCTTCGATAAAGCTGCCCGTAAAGAAGATGCTGATAAAGAAGATGGGCAATATGTAGGCAAATGCCAGCAATACCTGGGCAAGAGGTATCGGCGGGTTCATCAGGGAAGGTATAACGACCTGCTTATCGCCGGCAAATTGGGCTTTAAATTGCGGCAATATATTTCCACTTTGAAGGTCTGCCAGTTGACGGCTAATCTGTTCATCTGTCGGACTGGGTCTTACAGCCTGGGTTATACTGTTTTCCCTCTCATGTTCAGCCGGGTTGAGAGGCTGGACAGCGGATGCACCCGGCTGTCCATTTTGTTCCCTTACACGGGACGAGCTCTCCAGTATGTCAGCCAGCGTTAAAGACGCAGATCGGTTACCCGCTGCTGCAGATGTTTTAAGATAGTTCAATTCAACTCTGAGAGGGAAAGCCCGATTGAGCGGATATTCTATTCCTATACGTTCCAGTTCGCTTTTTAGCAGATGTGATTTTACCGCACCTACTGCGTATTGGGAGCGGTCGTCCTGACGGGAGAACAATGCGGTGCCGGTTAAATATACATCTAATTGTCCATCGTTCAGCAGGCGGATTCCTTCGCGCGGGTCAGCTCTGATTATATTGAACCGGGGATCATCCAGGCGTGGAGCAGAAGGGGAAACGCCAATAATATACAGGTCTTTTACCATCACCGCCCCCTGCCTTAGAATGAAGAAAGAGATAACAGCCACCATGACCAGTAAAATTATTACGGCTGCCAGCATTTTGGTGTTGAAGCGAGCACGCAGGCGTAATATTTCACGACCTGCTATAATCAACACGGTACGCATGAATACCATATTTTATACCCGATTGGATGGATATGTTAACAGAAATCATCAAACTGAGCAGGGTGTGCAAAGCTTACAGCGGTTTATATGCTGTTGACAGTCTCGATCTTGAAGTACACTCAGGCGAAATAGTCGGGATTATCGGACATAATGGTGCGGGCAAAACCACTACCCTCAAGATGATTGTCGGACTGATAGAACCGACGTCCGGTTCTTTATATGTGATGGGGGAAGATATACAGAAAAATGGACTTAAGATAAAACAGAAGCTGGGCTATCTGCCCGAGGAAAATGCACTTTATGAGAATATGACTGCCCTCGAATATCTGGCTTTTTTTGCCGATATTTACGGCATACCCCGAAAAAAAGCTTTTGAGCGGGGGCAGTTTTTGCTGGATTCACTGAGATTGGATGCGGGTAAAAAATTAATCGGCGAAATGTCAAAAGGAATGAAGCGTAAGGTATCGATTGCACGTACCTTAATCCATGACCCTGAATTACTGGTTCTGGATGAGCCGAACACAGGCCTTGACCCGCTGACCTCCTTTTTCATTATAGATTATCTGAAAAAGCTGAGAGCTCAGGGTAAAACCATCATCCTCAGTGCTCATAATCTCTTCCACGTTGAATATATCTGTGACCGTGTTGCTATTATTAAGAAAGGAAAGCTTGTTGTTTTTGATAGCATGGATAATATACGCAGGACCTTGGGAAGGCGCGAATACGAAATAGTATTTGGCGCCTCGGAGGGTCTGGAATATCCTAGTAAGGACAACAACTACTGTGTAAAAACCTCTGATATTGAGGAAATGGCATCCCTACTGGGGAAAATATCGGAAAACAACTGGGCGCTTATCGATCTATCGATCAGGCAGTCTGCTCTGGAAGATATTTATTTGGATATAATGCAGGACGAAAGATAGGTATCAGCCGGAGAAAAGAAAGGTGGCCATTTCATCCAGTCTTTCCAGCCCTTTGATTTCGTGTGCCAGCATGGGAAGTTCGGTGATATTTATACAGGCATACTTCTTTTTAAGAAGCTTTACATATTTTTTTTGCTGTTCCGCACGCTCCTCCAAAAAAGGTGAGTTGCGGTCTCTGATTAAATTATTGATTATGAGGTTATCGACTTTAAAATTGTATTCCTTCAATTCTGTAAATATGCTGTCGAGCTGATTTACCGCCAGTGCTTCCGCAATGGTCACTATATTAAACTCAACATTCTGCTGAAGGAACTCGATATCATTTCTCGATAATATCTCCCATCGTTTGATGATCTTCAGCAATGATTCCCCGGTGCTTGCTCCTATCTTAAGCCTTGAGTAAATGCGCGGTGCCATGCGCAGATGCTCAACCAGCATTGCAGGGGTTTTCAGCAGAGCCAACGTCTGCCCTAGTGGAGCGGTATCCCAGATAAATATATCGTATATCTTCTGATCGCTCAATTCGCGTATATAATCCACCATGAACTCTTCTGCCAGACCCGGCAGTATGGAGGCAATAAACGAGCTGAAATCCGAATAATTGAGGTCTACGAATGAAGAGAAAACCTGGTATACATCCTTCCCGAATTTAGCATCCCACATCTGACGGGCTTCTTCGATGCCGATCTCCTGAAAGTAGAGATTTTGACCGACACTGACCTGGCCCGCATGCTGCGTGCTGTCAAAGATATGGGCAAGGGAAGGAGTGGCATCAGTCGATATTACCAGCGTTTTGAACCCATGAAGTGATGCGTATAATGCTGAGGCTGCTGCGCAGGTAGTTTTCCCCACACCGCCCTTTCCTGCGAAGACTGTTACCGGAGAACTGAGTTGAAGTGCCATGTGCCAATTTTAATCTATCAGATATACGACTGTAAAAATAAGCGTAAATCGGAATATTTGTGTGTTAATCAATGTTGTTGACATATAGATGTTAAATGGGCTACAGTATCGTTAACGCACTTCTCATTAACGAAGTTTCCATCAATGATGCTGGAGGATAAATGAGCGACAGGGTAACGATGCCGGAGTTGATATCCAAAACCACCTTTCTATGTGGTATGCAGTGCCCTAAATATCTGTGGATGGTATTCCACGAACCGGAAAGTATTCCCCGGCCTGATGAATCGATGCAGTTTATTTTTGATCAGGGGAGAAAGGTGGGCGAACTGGCGAAAAGGCTTTTTCCGGGAGGAGTGGACATACCCATTGATGATATTGCTATCAGCACACAGCTGACACGAGAACAGTTAAAATGCGACCGTCCCATTTTTGAAGCAAGTATACTGTCAGATAGGGTATATTGCCGGCCGGATATACTGGTACCGAATGCAAACGGAAGCTGGGATATTATAGAAGTTAAGAGCTCTACCGGCATTAAAGATGTAAATATTGTGGATGTTGCTTTTCAAAAGTATTGCTGTGAAAGTATCGGATTATCCATCAGGAATTGCAGTCTGGCTTGCGTAAACAGTAACTATGTTAGACATGGAGATATAGATCCGTCTCAGTTCTTTGTTATCGAGGATATTTCCCCCAGGGTGGATAAAATCAGAGGCGATATAGAGGCGAAGGTCGTTGAATACTTCGATATTATAGCCAAATCGGAATGCCCGAGGGTGGATATAGGCCCTTACTGTTCAAAACCGTTTGTATGTCCTTTAAAGGAGAAATGCTGGTCTTTCCTACCCACCTATAGTGTGTTCGATCTTTACTGGGCGGGCGAAAAATGCTTCGATCTTTTTAGCCGCAAAATCATCGATATGCTGGATATACCTCGGGACTATCCTCTCAGCGGTAAACAGAAAATTCAGCTGGAATCCCTGAAGACAAATATGCCTCATATCAATAAAGCCGGGCTAAAGGAATTTATCGGAAATCTGGAATATCCTCTATATTTTGTAGATTTCGAAACATTTTCTACCGTGGTGCCGCCTTATGAAGGTACACGCCCCAATCAACCAATACCTTTCCAGTTTTCAGTGGATATTTTGGCTGAGGATGATGGTCCGGTAGAACATCACGGCTTCCTGTCTGAAATTAAAGATGATCCCCGTATGAGATTTATAGCTGAACTGGAAGCATGTTTGGGCGATAAAGGAAGTATCGTGGTCTACCATGCACCCTTTGAGCAAAAAGTCCTTCTGGAACTGGCCGGGATCTTTCCCCAGTATCGTAATTGGGTCTCCCGAGTCCTCTCCCGAGTGGTTGATCTGCTTAAGCCATTTGTAAGCTTTCACTACTACCATCCGGATCAGCATGGGAAAATCTCCCTCAAAAGAGTGTTGCCTCTCCTGACGGGTATGGAATATAAAGGGATGGCTATTGAGAACGGCATGCAGGCGGCTGTGGCTTATTTGAACAGCATGGACGAAGAAGTCGAAGAAGAACAGCGGCAAAGAATCAGACGTGAGCTTGAGCTTTACTGCGGACTCGATACGATGGGTATGATCGAGATTCTTAAGAGATTAAAGGCTGCCGTCAATTAGCCTGCAGTTGGAATGCATTCGCTATATGCTCGTTATGTCATCAACGGTCAGATCCGGCATATCATCATGCATGAGCAGGAAGAGGTCTAATTTATAGTCGATTTTCTTATTGGGATCGTAAATGGGGAAGGTGCCGAAATCCGGTGCCATCCGAACAACCTGACGATAAGCGGTGATTACTACAGCCTTAGCCTTTGCGTCACCCGTTTGAGAGAATTTCTCTAAATAGTAAAGGCCGATATAATACCATGCCGGAAATACATTTGGGTTAGCCTTTAAAACTCGGTTAAAAATAGCGAAAGCTTCTGAGATCCGATCAAGACAATACAGGCATATGCCCTTATTAGTAAGTGCCAGTATGTTGTCTGGCTTAATTGCCAGTGCACGGTCGAAACACTCGATGGCTTTGCTGTTATCGTCAAGCTTATAATGGCAAAGGCCTTTTTTGAAAATATCGTCGAAGGTGATATCTGCGGCATGTTCCTGAAGCAGCACGTTGCAGTATTGGAGTGATTTGTCGAATTCTTCACGTTCAAAATGGTCGTCGATTAACTGTCGTAGATCATCGATTTTCACACTAATCTCCTTGGATTAATTGCATTCGGTCTAATAATTATATATTAAAAGCCGGTTGACCGTGACCGGCACTACCTTGTGGATTTCATGGCTACCGCTATTTTCCCGCGCCTGTAAATTAAAGGTAACGCACATAACTCAGTCGATTCTTTTCTGAATTATCTTCCACGATTTTGTTATAAGGAAGCTCTCGTCCATATTATTTATCATGGTAATGAATTTGCTCAGGGGTACAGAAAATGATATTTCAGCCTCATTAACAAAAGGACGCGCAGAAACATCAAACATGCCTATAATTGCCCGAGGGCGATCTGCCGCAGTCTCAAGAAATGGATAGTGCACAATAGTAGAACATCCCGAACCGAAGGGTGCGATAACTCCGTTGGGCTCTGCCTGATCGAAATTGGAAAGTGTGAACAGGCCGGAAAGCACATCCGGTCTGGCGAAAAAAATTACTACTGAAGGAGTATCGTCTTCTGAGAGATGATCCCAGCGCTTGAATACGATGTAGCGACCTGGTGCTTTGATAGGCTGCTGGTACTCCATGGCACTTCTGACCAGCTCGGGCGATTTTTTATATCGCTCTCCTTGCAGTTTTCCTGTTATCCCACAGGATAAAAAATACTCAAAATCCGGCATGATCTTCTGGCTGAATCCCAGGTACCTCTTTCCGCCGGGGCAACCTATCCCGTCTGCATCAAAGCAAAGGGATTTTCCCTGCCGCACCCCTTTTAAAGCAGCGATTACACACCTGTGAACCGAACCGGGCCTTACTTTCTCTACCGCAACTTCCTCATCGGTGTAATAAAAAGTTATGGGTAATTCTGCATTGTTAAAGTATTTCTTCCATCTGGATAGAAATTTATCTTTTATGTCGGCTTTCATGATAAAACCTCCTTTTTAGCTAAAATACCGGTTGTTTTGCAACGATGGACATCTGGCGCGCCTGGAGGGATTCGAACCCACGACCCCCGGTTCCGAAGACCGATGCTCTGGTCCGCTGAGCTACAGGCGCACATACGTGGAATATATGTTGGAAGATGGCTATGGTGGGGTGAGTGGAGGGATTCGAACCCTCGCTCTCCAGGGCCACAACCTGGCGCCTTTGGCCTCTGGGCTACACTCACCATATGCAACGGCGAATATTATAACGTAAGGGGCATGGTTTTTGCTAATAAACCGTGTTTGTTGGACTGTAATTCGAGGAGCAATCTGTTTATATTAACGGCGATAGTGGATGATTACCTGAACGAGAAGCCCGAAGAGTAAAACGGAGATCAGCACGATAAGTAGAGCTTCGGTTGAATTGTGGTTGTCGGGCTGTAAGATACCCAGAAGCGGCGTTCTGGAATTGCCGGAAGGGGCTGGCTGCATTTCACCCCCTTCACCGGAGGTTGATGCATGCTCTACAACCGGAAAGCCAGGGCTGACATTGAAAATAAGCGTATGTGACCATGGGCTTCGGATTACCTGACCTGTAGCCGCACGCCTGACTCTTATATGCCAGTAATAGGTTCTTCCGGCTTCGGGCAGAAGACCGGCATCAATGAAGTAGGCTGGATACAGGAGGTCAGCGGGCGTGTAAAACGGGTTATTTGATGGTGCGGCTTTGCTAATTGGGAGATCGAACCATTTATCCTTACCGATTTCGACCTCGTAAGCATCGGCCAGTGATAACTGCTCCCATTTCAGATCCACCTGGGCATTACGACCAGTCACCGGATCACAGCCTATTAGGCTACCTCCTTTTGGCGAAATCAGCCATGGACCGTTATTGGTCAGTGTATCTTTAAAAGCCCATAACATGCCTTCGCCGGCGGAAGGATTATATCCGCGGGCATCGATAGCCCATATTGTATCGCTGTGGCATACCAGTGCCGATGGCTCCAACCTGAAAATGACACCTGCTGGGATACCGACAGTTAGGCTGTCCCAGCTCACTCCGTTTTTTGGTATGCCCGCCCGCGCATATAGAGTCCGGTCGACTCCATTGTTTTTGGAACTGTATGCGGCATAAAGTGTATCTCGAGGACGGAAAATGATTCCATAATAGCTGCCATTAGGCGGACTCATATCATCCCATCGATCGCTTGTACCTATTGCCCAGCGGTATAGCCCGCCGGAATCCTCGGCCAGATAGATAATGCGGTTATCTTTAAAGTCATCGTCAAATGCGGGGTGCTTGTTGCCGTATCCATAGGTCGGCTGAGTAATTACCTGCCACTGATAGCCTCCATCTGTTGAATATGCCACTGGAGCGGTCTGCCCCAGTGCGGCACCTGTAATTACATTATTGTTAAGCATATAAATACTATGAGCCGGGTTGATCCCTGTATCAACGAATTTACCCCATTGCCAGCCAGAAGGATTGCGGGATCCTCTGCGTATGAGGCCGTCGGCTTGCAATACAATCAATGTGTTGCTGTCGGATGATGCAAAATCCTGCAGTATGGCACCTGGCAAGCAATCATCCCATGTCTGCCCGCTGTCCCGTGATTGTAATAAGCGGTTTTCTCCACCGTTGCCCAGGAAGATAACGGAGCCGTTCTTTAAATCCGGAGAAAGTCGGAGCAGTGGGGCGGAGTTATCCTGACAGAATATACGTTCCCATCCTTCCCCGGCTATCGGGGTAGTACTCCGCCATGTGCTGTCCAGTCCGTTATTATTGACGGTGGACAGGTACAGTTTGCTTCCGTCACCGGATGCCTCTACGGCCTGGAGGCTGCTGATTTGTGTATCAATTAATCCAAGCTGGTTCCAGGAAATTCCCCCATCACGGCTGATGGAGAAGGATGATTCATCCAGAGGTGCAGTTACCCATGAAATATCTGCAGGATTAGCCCATTTTTGGGGCGTATCACGGTTTCCCGTTCCTGTACCGCAGATGGCTGATCGGCCTCTGTTAAGCCATGCCAGCTTTACATTGGCATATCCAGAAATGTAACCACCTGTAGGTGATTTGAGTGGCTTTGTCCAGCACGGGTATTGCAAAAGAGCCTCAGACGTCAGCCAGACAGACGCCATGCCGTTTGCAGAATCGGCTAGTACAGAACCAACCAGGAGTTTTCCTGAGGTGGTAGTCCCGGTATAAGCAATAGAGCTGATACGGGGGTTGTTCTGATGTGCAGGGATTTTCAGCCGTGTTACAACGGTATCATTGAGCCGGTAAACGTCATCAAGAGGCTGTGAGGTGCCAAATGAAAGATTATTTGAATCGTAAGCCGTAAAAATGAGCCGGTGGGAATGATCTCCCCCGTTAAAATCTGAAGGTAATGCCAGATATCCTGTTATGATTTTGCTCTCGCCGCTGTTTGTTCCTCCTGTCTGATCTGGGCTGCATAACTCGACAGGCCAGCCAGATACGGTGTTTAAGAAGCTTGAATTCGATGCAAAATCGCGTTGAACAAGGTTTATATATGTACGTTGGATGGATGATGCCATGACAATAATGGTTCCATCTTCAATGTAGGCGGGTGAGAGGGCAAGCGTTATGACATCACCGCCGGTAAATCCCTGTGCTTTCCATCCGGATAGCCCCGGATAGCGCAAAACGTATATCTCTCCATTCCCGACACCATCAGCCGGCAGGCGGCTACCTGCTACAATATCTCTGACCCTCCTGTTGGAGTGGCTGTACGAAGGCGATATTGCAATACTGCCGATCTGTTCTCCAGCTCCCAGTATCCAGGGTATTGGGCCGCAGTAGTTCCAGTTGGTACCGCCATCTTCTGAAACGTATATTTCTCGCCTGGGCGAACTGTCTGAACCCATACATACTGCAGCAATGAATTCCGGATCATCCGGTGCTATTGCAATGTCCGTGATGGGAAATACAGGTGCAGGCGTGGTCTGTGCAAGCCATCTGGATAAACGCATGCTCCAGGATACGCCGCTATCAGTGCTTTTCCAGATACCTGCCCTGGTAACGGGCATTGGGCTGGCGTTGGGTATATCCAGAGCATAGACTGTGTCTCCTTCCAGCGAAGTAGCCAGTCCGTTGATCTCACATGGTGTGATAATATCATTTCTCTGAGGAAAACTTCCAGGCGTATTTATCTTTCCCCATCTGAGAACACAGGTTGATGGTATATCATTAGCCTGTACAGCACCATTGTAAGCTGGCAAAATTGATGTAATCGACTCAGCTATTGTGATGGCGATTATTAGTAGCCAGCCAGTTATCTTTCCTGAAAAAGAACAGGTTCTGCCCATACAGCACTTCCCCTGCCCAGATTTTTATTGGATTCAACCCTGAGTATGAACTCCGCTTCTTTTCCAGCGAATTTGGAAAGATCGACTTCATAACTTACCAGTTTTTTTATGTGATCGACGTTTATAGGCTGGAGGAATACTATTCCATCGCCACACTTCATACCGAATATAAACTTTACGCTGGTATCGTCAGAACAATCTGCAGTAAGGCCGACTTTTGCAGTGAATTTGCTCTTATAAGGTATATAGAAGGGCTTCAGTTTTATAGTGGAATCCTGAGGAATGCCAAAACGTGCCTGTATCCATTTTCCGCTTGCTGCCGGAGGAACCATCAGCAGGGCACTGGCAACAGGTCCGCTTTCCACTTGAGCGGTTCCGACCGCAGCCCATCCGGTTTTATAGTCCCTGTTCATGGGTACACCCAGCATCCCATCGTTATTTTCAAATATTGCATGAGATGCATACCGCAAAAGATTGAGATTTAAAAGCGGACCAAAATTGTGATCGAGGCAGTTATTTTCTAAAGATGCTTCCGCGCAGGATGGAGGTTGATTAAGGCAGATTCTCATATTAACCGCATCGGTAGTTCCTTCCTGTAGGGCTGAACCTGTAATAGAACCGAAGCGCGGTGAAAAATGATAGCCCGCAAATGATTCCACCCTTTCCTCTCCCGGTTCAAGGGGGGAAATATAATCCTTAGATTCAGGGATATCGTTCTTATATAAAGTAGATGTGCAGGGACAGGAAACCACAGTGCCCTTATTCTTAACACGATAAAACAGGATATTGCCGGTGTTCCAAAAATCTATAATCTCAAGATCGGGCTTTTCCCTAATTTGAGGAATGACTTTTAAAATTAAGCTGCTGGTTGATGCCCCGCTGCGATTGACGGCAAACAGAGTGTAGGTTGTTTCACTGACAGGGCTGACTTTGATATTGCCGTGCGACTCTGTTGGGCCGAGAGCCGGTTCAAGGGCGACACGGGTGGCTCCAGAGACATCCCAGCTCAAAGTAGATGACTGCCCCTCGACTATTGCGGAAGGATCGACCTGGAAAAAGTTAATCCTTGGAATGGGCACCGAGCCATCTTTTTCCACGTAAAATGGAGCGGTTGAACCGGCTTTACCGTCTATCAGCAGTTCGACAACATATTTACCGACGTTAAATCCGTGGACAGGGGAATCAAGGGTAAACCCTATATAGCAGTCGCAGTCGCTAAAAACTTTATCTGAATGGAGGAGTATGTTGTTGTTGTTGTTGTCTTTCCCCTCATTACTGCCGACGTATTTCCAGTTGGCGGTTACTTCTACGTTTTTATGGACATTACTCAGTCTGGCCGAACAGCATATTTTCTGGCAGTCGATGTAGAAATGGTCGACATTATCCACCGGTCTGAAATCATTTATCAGCCCGGTGCTGATGGTGGGAGTAGAAATATAAGGTGACAAGATATCGTTGCAGGAGGCCGATGTTGCAGTAATAAAAATGATGATCGCAAGATGCGAAATAAGTATGTTTATGCGATTAGTCATAACGTAATACGAAATAATAGGCGTTGCTATGTTTTATGTCAAGGCTCTCTTAATGGTGCGCGATTTAAGTATCCGGCAGGAGGTCATCGGTCTGTGAAACATCGATAATCTTACTAAAATATGGATGTGGATCCCGGTCTTTGATACCGGCAAACCTTCTGGCTGCGGATAAATATCTTTTACGATCGGCTTCTCTGAGTATGGCCATTTTCTGCATAGCAAGAGATCCTTCCCCGTGAATTGTGGCTGAGGCAACTTCCGGCATGGTTAGGTCTCTGACAAGGTTAACGGCTCGGATGCGCTCTTCTGCCGGTGCCCCCTCCCTTCCCGTGAAATAGGGTTCCAGTTTGTTATGAAGATGTGGATGCTGGAAATCTATATACGACGGCATGGTGGCCAGTAATCCACCTGCTATATCGTGGACCAGCTGTACAGAATGATGCCAGTAACTGGCAAAGGTGTATTTAGCCAGGTTAGATAAAAGCGGGTTAGGAAACACATAGCCGCTGTCGGAGTCTGTAATGCAGTTCATGATGGCAGCATATGTCAGAGCATCGGTTGATTCACTGTAATATACCAGCTGGGCCAGTTTTTCGCGTATATGCGGGTATTTCTCAAGGCCGTTTTGCTCGGCAATGAGAAAGGCGCTTCCAACAAGGCTTTCTAACTCTACGATTTTACGGCTATCACTGCTCAAACGATGAATGGCGGCGAATAGCCTGGCGGCATGCCCTGCATGTTGATATTCACCCAGCATAAAAATCCTTTCAATCGGGATAAATACATTGTCGAATATAACTGTTGAATCAGCACTGTATACCTTTGAAAGCCATGGGTGATCGAGGCTGTTTTTCCCTTCTACAAGGTCCGAATGCGGCAGAACAAGGCTAATTCCAGCAGCGTTGATCGGAACTGCA
Organism: Dehalococcoidia bacterium; assembly: GCA_034436215.1. GTDB lineage: Bacteria > Chloroflexota > Dehalococcoidia > GIF9 > UBA5629 > UBA6808. The sequence continues at coordinate 16,812 of DAOTVU010000049.1, forward strand.
AAAGCAACCGCTCTATCACTGTCTTCTTCCTGGAGGCTGTGGGCAGGCATGATTATAATCTCGTGAACATAGGGGGCAAAAGTGATATGAGCCATTACACCGCTCACAGTAATACCCTGGTTAGATCTGTCAACCACCTTAATTGAAAAATCTTGGTGCACTGGGCGAGGGATATTTTCAGTCCTCCGACCTGCCACGAACATACCACAGGCCAGCCCCAGATCTTTATGTTTACATGTTTCCCTGAAAGAACAGAGTCGTGCGGCGTAATCAGTACCTGATTCAGCATCTATCCTTTTACATACCGCAGCCAGCGCATGGAGAGCGTCTATACCGGTAAAATGGGTAGCTCCCGGGAAACCATAGCAGTTGCGTGCGAGTAGCTGAATGATATCACGCTTTCTTAATAGATCATTGGTGGTGCGCGGTATCCTGTAAATGGAGTGGCAGGCTTCTCCATTTTCATCGATTTCCACCAGCATATTACGAAACTGCTGGTCGTAGGCCATGATGTATTCAAGCGAGGCAAGACGTAATCCCGCTTTGAGTGCAGCGTGTTTAGTATGGGTGATATCTTCTATTTTTTGGCCGTCTGCATATATCAGACGTCCGTCTTTTAGGCTACGGATATATTCTTCAGCAGTTTTTATACCCATACAAGTTTTAATCGGGTTTCCTGGTAATAATTGTGATTACAAAGGTTTTGTTCTATATGCGGGTGCACCGAGCATTTCGCCACCGTCGACGACGATCGTTTGGCCGGTGACATATTTAGAAAGGTCAGATGCCAGGAATAGGGCTACTCCTGCTACATCATCGGGCTCGCCCAACCGCAGCATAGCCATGTTGTTGGCAGCTTCTCGGCCTTTTTCGGGGTCTTTCCAGAGAGCTTCGGCCAGTCTTGTTTTGATAAGACCGGGGGCAATAGCATTTACACGGATATTATACTGGCCCCATTCTTTGGCCATGAGCTGTGTGAGCATTATAACGGCTGCTTTGGTAGTTTGATAAATACCGAGCTCCCCGGGCCTGATCCCCCCGACCGAGGATATGTTTATAATAGTACCTGTCTCCTGTTTCCGCATGACACGTGCAACCATTTGAGATAGGAAGAACAGCCCCTTAAGGTTCACATTCATGGTTATATCCCATGCCCATTCTTCGGCATCCATTAACGGGCCGTAATAAGGATTGGTACCGGCATTATTCATCAGTATATCGATGCGCCCGAATTCCGACATGACACGATTTACCAGATTTTTTGAGTCTTCTATTTTAGCCACGTGTGAAGCTATTGCTAAACATTTTCCGCCCCTACTTCTAATTTTATCTGCCGCCTGATCCAGATCGGCCTGCTTGCGGCTGGCAAGAACCACTGTTGCGCCGGCCTCAGCAAACGCAGTTGCGCTTTCCAGCCCGATGCCTCTGCTTGCTCCTGTAACAATGGCTACTTTGCCCGATAGTGAGATATTTTTGTAATCCATAACTTTAAGACCTCCTCGATTACCACAAAATATTTGTATGTGTGAACGACAGAACGCTCGCTCAATCATAATAATATTCCTCTGTACATTTGTAAATATTCCTATAAGAATGCATGAATTTATTGAATTATTTACAAATGGTTTTGAGTGTGTTTATAATTGAGCAACAGCAGGAGAGCACAGTAAAAACGAGTATATGCGAGGTAAGTGCAATGGGGTCTAATTATAAAATAATGTATCGTGTCCAGTGCAGAACCTGCGGTGCCTTATTTACCTTGCCACGCATTATCGACCACATTCCCAGACATCCACCGCTGGGATCGCGCATCAGACCGGATGTGCCATGGGATCCGTGTTCGGGATCGGGAGTTCAGGGAAAGTTGATCGAGTCAGTTTATCAAGAGGTTCCGCCGGATGAGCTTGCCAAGGAAGAGAAATGAAGCCCGTCAATTCGTTATTTTTGGATGGAAAAATTTAATATCAGTCTGTGAATATTGCCAAATGAGAATAAAACAGTTTCTGACGTTGTTTTAACAGGAAGAAAAGTATGGGGATTTTGATGAAAAGAAGTCGGTCCCAGTCTTTTTGATGGAGACAAAATAAGTGACGTTTATTAATCGTTCTTCTGCTGAATTCACAGCATTTAAATATATACCGACACCTCTCGGCCCCGTAATCACGGCGGCTATAGATGAGGGTGTTTGTTTAATAGAATTTTACGATCAAAAGACATCGCAAAACAGTATCAGTAAGCTGCAGCAGGAATTCGGCGGCAGGCTATTACCTGCATCGAATGACATACTCGAGAGCTTGAGTTTGGAAATAAAAGATTATTTTGATGGAAGGCTACGTCGATTTAACACGTCTCTTGCTCTGCATGGTACATCCTTCCAATTGCGTGTCTGGGATGAGCTATGCCGAATACCTTTTGGCGAAACCGCTTCCTATCAGGAAATAGCACGGAGAATAGGGAATCCACGGGCTGTTCGGCCGGTAGCGCGGGCCGTGAGCATGAACCGGATAAATATAATAATCCCATGTCATCGTGTGATTGGAAAAGGCGGTGAACTGAGGGGCTATGGCGGTGGATTATGGCGCAAACGGTTGCTTCTCGAACTCGAGCGTACAGGACGATTACACGGACAAGGTTGAAAATGTTATATCCATATATCTGTAATCACTATCTGGATCTAAATTTTTTAAAATAAGTCCTTGTCATATAAGAAATCCATGTCCAGTGGGTGATAATGTGTGTGCTGAAAAATATAATCAGTCCTACAGCCAGCCATTGATGTATATTAATCCATATATTTCGAGGGAATATGATTATTTTTTCGGCAGTGCTACCCTCTGGCAGTGCCAGCCACAGGATAAAACCCGAGATAATCACCAGTAACAATATAAGCCCTTCAATCACGTCCAAAATATAATGCATGGAAGCCTTTTTCATAAAAGTCTCCTATTATTAAGATAGCGTGGTTAGTTGATATTGAAAATCTTTGGGAAATATATTCGTCCATTACAATAGCTTCTAATTGAAAATTCAATAACGTTATTATATTTATATTTGCAATAACCATTTTACCCGGGAATGCGTTTTATTATAGATGAAATTTAAATTAGACTATGTACATAATAATATTTTAAGACGTTATTAATTATGACAGAGATTCTGGTAGTTGACGACGAACCTAATATCCGGGAACTTGTAAAGATATATCTGGAAAAAGAAGGTTATAAAATTCATCTCGTTGGAACCGGGGAGCAGGCTATTGCAGAGTTGGAAAAAAGCAGACCGGCAATGGTGATTCTTGATATTATGTTGCCGGATATCGATGGTTTTGCGATTTGCAAAGAGATCCGCAAACACGGAGAGATACCCGTAATAATGCTTACCGCACGCAAAGATGATGTCGATAAGATACTGGGATTGGAACTCGGAGCGGATGATTATCTGACGAAGCCATTTAATCCGCGTGAACTGGTCGCCAGGGTTAAAGCTATATTCAGAAGATGCAGTTCAATGAGGAGAGGAGGTCCGGTAATAGAAGTGGGCAATCTACGTATCGATTTGCCACGGCGGGAGGTTTGGATCGACGAACATCAGGTGAAACTACGTAACAAGGAGTTCGATTTACTGGCTGCACTGGCTCAAAATCGCGGGATTGTATTAACCCGTGAGAGATTGCTGGAAATGGTTTGGGATACAGATGATTACGGCGAGACCAGAACTGTCGATATTCATATAATGCACGTAAGGGAAAAAATATCTCAGGCCAGCATAAATATCGAGACTGTTCGGGGGATGGGCTATAAGCTGGTAGAAAAACGAGAACTGGATATAAGTTCGCGTGAAAATATAAATCACACTGGCACTGAGCAGGCGGAAATATAAAATGGGACTCCGTGGGCGACTGATATTATCCTTCGTATTGATTGTAATTCTGTGCATTACTATAATAGCTGTTTCCTTATCCACCCAGATAAGCGGCATGATGGAAAGGTTAGCAGAGGTCAGGCTGGCGGATATATCGTCGCCTCTATTTGCTCAAACCAGATTTTTGCTGAGAGGATCCAATACATTCGACCAGGTTTGGCAGAACATGCAGGAGCAGGCGGATGCAATGGGGATAACCATTTTTTTATGCGACCGTGACGGTAATGTGATAAGACAGACTTCTCAGACAGATAGTATTTGCTTCCCTCCGGCAGAGCTTTTAAGCAGGAGAACCATGGGTATGGGAAGATCCATGAGTGGAAAATTTATAGGTAATGATAACAGGGTATATTTATATCGTGTTTTTTCGGTATCGGGCATCAGCAAGATTAGAGAAATCGGGGCTGATTGGATGGTGATTACAACCACCACTGCCGGGACGTTGGGTATATTGTCCGAGCTGGCAAGGCCGCTGTTGATTGCCGGTATACTCGCACTGGTATTATCGGTGATAATTGCTCTATTTTTAGCACGATCGATATATGCTCCTATAAAGCAGCTAACTACCGCTACATCGGAGATAGCTGCTGGTAAATATGATCAGCAGGTTTCAGTATCAGGACCCGTGGAACTTAAGGCACTGGCTGCCAACTTTAACAACATGACACTGCGTATAAAAGAGTCACAGCAAACATTGCGTGACTTTGTTGCTGATGTTTCACATGAGTTGCGTACACCGCTGACCTCTATAATAGGATTTGCCCAGGCAATAAGGGACGGCATCGCTGAATCTCGCGAAGCAGTTATAAAGGCTGCCAGAATAATTGAAGATGAATCACGCCGGTTAACGCGCCTTGTGAATAATCTCCTGGATTTATCTAAGCTGGAGTCTGGACAGCTCGAAATGAAGAAAGAGACAGTCGATTTGAACGGACTAATCGCTCAATGCCGGGAAATATTCAGTCTGAGGGCAGAAGAAAAGGAGATTTCACTTATCATGGATGTCGAACCGCTGTCGTACGTGGAAGGTGATATAGACCGTCTTGAACAGGTACTGGCTAATCTTCTTGATAATGCAATCAAATTCACACCGCAGGGCGGCAGCATAACCATTAAAACCAGACAGGTCTCGCCCGATAGAGTGGAGATGTCTGTTACCGATACCGGGCCAGGATTGAAGAAGGAACAGCTTTCTAATTTATTTAAAAGATTTTATCGAGAGGGTAGCAATCTGTCGGGTACTGGCCTCGGTTTGGCGATATCTCGTCAGATTGTTCAAGCCCACGGCGGCGAATTATTTGCCGATAGCGAAGTGGGTAAGGGGTCACAATTTGTCATTAGAATACCCTGTATACAAAGTAAAGAGGCGAATAAAACGAATTAAATTAATGGATTTTCTGGAGCCCTTAATCTACTATTATAGCGCTGGGGCAGGTGGATATGAGGTTACAGTTATTGCAGAGCGGGCTCCGGGCTTTACAGATTTTTCTTCCATGCTCAATAAACAGCATATGGCCGCGGTATATATCTCCGGGGTTTATCAATCTCTCAAGTTCAATATGGGCTGAATCGGCAGAAATGTTAGCGGGTAATAAACCCAGCCTTTTTGTCACTCTCAGGACATGGGTATCCACTGGGAAGGCGGGCATACCTAATGAAAAAAGCAGCACGCAACTGGCAGTTTTCATGCCTACGCCGGGTAATTGCATAAGCCATGACCTGGCATCATTTACGGATAGCTGATTTAAAAATTGTAAATCGAAACTATGGTTCTTTTCCAATATGGTAGTAAGTGCACTTTTGATATAAACTGCTTTAATATCTGCCAGCCCACCGCATCTGATAGTATCGGCTATTTGAGATAAATCTGCAGAAGCTACTTTTCTCCAGTTTCTAAATCTACCGATTAACGACGCATAAGCACGGTGTGAATTGATGTCGGACGTGTTCTGAGAAAGTATAGTTTGTACAAGTTCACCCACCGGGTCTAATTTTTTGTGCCAGATTTTGTCGCCATAAGAGGCTATGAGTAGTCGTATTATTTCCCTTATCCGGTGCACAATCTTTCCACAATTGCAGTGTAAATTTCAATTCCTTTTAAAAAACTGTCAACTCCGATCTTTTCATCGATTCCATGAACCGTACCCATTAGTTCGAAAGGGATAACAGTGGGGCAAAAACCATATGAAATTACATCCCTCTCTCTGAAAAAACGGGAATCAGTAGTACCCAGCATTAAGTAGGGTGCAGTAATGGCATCAGGGTAATATTCCTGCATAATCGTTTCGATAGTTTGGTAGCTGACAGTTTGGATTGTAGAAGCATTACCATTGCCGCTGGTGATTAGCTCTATTTGCAATTCATCATCCGCTAAAGTTTCAATTAGATAGTTCAGCCATTCATCCATATCCTGCCCGGGTAATATCCTTGTATCCAGCAGGGCTTCAGCGTACGAGGGAATAACATTTATTTTATCTCCTGCTTTGATCGAGTTCAGGCTGATAGTGTTGGAGAGCATGGCTTTTACCTGTGGGCGAGATATTAATCCGCTTTTCTTAAGTATTTTTAACAATGCCTCTTCGGTATTTTCTGTAAGATACGGTTTAAGCGGTTCCAGTACTGTAGCCATTTTTTTAAAATATTCTGCTACAATGGGTGTTACCCTGTAAGGCTGATCGCAGCTGAGCAACCGGTTTACATCTTTGACCAGGTGCTCAAGTGGGTTCTGGTTGTGGGGGGTGGACCCATGGCCTGGTATGCCTTTTCTCTTTAATTTAAGCCAGCACGGCCCTTTTTCACCGGGCGAAATCAACGCAACCAGACGATCAGGTATTAGCTCGCTGAGTATATAACTGCCTTCATTTAATACCAGAGAAGCTTCGAAGTCAGCAGGATATTCACGGAGCAAAAATTCTACACCTCGATCAGCGCCTGATTCCTCATCGGCAGTAGCTAAAAAAACTATGTCACGGTTAAGCTTAACCTTGCGTTTCTTAATGTTGAGAAGTGTCATAAGCTGGATTATCCCGAGGGATTTGGTATCGAGCGCACCGCGACCGCAAATATAGCCATCTATGATTTCACCGCCAAACGGGTCGAATGTCCATTCTTCTTTATTGGCGCCAATAACATCCATGTGGTGTAATAATATGATCGGTTTTTCATTACCGGAGCCTTTCAAAACGGCACGAATAGAAACCCTTCCCGGTTCGGACTGGTATGTTTTAAATTCCACACTTTCCCTGTTGAATATTTCGGAAAAAAAAGCTGCCGCAAGATATTCATTTCCCGGCGGGTTAGTAGTATCTATACGTATATATCTGCCAAGCAGGTCAAGCGGCAGTCTATTCATAGTTGTTTGTAATTCACAGTATTAATTTTAGAATTATACTCTATTTTTCCGATTTTTATGAGTTACGCAGGGTGCTCTGGACACTGTAGATAATCATTAAATGGCTAAAGTTATCGAAGATTGCATTGTTGATGCTATAATTATCAGGCGCTAAGCATGGAGGTAAATAAGATGCATCAATTTGCCAGAATGGATGAGATAAAAGTATTTTGTGGCAATGCCCATCCAACTCTTGCCGATGCTGTCTGCCAGTATATGGGAATACCCCTAGGGAAAATTGAGGTATTTGAATTCAGCAATGAGAACATATTTGTTCGAATACTGGAGAATGTGAGGGAGAGGGACGTTTTTATTATCCAGCCCATATGCTCGCCGGTAAATAAAAACCTGGTAGAGCTGTTGATAATGCTTGATGCATTTAAAAGGGCATCTGCTGAGCGTATTACGGCTGTCGTGCCTTATTATGGTTATGCAAGGACTGATAAAAAAGATCAGCCTCGTGTTCCCATCACGGCAAGGCTGATAGCAGACTTGCTTACTACAGCTGGAGCCAATCGTTTACTGACTGTGGATCTGCATGCGGCTCAGATTCAAGGTTTCTTTAATATACCGGTTGATGAGTT
>DAOTVU010000050.1:0-4098 GCA_034436215.1 Dehalococcoidia bacterium
AAATCTATTGTAAACCGACAGGTCTCCCTTTGTCATCGGTGTCCGCAGAATTTAAATAAATTTCACTACCACCGCTGGAGTATATAATGTTACCATTTATTATATCCGGTATTGCATTGATATTCAGATGTTCGCGCATGCCCGGTCTGCCGGCGCTGGTAAAGGTAAGTTCCCTCTTGTTAACGTTCCACGAGCTAAGGAAAATATACCCGACCGTGGAAATATTTTCCGAAGGCGTAAAGTTTTTGATTTTGAGGCGTGAAAGTGTATCGTGATAAAGCAGTATTTTGCCTGCGTGAACGTCTGTATAGGCTGTTGAGTTATCACAGGCTCGGGTTGAAAGCCAGCGGGCGGCGGCACCGTCCTTATGATTGAAGATGCCGGTAAGGTCCAGACGGTAACTGCTGAGTGCTATGGAATATGGCGTATCTATGATGCTGGTATCGCGCTGTCCGCTGAGCTCAAACACCAGACCGCAGTTGAATGCAAAATAAGGCAGCAGAAGTAACCACGCCATAACGGTAAGATACCGCTTCTCACGAGGCGCGTTAATCTCGGATGGATTGTTTTTAAGCCCGGTTGTGATCCATGAAGTAAGTTCCCATATTGACCGGGCACCGACCACCAGAAAGGGGGAGAGTGTTATCAGGGCTATGTGGTACCATCGTGTGATATTAAGTATGTTCGAGAACCATGGAAGGAAGATGCATCCGGCCAGAATGCCGCAACTTACAAGCGAATATGCTATATACTCCCTTTTAAAAGCAAGCCTGGAAGGTTTGATAATCAGCCGTAGATAGCCGGCAACGATCAGTAGCTGGGTTATATACTGGATAATGCGGAAAATTTTGCCCTGAACTGATGCCTGGCTGAAGTCCAATCCGAGTGCGGCCGAGACGAGTAGATCTCCCTGGCCGCCGAAAATGTACTGTGAACCACCGTACCGGGATGCCAGCTCCTGTAGGTTAATACCTATTTTTTGCATAAGTATGGTAAGCGTACCGGCGAAAAACTGCAGGTTACTGCCCGAGGCGATCAGTCCGTACCATGACAGACTGAGGGCAAAGACGACGATAAATGACGCGGTCAAAGCTCTAATGGGTATATCCGTGTTAGAAGGTCTTGCAAGAATGACGGGCAGACCGCCGGTCCGGGCTGTTAGCCTCTGCCAGAATCCTGTGAACAGGTGACTGCGAAGTACTGCCACCAGTGCGATCAGGGCCCCTGAATAGACGAAATTGATAAAACCGAATGTGTAGTGGGAGACGGTAATTCCCAGAGCGAAAATGGTGATAAGGGTGATCTTTACGTATCTATCTATTGAGTTCTGTGTGAGCAGAAGTATTATAAGAACGAAAAAAATCTCGGCAAACTGCTGGCGCCCCAACCCTATCATCTCGAGTGAAAAGGTGGGGACGGATACGAAGAAGAACACGGCAAGGAAAGAGGGTAGGCTTCCGATCTGGCCCTGAAAAATGCGGTACATGATGAGAGGCACAAGCGAGAATAAAAGCGGATAGACGGCTTTAAGGACCCAGACACCATCGATGTTCAGCATACCGGCATAAACGGGTACAGCCATGACGATGCTCAGACAGGAGTTGATGGTGCCGGGAAGTGCATAGTTCCACAGGCCGCTCTGGGCTACCTGCCGGTAAAACTGATATTCGAAATAGATATCGGTGCCTGTGAGATATGGAGACATTAGAGTGGTCTGGTAAAGAAGGGCGAGGCTGATAGCATAGACAGCAGGCGGATAAACATTCTCGGTGAATATCCGTCCGGACGTAGCCAGCAGAAATATCAGAAGAACCAGTCCCAGACCGAGCATCAGTATGATATTGCTGCCGGTTTTCTCCAGCACCAGCACTCCCAGTATCACCACGCAAAGCATGAGGAGTAGCAGCAGGATGGATTTCGGCTCAACAGTGTACTTCGTTGAAGGCGGCGTGGAACTAAAATGCCGGTCACTCAACCATGCCAGCGCTGTGAGTATGAAATACAATATCGAAAAACTGATGGCCAGCGGTAGAGGTGTGATTGGTTGGTTAATGCCTATCGGGGGAAGTATGAAATTGAGAAATGCACTGTAAAACATGACCGCGGCGAGGCTGAGGCCTACTGTACAGGTTATTGATTCGAGTAGCCCGAGGTTATGCAGACGAAATATCCGGGCAATCAACAGTCCGGGGATGAGGGTAACGAATATAAAGCCACTGATCTGAGTAACTACGGGGATGTTAATATCGAATGCCGACAGGCAGACAAGGACCAGATGAATCACCGTTATTGCCGCGGCACCGGAAAGGCATATCTTGAGTGACCAGTCAGTAGGCCAGCGCATCAGGCGAACTTCTCCCTTATAAATTCGGCGCCTGCCTCACCCATCTGCTGTCGCAGTTTCTCGTCCTGGATGAGCCTGATAATGGCGTGGGACATTGCATGGGTATCGGATGGTTTGACCAGAAAGCCGCTTTTCCCGTGGCAAACCACTTCGGGATGAGGCCCCAGATCGAAAGCCACCACCGGTCGGCCACATGCCTGTGCTTCGGCCAGCGGCAGATTAAAACCTTCCCATAATGTGCCGGTGGCGTAAATATCACAGGCCGCATAGTATAGCGGGATATCCCCGTCATCGACATAACCGGTGAAGATGATATGGTCATCCGCCATAGATTTAAGCCTGTTTGAATAGTCGGGGAAGGTATGTCGCCCCGCAATTATGAGCGTTGCATCGGGTACCTTTTGTCTGACCAGATTAAAAGCCTCTATAAGGAGGTGCACCCCTTTATGGGGTGAGATTCTGCCTAAATACAGAATAACGGGCCGGTTTTCCAGGTTGTGTTTCCGGCGGATGGTTGAGCGATCCAGACCGGGATGGAACCTGTGGTTGTCGATGGTGGGGTATATGACTTCACTGACCAGTCCCGTATGTTTTTCCAGCTCGCTTTTCAGGTAGCGGCTGATAGATACGGCCGAATCAGCCTGAGAAGCTGTGAGGTTTGAAAGCCGGGTAAATAGCAACATATACAGGCGCTCGGCTAAGCCGGCAAAGGATTCCGGCGGTGCCACGCCGTAATCGTAGTAGATATATTTTATCCCGTAGTGTTTTTTTGCCAGGCATGCAAGCCAGTTCATGGGGTACTGGTGGCTGTAGATTAAATCGACCCCTTTTAAAAGGCGCACATAACGGCTGTTTTTAACAATATCCAGTGGAAATAGAAGACGGTATATTCGCTGCAACAGCAGACCGGGTGGGAGTCCGAGTACTTCTAATTCTACTCCGGGGGCCGGTTGCATATCCGCCTGCATGGTGATGATGGTTACTCTGTGGCCGTCGCCGGCAAATCGGGCGGCCTGCTGTGCTACAACCCGGTCGATTCCGCTGTAGCCGCAAAAGGTGGGTGTAAGTAAAGCGATTTTCATTTTCAGCAATATCTACAACCCTGCAGACACGGTAGTCTGTCAGCGCGATGAATCCAGATAATAGTTCAACTGATCATTGATTATATCATTGAGGCTGTGCTCGATTTTGAAACCGAGCTTATCGATTTTGGCGGTTGATGCCAGAAGAAGCGGTACTTCGGCCGGCCTGAATCGGTCGATGTCGAATTCGATAGCGACTTTTCCCCGGCTGGTAAATACCGTTATGCCGGCATCGTCAGGGGTGAATTCTAATTGGCCATCGAGCATCAGTCTATCTATAACGGTTTTGTTGAATCTGAGACCGAATGCAGGAGAGCTGTCCAATGTGGTAGGGGTTTCAACGGTTTTCATGCTTTTAAAGGTCTGTATCTTCTCAACCCGATAGCCCGCACATTCAAGGGCAAGAAGGATAAAAGTGAGTACGGAGTTGGTGCGGCCGGAACCTTGATTGTAAACATCGCCGTATTTCCCTTTTTCAGCCAGCAGACAGTAGCCCCGGATGATATCATTTATATGCGACCAATCCCGAAATGCGTTGACATTGCCGATAATGATTTTATCCGTCTGGCCTCTTTTCAATTGCATAATCTGTCGGGCTATGGAGGCTGTAACAAACATGATACCTCGGCCGGCACCCTCGTGATTGAAGCCGCGTGATACTATCGTCTTGAG
>DAOTVU010000051.1:0-27304 GCA_034436215.1 Dehalococcoidia bacterium
TGTAGATATGGCCCCGGTGAGATGACAGACGCAACTGCTGAAAATAATAAAACGGCCGACATGATAAGCCGATGCGCCCATATTTTACCGCCCATAGAAATATCAACCGGCCCGCTAAACTGTAACAGGGTGTTATAATTATATAACGGGTAGATATAAAAACAAAGGAGCGGATATTTGCACCGCTCCCCTGTTTTTGCTGTGTGAGTCCAGTTTATTTATTGTGACCTTTGCCCTGACCTTTGCCATGGTTTTGCAGGCTCTGGCCGTTGGTTTCCTGCTCCGTATTCTGCTCCTGGTTCTGTGTGGTGCTGTTGAATTCTCTGTGTCTGTTCTGCTCCATCTCACCCTGATGGTTTTTCTGGCCTGCGTGGTCGTCCGCCTGTGAATTGGCGTTGAAGGGCTTCTGCAGGCCGGGTGCGTGATCGATGCCTTTGCCCGGGACGCCGCTGAGCCTGAGTATTTGTGCTCTGGTGAGTAGTGCTTTAATAATGCTGGTGGAAACTTCTACTACACTGCTGTTTTCGCTGATGCTGTTGCCGTTAGCGTCCGTGCCGGTTACCGTGGCGATGTTTTTAACGGAACCGGCCAGCAGATCGCCGAAGGCTACTCTGTAGGTAGCGATAGCGGTAACGTTTTCTCCGGGGCCGAGTTTGCCGAGGAATGCGTTGTCGGAGGTCAGAGGCACTTCTCCGATTTTATCGTCTTTGAGCGACAGGTTTTTAATTTCAACCGTACCGCGGTTGATAATGGTGTAGGTGTATGTTATCACATCGTTCAGTGCGGCAACTTCTTTATCCGACTGCTTAATAACCTCGATACTGCCGGCATCCGCAGAAGCAGAAAGGGCCGGCATCGTCGTCCACAGAACGGCCAGTACCAGAGCCAGCAACAGATGGATGGATTTTCGCATGTTTGTTTAAACCTCCTTCTTGTATATTGAATACACTTATAACGAAATATGGGGTGTGGGGGTTTAGGCCGTCGGTTTTAAAAGCTCTCCGCCCCGGGAACGGTTGAAGCTGATAATAAATCTGCCTGCCGGTGCACCGGCAGGCAGATAACTGTTTATGCTGAAATAAACGTGTTATTCTTTTTTGATGATTGCGGCTATGCCCTGTCCTCCGCCGCAGCACTGTGTTGCCAGACCGTATGTCCCGCCTTCCAGTTTGAGAATCCTGGCAAGCGTTCCTACCAGCCTTATGCCGGTAGCTCCCAGGGGGTGTCCGATGGCCACGGCACCGCCTTTGACGTTGACCTTTTCTTCCGGCACGCCGAGCTCCCTCATGCAGTACAGTGTGACCACCGAGAACGCCTCGTTTATCTCCCAGAAGTCGATGTCCTCAACGCGCATGCCGGCAAACTCGAGGGCCTTGCGCGAAGCCGGCACGGGGCCGGAGCCCATGATGGTGGGATCGACACCGGCCACACCGAAGGAAACAAAGCTGGCCATGGGTTTCAGGCCCAGCCTGTCGGCCTTTTCACGGGACATGACCAGCATGGCAGTTGCGCCGGCGTTGAGCGGGGAAGCGTTGCCGGCGGTGATGGTCCCATCCGGCTTGTAGGCCGGCTTCAGTTGCAGGAGGGTCTCCAGGGTGGTATCCGCCCTGACGCAGGCATCGTAGTCGTACATCAGCCTGCTGCCGTCGGGAAGGGTAACCTCGATGGGAAGTATCTCTCCCTTGAAAAACCCTTCCTTCTGTGCCCTGGCTGCCAGCATGTGGGAGCGAAGCGACCAGCGGTCCATTTCCTCACGGGTGAAGCCCGCCATCTCCTGAAGCTTCTGGGCGGTGAAGCCCATATTCATGGAAAAGGTTACATCGTAACGCCTGTAACGTGGATCTTCCCTCAGTTTATCATTGACCCTGACGGCGGGGTTGGCCGCTCCCAGTGGGATGTGCGTCATGTGCTCCATGCCGCCGCAGATGACGGTATCGGCAAAGCCGGTGGTTATGGCCATAACGGCCGTCCGCAGCGCATCCAGCGATGAACCGCACTGCTGGTCGACCTGCTGTGCCGCTACTTCAAAGGGAAGCTCGGCAAAGAAACAGGGAAATCTCCCACCATATGTCCAGTTCTCCAGCACCGGCCTGGCAACGCCGACCACGGCCTCGTCGATGACCTCAGGTGTGAGGTTATTGCGCCGGATGATTTCCTTCCAGAGCATCCCGATTACTTCATCCATTTTATAATCGTTGAGGAGGTCCTTTTCGGGTTCTTTTGGGCGTGAGCGTGAAAAGGGCGAGCGTAAATAGTCGACTATGACGACTTCCCTGGCGAATTTCATGGTATATTACTCCTTAAAGCGTAGTTGGCTGATTTTAAACATTTAAGGAAGCTTAAAGCAAGTAAGCAGAGCCAGCAGATTTAAAAATTCGTAAATAATACCCGCTGCAGTTCGAAAATAATTCCTGTTCAGTGCCGGGTTGTGGCCGGATGCCGTATAATATAGAGCAATTATTCAGCCTTCTGAGTCTGCAGAAGATTGCGAACTATTGATGGATGATAGTGCGATAAGGCGGCCGGCAAAGCTATGGAACCGCAGTTTCTTTCTCATATGGCTGGGACAGCTGGTCAGTCAGACAGGTCAGCGCGCTTTCGGTCTGGCGATGCTGTTTTTTATCAAAGAGACGACCGGTTCGGCCAGCCTGATGGGCCTGATGATGATGCTGTCCACACTGCCGGGTGTCCTACTGGGCCCTATGGGCGGGACTTTTGCCGATAATTTCTCACGCAAAAAGATTATAGTATTGGGCGACCTGTTTAACGGGCTGTGTGTGCTCTCACTGGCACTGCTGATGCTGTTCATTTTTTATGGACGCAGCCTGATGTCGCAGATTTACCCGGCCAGCGACTTTACCTATTTTATGTTCACGCAGGTGGAGCCTTATGGAAATAACCTTCTGATCGGCTGGTTGTTTGTGGTGGCCACGGCAGGAGCCATAATCTTCGCCTTTTTTACACCGGCCGTTACGGCTGCCGTGCCGGATATTGTTCCCGAAAACAGGCTTGATGCCGCCAACTCTCTCAACCAGTTCGCCATTTTTGTCTCGCTTTTCATAGGGCAGGGACTCGGTGGAATACTGTATACCATTACCGGTGCCGGCATGCTGTTTTTAATCAACGCATTCACCTATCTGTTCGCCTCAGGTGCTGAGGCTTTCACGACCATACCTCAGGTTATCCCTGAGCAGACGAAGAAAGGCGGGGAGGCCTTTAAAGCCTTTGTAGCCGATACACGGGAGGGGTTGATGTATGTCTGGAACCGCAAGGGTATGAGGGTATTATTCCTGGTGGCGGCATTGATGTATCTGTTTATTGCACCCATGGCGCTGCTGTTGCCTTTTTATGTCGAGGACTACCTGAAGCTCAATGCTGCCTGGTACGGATATCTCCTCATGTCGCTGGGGGTGGGCTCGGTGGTGGGTTATGCCATCGCCGGTTCCATTACGGTGCGCGGCCGTGCCCAGAGCAATCTCATTATCGGCTCATTGCTGGTAGCCGCGCTGGCTCTGGGTTTCATCGCCTCTGTGCATGTCCCCTACCTGGTGCTGGTGGTCATCTTTATAATCGGCCTGGCAGCCGGGATATTTATCGTAAAGGTAACCACCATACTTCAGCTTGCTTCCAGCAGTGAGATAAGGGGCAGGGTCTTCGGCCTGCTGGGGACGTTGACCAGCGGCCTGGCTCCTCTGGGTATGGGTATAGGTGGAGTCGTAGCAGACCTGGCGAATAAAAATATACCCATGATATATGCAGTCTGCGGTATCCTTGTATTGATGCTGTCCATCGGCATGGCTTTCTCAAAGGAAGCAAGGGATTTTTTGAAACTCGGAGAAAAGTGAGAATCGTATGACTGAGCCGACCGAAGCAAATATGGTATACTCTTACCCATGCCTCTATCTCGGTCAGAACATTAAGATCTGAATCGAAGTAATCAGGGGAAGGAAAAGATGAACTGGATTTTCTTAATGGTATTGCCGCTGGCATATTTATTGGGCTCTGTGCCGTCTGCCTACCTCATCGCCCGGTTAAACGGCGGACTCGATATACGCGATGAGCCCGATGGTAAGATAAGTGCGGCGGCCGTTTATCGCAGGGTTGGGCTGATCTCCTTTTTGTCGGTGGTATTTCTGGATATCGGAAAGGCCATACTGGCCGTGATGATATCCCAGTGGATAAAGGCTCCACCGGAGATCGTTCTGCTGACGGGCATCTGTGCGATTGCCGGTCATCAGTGGTCGATTTTCCTCAGGTTTCAGGGCGGACTCGGTGCTACAACCATAGGAGGCGTGCTTGTCTCTGTTGCCACAGTACCCACGGTTATCGGTGCATCCATTGCGGCGGTGGTGCTGTGGAGGACCAGGAATTCCACCTTCAGCTTTGTGATTGGAGTGGTGACCATATTTGTTATCATCTTTGCCATGCAGTACTCACATGTTGATCCTCCTCCCATCTTCCTGGTGTTCCCCCCACCTCCTCTTCTGGTGGTCTATCCGATTCTGATGCTGGTGATGATGGCCATCAAAGCGCTGCAGATCAAATACCGGCCGGGAACGACTATAAAGACCAGGTGATTTCACATAATACTATGCTGAACGCTTTATTTACACAGTCAAACAGTGCTTTAAATGCCTACAAAGCCATCTGGGTGCCGCTGGTATCGTGGTTTGTGGCGCAGGCTCTCAAGGTGGTGATAAATTTTGCCCGCCACAGGCAGTTGAAATGGTCTTATATGTACAGCCCGGGCGGTATGCCCAGCGCACATACGGCGGTTATGACGGCACTGGCCACAACCATCGGCTTACTGTACGGATTCGATTCACCTTTATTTGCCATATCGCTGGTGGTAGCTTTTATAGTGATGTATGATGCCGCCGGCGTTCGGCGTACGGTCGGCTACCAGTCGACCATGCTCAATAAAATGCTGGAGGAATTATTTAAGGGTAATAAGGAGTTCAGCCAGCGCCTGCAGGAGATAATCGGGCATACTAAATGGGAAGTCTTCGTCGGTGCCGTTCTGGGCATCGCTTTCGGAATAATTTTCAGCTGGCCGTGGTAAATTTATTGCCTGAAGTATTATTTTTTTACAAAGTCATTTCGTCGGAGTATCTATGTTTGAGCAATTACGTACATTGATGATGGCGCACATACCCGAGGAGCCTGTACTGCCGGTTGTTGTCGGGCTATGCCTGATTGTAATAATGGTGCTTGTATTGCCGTTCATCTCAAAGCGGGTGGAGGAAAACCTGGAGCTGTTTTTCCTGATCATGGGCGTTGCGGCGGTCACCGTATCCGGCCTGTGGAACCTGGAGCTGGTGATTGATGCGATGAAGGCACCGGTTGTGATCGGCTCTGTGCCCGTTGGCATATTTCAGGTGGTATTGATTTTCGGTCTGCTCATCCATTTTTACAATAAAGCCTTCTGCAACAGCATTCTTTTTATTGCCTCAAAACTCGGCTGGAAGCCTTTTGTTTTTCTGCTGATACTGTTTCTCAGCCTGATCTGCAGCGTTATTTCCATCATTGTAACCGCTGTGTTATTATCCGAAATCATTGCCGCTCTTCCCCTGCAGAAGAAAGATAAAATAAGATTTGCCGTGGTTGCCTGTTTCTCCATGGGACTGGGTGCGGTGCTCACACCTGTGGGTGAGCCGCTTTCAACCATTATGGTATCAAAGCTTTCAGGGCCACCTTTCCATGCCGATTTTATCTTTCCTTTTCGTACCTTCGGTGTTTACGTGCTGCCGGGTATCGCAATACTGTCATTTTTCGGGGCAAATTTCATAGCCAGAGGTATGGATATAAAGGGCATGGCCTGCCCCATTGAGTACACGGAGTCACTGAAAAATGTTATCCTGCGGGCGATAAAGGTCTATTTCTTTGTGGCGGCGCTGGTACTGCTGGGCGAAGGTATGAAGCCTCTCATAGTCTGGTATATCGTACATGTCCACGCCGGATTTCTGTACTGGATAAATACCATTTCTGCAATTCTGGATAATGCCACGCTGACCGCTATGGAGATATCTCCCGAGATGAAGTTGTCTCAGATCACTGCCGTAATAATGGGCCTGCTGGTGGCAGGAGGTATGCTGATACCGGGAAATATACCCAATATCGTGGCTGCTGCCAGACTGAAGATTAATATGAAGGAGTGGGCGATTATCGGTGTACCGCTGGGTGCCATCATACTGCTGGCCTATTTTCTGGTTATGTTGCCGCTATTTCTGAATGGAGCAGGATGAGGATGCAGGGGCATCTGATATAATTATAGAATCCAATAGCATTTATGATATGTACACGAGGTATTTATGATACGAAAAGCTAAGATGCCGGTAAAACGGCCGGTGGGCGGGTCGGTATTGATGGGGTCAAGGGCCATAGATAGGAAATGGCAGATAATCCAGGCGGCAGCAGCTTTGTTTATCAAGAAGGGTACGGTTAATACCGGAGTAAGAGAAATAGCCGAATCAAGCGGCATAACTGTGGGAACACTCTATCATTATTTCCATTCCAAAGAGGAGATAATAGCAGCCTTTATGGATTATGCGGTGGACGCCACAAACAATTTTTATAAGTATTCAGAAACGCATTTGAAGCGCATGAATCCGCTGAAGGCTTTGAAACTGGCCATAAAGCTGTATTTTGGATATACCAGCGAAGCACAGAATGTAATATTGTTCTGGCATCAGGAAACGAGGAATTTAAGTGTGGAATTACGAAACAGACTGCTTGATAATGAATGTGTGCTTTTAGGTATTTTTGAGAGTATCATTGAGCGGGGGCGTCAGAAGGGTATATTCAAAATTAACGATTGCAGGCTGGCAGCCCATAATATTATTGTTTTGGGCGATATGTGGTCATTTCGCCGCTGGGATTTACGGGGGCGTATCACGGCCGGCCAATATCTGGAAGAGCAGACCAGCTTTATCTTGAGCGGTCTATGTGGTGGGGATTCAGTGCAGGGATAGGCAAACCGGCCTGTGTTATTTTTCTTAGATACATCAGAGAGGATAATTATTTCCAATTAAAACCTATTGACAACTGTTAATTGCGGTTTTATAATTTGATTCAATCAAGCGCTTGATAGAATAATTTTATGGATTACGGCAGCTTCTCAATCTGATCGAAAGATTGTTTTTTAGGAGGTGAAAGAGAGCAGTAATATCTGATGGAATTTTAATAATCGCTATCAAATGTTTGTTTAATAAAAATAAGGAGGTTGAATTTGGCTGAGAAAAAACCTGAGATAATGCAAAGAAGGGTGGGCTTATTTGAGGCGGTGGCCATGATTACGGGGTTGGTCGTAGGCGCGTCGATTTTCGTTCTTGTTCCCAGTTTGGCAGGTATGACGGGTCCGAGTGTGTTTATAGCCTACGCGGCGGCAGCCATACCTGCACTTTTCGTGGTTCTGTATGAAGTACAATTGACGGGTACACTTCCTGTAACCGGCGCCAATTTCGTTACAGTTACCAGGATAGCCAGCCCGTTCTGGGGTGCCGTTATATCTTTCGCTGCCGTGCTGGCTATGCTCGCATCCAATATTCTGGTTGCAGTCGGCTTCTCTTCATATGTCATAGCATTCATACAGCAATTTAATCACGCTTTTACACTGCATCCATTGATACTTCCCATCGTGGTTGTGGCATTTTTTGCATTGATTAACTTTCTGGGGGTAAGCATTGCCGCGTGGATGCAGGGTATCCTGTTTGTGGCATTTGTCTTGGGGATGATTATCTTCGGAATAGTTGGTAGTGCTAATATGAATCCGGCTAATCTGGTACCCTTATTTCCGGGTGGTGCCATGATGTTTATTGTAGTTACTGTGCTGGCGAGTTTCTCCTGGGCGGGACTGACAGCGCTGGCTGACATAGGCGGTGAGGTTAAAAATCCCCGTAAAAACCTGCCATTAGCACTGGTTATTTCATTTATAATAATACTGATACTGTATACATGGCAGCCTTTTGCTCTTGTCGCTTCTATGGGAGCAACAGAAGCGGCCAAGGCCGGACCGGCAGCGGTATTGTTGGATGCAGCCAGATTGATGCCGGGAATCGGAATCTGGATAATATTTATCGCCGCCATGGGCGCAATACTGACCACCATTAACGCGCTAACTTGGTCGGCAGCACGTGACATGGTTGCCTGGGCCCGTGACGGTCTTCTTCCCCGGGCAGTGGCCAATCTGCACCCCAAGTATAAAACACCGGGCCTGGCCTTGCTTATAGAACTCATTATTGAGATCCTGGGCATACTTGTAGCTGCAACCATTGATAAATATGCGCTGGCAGCCGTACTGTCCGTGATGTTGATACAGATAGTCTCTGCCTACTGCATTTTGCGAATGCCTTCAAAGCTTCCCGACCTGTATTCCAGAGCCATCTTTAAATACAATGCTTTCTGGAGGTGGTTTACATTTCTGGGCACGGTTATTACCTCTGGCTTTATAATGTTGATGGGCATCTTCCTCGATACTATGGATGATAAGGGCAATCCCACCAGGATCCCGTGGGTGGTAATGGTTGTACTGGGTGTTCTGGTGGCGGGGATCATTTTCTACTATGCACGGAAAGCTTATCTAAAAGGTAAAGGTGTTGACCTTAATGCCAATCTGACAAAAGTTGCCGATGCCACGCTGGCCGAAGCGGAGGAAAAGCTGTCTGTAAGCTGATCTCAGTGCTTAGCGTTTATCCGAACAGGCTGTAGATTGGCATCTCTACTGCCTGTTCGGGTGGATATCTGAAGCAATTATCGCTGACGAGTAAGGGGATATTTAAAAGGTAATAGGAAGTTTTACGACCGCTGACTGTGTGCGGCTATATAAAATTAGATAAATTTTTATTACGGAGGGATTAATAATATGGCATCTGCGCTGGATGGTATTAAAGTTGTCGAACTTTCCACCTGGTTTGCAGGCCCCACCTGCGGTATGTGGCTGGGTGAGCATGGTGCAGAAGTGGTGCGTGTGGAGCCGATGGAAGGTGACCCTTTGAGGGGTATAATGGGTTCGGGTGCATTGCCTGCTGAGCTGGCCAATACTTATAACTGGATGTGGGAAATGGCCAACAGGAGCAAAAAATGCATCGCACTCGACCTCAAGCAGGACGAAAGCCGTCAGATCATGCATAAAATGGTTGAGAGGGCTGATGTTTTTCTGGCCAATCTTCGCCCCAGCACATTAAAACGGGCGGCCATGGATTATGAGACGCTGTGTCAGATTAATCCACGATTGATTTACTGCAATATCACCGGATACGGTTCAAAAGGACCGGGCGCTGATTGGCCGGCCTTTGATGAGACCGCTTTCTGGACACGGTCCGGTATAATGTCTACTCTGGGCGAGCCAGGCACACCGGCCGTACCGCTTCGTGGAGCTATGGGCGATCATACCACCGGTATATTTGCACTTGGCGGTATCGCACTGGCCCTGTACGCACGTGAAAAAACGGGCAAAGGACAGCTTGTTGAGCTTTCACTTTATGCCAATGGTATGTGGGTGGCGGGTGTTGATATCCAGGGAGCACTTGTATATAAACTTGAAATGGGCCGTCAGTCGAGATATACGCAAGGGAATCCTTTATACAATACTTATTGTGCCGGGGATGACAAATGGTTTATGTTCCAGATGCTCCAGACCGACAGGTTCTGGGACGGAGTTTGCCGTGCTATAGGTAGAGAGGATTTGATTGATAAATATCCCACCCATAGTTCAAGATGCAAGGATAGCCCGGCTATTATTAAAATTCTCGATACGGAATTTGCCAAACAGCCGCGCTCCTACTGGGCGCCGCGGTTCGATGAAAATGGATTGATCTGGGCGCCGGCCCAGACGCCCGTCGAGGTAATAAACGACCCGGTGGCACTGGAGAACGGCTACATAGTTGAGTACGAGCACTTTAACTACGGCAAGTTAAAAGGTATACGTTGTCCTATCCAGCTTAAGGGCACTCCTGAAAGGACACCCTTTGGCGCACCGGAATTTGGCCAGCATACCGAAGAAGTTTTGCTGGAACTGGGTTATACCTGGGAGCAGATCGGACAATTAAAAGAAAAAAAAGTGATTATATAGATATTCAATTTAAATAAAATAACTCAAGGAAAAATAAATGGCGGTTCTTGTTTACGAAAAGAAAAATCATATCGCGTACATTACGCTCAATCGTCCGCCGCTCAATGCCATGAGTCGCCAGCTCTCGAAGGAATTAATGGGGGCACTCAATGATTTCGATAACGATAAAGATTTATACGTCGGTATTGTGACCGGGGCGGGAGACAGATCTTTTTGTGTGGGGGCGGATTTATCAGATACAGAACACATCGCCGATCCCGAGATATGGGAAGCTGACTACAACTGGCAACTTGCTAATGTAAAAAAGCCACTCATTGCAGCAATTAACGGTTACTGTCTCGGTGCCGGTTTTACGCTGGCCCTTTACTGCGATCTGAGAATTGCCTCGGAGAAAGCTTCAATGGGCACCCCGGATCAAAAATTGAACACGGTCGATGCCTATGCCTCTATCATGCTTTCAAGGCTTATTCCGGCGGCAGTAGCTATGGAAATACTTATGACCGGTGAGCGTATAAGTGCTCAAGATGCATTCCGGGTTGGATTGGTAAGCCGTATCGTCCCTCCTGATAGGTTGATGACGGCTGCCGATGAACTGGCAGCAAAGATTTGTAATAATGGACCAGCGGCATTATGGGCCTGCAAGGAGATAAACAGGCGGGCGAGATATTTATCGCTTGAGGACAGCCTCAGCCTTTTTAAAGCTTTGGCTGGGCCTATTTTGAAAATGGAAGATACCAGAGAGGGAATAACCGCCTTTTTTGAAAAACGGCCGCCGGTCTGGCGGTTAAAATGAGGAGATGCTACTATGCAGTTAGAGACCGTAATTTATGATAAGCAGGATGATATAGCCGTTATCAAGCTAAACCGTCCGAAAGTCCTTAATGCGATTAACGTACAGTTGACACGTGATTTTCACCAGGCTCTGGTTGCGGCTGCACTGGATACGACTATCAGAGGGGTATTGATCAAAGGAGAGGGCCGTGCTTTCTGTGCCGGCGATGATCTTTCTGAAAGTCCTCTTGGAATGCAAACCATGGATGTACTGCGGCATGTAGAAGTACTGCAGGATACCACACGGATAATGCTCAACATGGAGAAGCCGGTGATAGCTGCCGTACATGGCTATGCACTGGGAGCAGGTTGTGAATGGGCTATGAGCGCCGATATACGCATTGCAGCCGAAGGTACAAAATTCGGATTTCCCGAAACAAAAGTGGGGGCGGGTATTACCAACTGCGGTACGAAACTCTTACCTTTACTGATAGGTATCGGTAGGGCTAAGTGGATGGCGTTTACCAATGAAATGATCGATGCACGGACTGCCGAGCAATGGGGCCTGGTCAACTTCGTCGTGCCGGCTGGAGAGCAGGATAAAGTCGCGGTGGAAATGCTCAAGAAGATAATCGCCAATTCTCAACTTTCTATCAAGCTTACCAAACGCCAGATGAACTATGGCGTTTATCAGGACTATGAACAGCAGTTTGAAATGGAGGCACATGACGTCGTACTCTGCCTCAGCAGTGTTGAAGCTTCGATACGTGCAAAAGCTGTTCTTGATGCTACCAAAAAAGAATGAATTGAGGTGCAATATCATGATTATTGATTTTCGAGTAACGGTTCCGATTCGCGAGTGGACTGAAGATGTAGAAGAAGCCAGAAGGCTTTTTCTCAACAGTTATATGAGGGGTTACGCCGAGTCAGCATATGAAGTCTCAGCAATGTATGATGTTACCGCAGAGAGCATGGTAAAAGCTATGGATGATGCGGGAGTCAATTGCGGTGTCCTGCAGGCGGAATGGGCATTGGGTGATTACCGTAAGCTAAATGATGCCACTTACAGGATCGCCAAAAAATATCCTGAGAAGTTTCCCCGTTATTATCTGACGGTAAATGCACTGGAAGATGACGATATGGTGAAAGTGGTAGAACGTGAGGTTAAGGAGCGTGGCTTCAGCGGCGTGAATTTCCAGACATGGGCACAGCGCATGTATCCCGATGATAAGAGACTGTATCCCGTCTATGCTAAATGCCAGGAACTGGGGATACCGGTTACCATACATTCTTCGATTAACTTTACTATAGATCGTACTATGGATTTCAGCCGGCCGATCTATATAGATCATATAGCCTGTGATTTCCCAGATTTGAAAATAGTAGCCAACCATGGCGGATGGCCCTGGGTTGCCGAACTTGTAGCTGTAGCATGGAAGCACAGGAATGTTTATATCGAAATCGGTGCTGTTTCGCCTAAATATATAGGCACGCCGGGTACCGGCTGGGAGCCGTTAATGGTTTACGGCAACAGCCTCCTGCAGGACCGCGTGCTGTTTGCTACAGACGATATGATACCCTGGCAGCGCTGCATCGACGAGCTTAAGGCGCTTCCACTGAAAGAAAAAGTAAAAGAAAAATGGCTGGGGCTTAATGCCAAAGCACTGTTAGGGTTGTAGATAGAAAGCAGCAGTTAATCTTAATATGCAACTCGTCTATTTTTGGGTATAATAATCTGCTTGACAAAAATATATAATCTACAATATATTAGAACGATCTATATTTATTGAATGATCAATCAATATGAATTTAGTTAAAAGACCCCGGAGGAAATAAATTAATGGATAAGGTATACCCTTCAGTTGATGAAGCAGTTATGGATGTGTTTGACGGCGCGACGGTAGCTTTTGGAGGCTTTTTCTCTGCCGGCAGGCCGCTCGAGCTAACCATGGCGCTGGCCAGAAGGGGGGTAAAAAACCTTACGATAGTTGTTCAACAGGTAGGCGTTGGCAATGAGGAGATTCTGGAGCTGGTGGCCAACGGCCAGGTGAAAAAGGCTATCTGTAACTACCCGTTCCCGCGGTCGGCTCAGAAAGGAGCGGCGCATCCCTTTGAGCAGGCGGTGAGAAGAGGCGAGATCGAACTGGAGGTTTATCCTATGGGTACGTTCGCTGAGAAGCTGCGCTGTGCCGGAGCGGGTATACCGGCGTTTTATACACCGACCGGAGTGGGTACGGTGGTAGCTGAAGGCAAAGAGGTAAGGGTTTTTAACGGGGTGGAAGCATTGCTGGAAACTGCACTGCCGGTGGATTTCGCTTTTGTACATGCCTGGAAAGGTGACAGCGAGGGAAATCTGATCTACCGCTATACGGCCAGCAATTATAATAATGTGATGGCCATGGCGGGGAAGGTCACCATTGCCGAGGTTGAAAACCTGTATCGGGCCGGCGAGCTTGATGGGAACTGTGTACACACGCCCGGCATTTTTGTAAAACGTGTGGTTAAAGTCGACAGGCCTCCGCTCTGGCAGGGGACTGTTTAGGGAGTATATGCATGACCATAACAAATAACAGAGTCATAGTGCCTGATGTTCCCCCGCTGGAAAGGGAGATGATTGCCCTGCGTATTGCCAACATGCTGGAAGATGGCTCATATGTTAATTTGGGCATCGGTATACCCACGCTGGTATCCAACTGGATTGAGGGGAGGGACATCATCCTGCAATCTGAGATCGGCATGTTGAAATGCGGGGCATTAGCCGATGAGGAAATGATTGATCAGGATCGTATCAATGCCAGCTGTCAGTTCGTCTGCGAGCTTCCGGGCTCAAGCTACTTTCCAATAGAAACATCTTTTGCAATGATAAGGGGTGGGCGGATGGATGTAGCTGTGCTGGGTGCACTGCAGGTATCGGCACGTGGGGATCTGGCCGGCTGGAACAACCCATCGCGTGGTCTGGGTAAAGTCGGCAATATAGGTGGCTCAATGGATCTCGCGGTGGGTGCGAAAAAACTGATTGTGGCAATGGAACATTTTACCAATACCGGCGAAGCCAAGATTCTGGAGGAATGTACCTATCCGCTTACGGCAAAAGCCTGCGTGGATGTGATCGTAACCAATTATGCCGTTATTGAAGTAACGCCCCGGGGGCTGGTGTTGAAGGAAGCCGTGCCCGGCTTAACACCTGAAGATGTGCAGAAGATGACGGCGGCTCCACTGATAGTTGCCGATGATTTCAGGGAGATGGAGCTGTAACTGAGTTGAAGCTGTTTGCAATGTGTCGGTGGCGAAATTACAATTACTGCTGGAGGTAAATAAAAATGGCCAATCTGATAGGTAAAAAATATATCTGCACCAAGTGTGGATCGGAGTTTATAGTGACTAAAGGCGGCAATGGACAGCTGACCTGCTGCGGGCAGCCGATGGAATTGAAGAAATAACCTGAAGCTCAGCCACGAATGGAGAGAGATAATGGCAAATCAGCTCGGTAAAAGATTTAAATGTGAAGTCTGCGGGACCGAAGTACTGTGTACTAAGGCGGGCGAGGGCACGGTCATGTGCTGCGGTAAAGAAATGGAGATGCAGAAACCCAAGCCGTTGCCGTCGTCGGATTAGTCCGGTCTATTACGATATGAACATGTAATGCCGATATTCGCGCGATGCTATAATATGGCATCATGCCCGATACTGAACTGCAGAGCGCACCGCTGAGCGGCGTCCGTGTTGTTGATCTGACCGATGCTCAGGCATCCTTCAGTTCAAGATTGCTGGCCGATCTGGGTGCTGAGGTGGTTAAGATAGAACCTCCCGAAGGTCCCGGGAACGTTTCCAGGGGCCTTTTCTCAATGGTATTGAGAACCGCGAAAATAGTCTTTCTTTCTGGTATAACAACGGTGGTAAGCTGTCGGTCACGCTCGATTTGACCGCAGAGAATGACCGGCAAGGTTTCCTCGGCCTTATAAGTACCAGCGATATACTGATCGAAGCCCATCCGCCTGCATATTTATCCAGGTTAGGCCTCGATTACACGGCGCTCAAGCAGTTGAACCCGGCACTGTGTGTGGTTACTGTGAGTGGATTCGGTTTAGAGGGGCCTTATAGTCATTACCGGTCCTGCGACATCGTGGCCTGTGCTTCGGGTGGCTCAATGTATGTGTGCGGTCGTCCCGGCCGGCAACCGCTTAAACCCTATGGCAATCAATCCTACTATCTGGCTTCGCTGTTTGCCGCCATTGGTGCTTTGCTGGCTTTGAGAGAAAAAGAAAGAAGCGGCCGGGGTCAGCATGTGGAAATTTCCCTTCAGGAAACGGTGGCGGCGACGCTTGAACATGTGCTGGTTCAGTATTTCTTCGATGGGATGGTACCTCGAAGGCAGGGGAGCCTGCAGTGGAATTATTCCTCGGAGATATTTCCCTGCAGAGATAAGTTCATCCTGCTCACATTCGGACGTGACTGGGATATGCTGGTCAGTTTGCTTGAGCAGGAAAAAATGGCAGCGGACCTCGGACATCAGGCCTGGCAAAATGATTCATTCCGCGCCAAGCACATTGACAACATCGAAGAGGTGCTTACGCTATGGACATGCCGTCACAGCGGCGACGATTTATTCAAACTGGGCCAGTCTTTGCGTTTGCCATGGGCTGTGGTCAACGATGTTAATGATGTTCTGGAAAATGAACAGTTGAACAGCCGGGGCTTCTTTATCGTCGGCAAGCATCCGCTGGTGGAAAAGGAATTCAGGTTGGCCGGACCGGTGCTCAAACCTTGTGGCTGTGAATCTGTGGCATGGCAAAGATCTCCTCTGCTGGGTGAGCACAACGGCCGCTTAGAGAAAATGCTTGCAAAAAAAGACGTTGCATCGGAGACATGGAGCGAAAAGCAAACCGGGAGAGCGCTTCCGCTTGACGGTGTAAGGGTGCTGGATTTCACCTGGATGTTGGCAGGACCGTATGCCACCCGTATACTGGCAGATTTCGGTGCAGAGGTAATAAAGGTACAGTCCCGCATCATCTCCAGCGGAGCGGAGAGCAATGCGAACGGGTACTTTGCCATGTGGAATCGCAACAAACTCGGTATTACGCTGGATATGACCCGAAGGGTAGCGAGAGAGCTCGCTCTCGACCTGGTGGCCAAAAGCGATGTCGTCATGGAGAATTTCAGTCCCAGGGTGATGGATAACTGGGGCCTCGGCTATGAGAAATTGAAGCAGGTCAGACCCGACCTGGTCATGGTCAGTCTGTCTGGCTTCGGCCGCAGCGGGCCGTGGCGCGATCACGTTGCTCTGGGACCGACCCTGCAGTCTCTTTCCGGACTGACCTATCTTACCGCCTATGATAAGGGGATTGCCGATGGGATTGGCTATGCCTACGTCGACCATCTATCGGGGCTGTATGCTGCTCTGGCTGTTCTATCCGGCCTTCGATGCAGAAAAAACACGGGAGCGGGAGCTTATTTTGATATTTCGGAATATGAGGTTGCCTGCAGTGTACTCGGCGTTGAGTTCCTCGATTTGGTTCTCAACGGTCATGCCGCTTTGCCACAGGGGAATAAACCGATATACACAGCGGCTGCCCCTCATGGATGTTACAGGTGCAGGGGTGAGGATCGGTGGTGTGTGATCGCCGTGTTCACCGAAGAAGAGTGGCAATCACTCTGCAGTGTTATGTGCAAACCCGAACTGGCATTCGATCCCCGATTCAGCAGCCTGCAGGCGAGGTTGAAACACTCCGATGAGCTGGATGCCGTGATAGAGGGGTGGACATCGTCTTTGCCGCCTGAAAGGGTGATGAAAACGCTGCAGGAGGCAGGCGTGCCGGCGGCAGTGGTAAATGACGCTCGCGATCTTGCAGATGATCCCAACCTGAAGGAAAGGGGCTTTTTCGTAGATATGGTGCATCCTGTGCTCGGCCGGATTCAGACCGATGCCAGCCCCATCAGGCTCGACTTAACACCCGCCAGATATATTAAACCGGCTCCACTTCTGGGTGAAGATAATCGTTATGTTTTTATCGATATCCTCGGCATCGATGAGGATACATATGAAAAGTATGTAAAAGAAGGAATAATCGCTTAGGCAGACCGGTAAACTATCCGGCCGTTCAGCAGCGTGGTTTCGACCTTTATCCCGGTGATGTTTTCTGACTTCACATCCCGCAGGTCTGTGTTCAATATCACCAGGTCGGCATATTTCCCTTTTCTGATAGTTCCGAGCTGATTTTCCTGAAAGCAGGAATATGCCGCCGAACTGGTATATAGCTTCAGAGCATCCATGAAGGTGATTGCTTCCCCTGCCCGTACTATCTGACCTGAACGGGCCCGACGGGTTACCGCCGCATTGATTCCTGCAAGTGGATCCGGCGTCGATACGGGGGCATCGGAGCCGGCTGCAAGCTTTATCCCGGCTGTTAGCATGGTTTTTATAGCATACAGATGCTGCAGTTGCTCGGACGGCACTTCGGAAAGGTAGCGGTCGCCGCTGCTATATATAAAGGATGGATTGGTAACCACAAGGATTCCAAGTCCTGCGATTCTTCGGGCTATCGAGGGTGTGCATATCGAGCAGTGTTCCAGACGATGCCTGCGTTCACGATTCGCATTCCTGCCGGGAATATGAGCCAGTGCATCTACAGCGGCGTCTGCCGTACTTTCTTCAACGACATGGAGGGCAGCCTGATAACCGCCGTCATGGATATCCCGCAAAATATTTATCAGCCTTTCGCGGGGAGGGTTAAGGTAGCCTTTGACTTCATCCAGCATAACCTTAACGGCATTGCAGGTGAGTTCATCCTCAATAGGAGTAACGTCCTTTATCTGAGACATGTAATCGTAGCCGAACATGATGGAAACCCGCTGCTGTAAGATCCCTTCCCGTTTCCATCTCAGAAACTGCTGCCAGCGTTTATAGTTGTTGGATGGTGAAGCATCCTGTAAGCTGGTGATGCCGAGACCGAGCAATTTATGGCTGGCATTGACCATGGCGGCGGTCAGTTCGTTTTCGGTGATATCGGGAATATGGTGTGAAAGGTACCTGCTCATCCCGTATAGCAGACCACTGGGCTCTCCGCTGTGCAGTTCCCTGTCTATCAGTCCGCCGGGGGGTTCTTCACTTTCAGTTGTTATGCCGGTCCTTTGAAGTGCGGCCGTGTTAAGTACGTGTGCATGTCCGCTGCGATGGGTTAATTTGACCGGATGGCGGGTTGTCGCCCTGTCGAGATCGTGACGGTCGGGATGTCTTTTCTCCTTGAGATGAAATTCATCATATCCGTTGCCTCTGATCCACTGGCCTGCAGGGGTTGTATCGGCAGCTTTCCGGATGGTATCGATGATATCCTCGATTGATTTGATGCTGGGAGGGCTGAGGTCTATGTTCAGTGTACTCTCGGCGAAGGCAATAATATGACAGTGGGCATCGTGAAAGGCCGGAATGACCGTTTTGCTATGGCAGTCGACTATTAGTGTATTGCCATCGGCAAGGCGTGCTTCTATATCGGAACCGCTTACTTTGTAGATTCGGCCGTTTTTAATATATACTGTACGCGCATATCGTTGCCTGTTTTCCAGAGTAACAACGCTGGCATTTCTCAGTATCAGGTCTGCTTTAGAACTGTCCATTGCGGATCTTCTCAAAATACTGATTGAGCCCTTTATAAAAGGTTCTGGCTGTATCATCCAGTGCCGGTGGCGGCATCAGCGAGACTTCCAGGGGATGGTAGATCTCCTCTTCGCCGGTTGGCAGGACCGGTAATACGGTATCGGAGAAGCCATCCCAGCTCATGGTGACCGGCAGACCGATCCTGCTCAGCGGAGGATCCACAGTTGCATCAACCAGCACGTAGCGGCCATCGATGAATACCCTGCAGGCAAGGTGGTTGGCCGGCGGCATCAATCTGGCAAGTTTCCAGAGATCGGGTGGGTACAGCTCTTTAAACTCTTCCCAGCGATAGGGGAAGACCGAAAACAGCACGTCCATTCCCAGTCGGCGGTATATCTCTGCCAGCAGTAAATGCTTGGGTGTGCACGAGCCCATTTTAGTCTGAAGTATATTTATATAGCCACGAGGGTCGTTTAGCTCCGGCAATATGCCGTAGGGGATATCGCGTATGTGAGAGAAAATTGAGATCAAAGCCGGCCTGCCACTTTTTCCTCCGGTCCATCTGGTGATACATCGGTCGATTAAATCAGACATATTTAAATTATACAGATTTCCTGTGGCGGCTGTGTTGTATTAAATTTTGTACTATAATTATGTATACGAGCATGCTGTACCGGTGGCTATTCTGTGAGCGTTGAGTTTGAGCTGGTAACCAGATTGTCTGAAGCAGACATTGAACGGGCGACATACGTTCTGTCGAAGGTATTTAAAAATGACCCCCTGTTTTTATATCTGTTTCCATTTGATGCTACGCGATCGCATTTAATGAATGCATTTTTTAGAGCAAATCTGGAATACTGTCTGGAAGTGGGAGAGGTTTATACCAGCTATGGCATCAGCGGGTGTGCCATGTGGCTGTTTCCGGGATGCAGGGCAGGTTTATGCCAGGGACATACTGACACCAGAGCCAGCCAGTTTCAGACAGTGTTGGATAATGAGTCATTAAACCGGCTGCTTGCCTTTATGCAGCACATGAGAGGATGTCATAATCAGGTTATAAAACAGCCACATTGTCTGTTACTATTTTTAGGTGTGGATGAAGAACATCGTAGCCATGGTATTGGTACACGGCTTCTTCAACCGGTGCTGAAAATGGCCGACAGTAAAAAATTACCCTGTCTGCTGGATACTATGAACAGAGATAACCTCGTTTTTTATGAAAAACAGGGTTTCAAAGTTTGCCTTGAAGGGCAGATTTGCAGATATGGTCCCATGGCCTGGACGATGGTGCGCTGGCCTGAAATTTAATGGCGAATAAGCTTTTCTACTCCAGATTAAAGACACGGGCAGCATTTTTATAAAAGAACTTTTCCTTGACGCTATCTTTCAAGGGCCACTGGTCGATCTCTTTGAGGATGTCCTTGATATGCATCCCCATGGAGAGCCAGTCCGAGCCAAAGCAGATCTTATCCTGTATGGTGGAATTGGCATACCTCATAAACATATCCCATCCTGTATCGGGAGTGGACAGGTATTTTGGACGGTGAGCCGAGGTATCGGCATACAGGTTATCGTATTTCCACAGCATGAGGACGATATCCGATATCCACGGCCAGCCTCCGTGTCCGGCTATGATCTTCAAATGTGGAAAATCGATCAATACCTGCTCCAGATAACGTGGATGGCCATAATATATGGAGATGTTGCTCATCCAGTTGACCGAGGTATGTATCCAGATCGGCACGCCCCTTTTCTCGCAGAGCGCATAAAGGGGATAATACCGCTGATCGCTGGCATAGCAACGATGCACAAATGGCCTGAAGACCACGGCTTTGAATCCGAGGTTATTCAGCGCATATTCAACCCGTGCAAGGCTGTCTGTCGGTTTATGGGGGTTATATCCGGCAAAGGCGATGAACTGGTTGGGGTACTTCTTAAGAATGTCGGCGATATATTCGTTGGGCACGGCCGAACCGCTGACGTTGGACTCATCCATGTTGTGCAGGGCCGACCATGTTATTCCGTTTTCCTTCAAAATCTTCACGAAGTTATCCATGGAAATCGGACCGGACTCGGCTCTTCTTATAAGCTCCTCCTGAAGTTCCTCGCCGGAAAGCCTGTCCGTCAGTTCATTGAATTCTTCTACACTCATACCCAGCCAATTTGCCCATTTGGCGCCGAACAGCTTGATATAGCCCTCCATGCCGGGCTGAGGCGTGAAAAGGTCAGCGAACAGCATCTCCCGCGTGGGAATAGTGTTGGATGTATCTATAATCATTCAGCAGACCTCCTGTTTGATTTCGATATATGGTTATAATGGGGCGATTTAAGTCCATATTACCTTCGTTTTACGCAGTTCATCAATTTCAGCATCCGTTTTGCCGAGATAGCTTTTTAATATCTCATTGCTGTGCTGCCCTACTTCGGGATCAAGTGGTATTTCTCCTGGTTTAACACCGGCATCGGCACCGAAAAATTTGATTGGGAGATTGAAAGTCTTTACCGTGCCCAGCCTAGGATGATCCACATCCACCACCATTTCACGGGCTTTCAGATGGGGATCATCGAGCAGTTCCTTGACGTCTTTAATGATTCCCATCGGAGCATCCATGGCGATAAACAGGCTTTCCAGCTCGTCGGCGGTCATATTTTGGCGCACCCATTCGGCAAAAACGGAGTTCAGCATCTGCTGATCGGCCGCACGTTTGAGAAAAGCATCGATATTGTCTCCCTTGTATTTTTCCACCAGGTCATCTCTTCCCATCATGCCGTAGAGTTCCTCAAATATGGGACTGCTGAAGGCACAGACCATCACCCACCTGCCATCTTTAGTCAGGAAGGTGTCCCATGGTACCCCGAACGGATCGAGATTGCCACGACGCGGTGGAGCCGAGCCTTCGATACTGGTCTTGATTACGTTTTCCTCAAGGACCGAGAAGACGCAGTCCATCATGGCTACCTCAAGACGCTGGCCCTCTCCCTTGATGTCTCTGAGGCGCAGTGCGGAGACTATGCCGATCACGAAGTACAGACCCATGATGGCATCGGCTATGCCAGGTCCGGTTTTCAGTGGCGAGCCGTCGGGATAGCCCGTAAGACTCATCAGACCGCCCATAGCCTGGCCCACAGGATCGATGCATGGCCTGTTCGAATAGGGGCCGAAACTGCCGAAGCCCGAAGCCGATGCATAGATAATGCGGGGATTGACCTTTTTAATTTCCTCGTAACCCAACCCGAGCTGCTCGAGAGCATGCGGGGCGAAATTCTCGGTAAGTACATCCACCTTTTTTGCCAGCTCAAAAAATATCTCTCTTCCCCGTTCCGTTTTCAGATTGAGTGCCAGAGATTTCTTCCCGCGATTGAGGGTGGCGAAATAGCCGCTATAGCCGTTTTTAAAGGGAGGCATGATGCGCGTTTTATCTCCCACCGGCGCTGCCTCGATCTTGATGATCTCAGCTCCCAGATCGCCCAGTATCTGTGTGGCAAATGGCCCCGCATATACCCACGTCAAATCAAGGACTCTGATTCCATTTAAAGGTTTCATGCTCATAATTCACCACCTCAACCCTGGAGGCGGGGGCCGGAAAGGGAACCCCCGTCTCTCAGGTTCGATAATTAATACTTAATATGTTTGATAAATATTCAGGTCTTTTTCCTGCGGAAGAGCAGATAATAGATAACACCGATTACGAACCAGGCAACAAATACAATCAATGCCTCGGTGGTAAGAATACCCAGCGAAATCAGGAATGTGGGTACGACACCTATCAGGGCAAGTATGGGAATGGTGTAGCCCCAGGGCACCTTGTAGGGGCGTTCGATATCGGGCTCTTTACGGCGCAGGGTGATTACACTGATGGCTGTAAGTGCATAGGTAACCAGAACGGCAGAAGCGGCTGTATCGAAAAGGACGATCAACTGGGGAACGAAACTGCCGATAATACCCAGTACACCGATGAAGAGAATCGCCCAATGCGGGACACCGAACCGTTTGTTGACGGTGCCGAAAAATCCCGGT
Organism: Dehalococcoidia bacterium; assembly: GCA_034436215.1. Classification (GTDB taxonomy): domain Bacteria; phylum Chloroflexota; class Dehalococcoidia; order GIF9; family UBA5629; genus UBA6808. The sequence goes on from DAOTVU010000051.1 coordinate 22,450, forward strand.
ATTTCACCGTCCTTAGCCATGGCCATCATGAGCCTTGAGGCTCCAACAACGAAGCCGTTCATGGTAGTCACCAGCCCGCACAGTCCTGCAAGGATAATTATCATCGGTCCGGAGGGGCCAAGTAGTTTGGTGGCTATGGGCATAATGGGAATAGGATCGGTGCTCTTGGCGATCTGCTCCCAGGGAAGCACGCCCGCGTTGGTGATGGCCACAGAAAGATAGGCTAATAATACGAAAAAGATCGAAAGCGGAATGACGAAGACCATCTTGCGGACAGGAGATTTAACCTCCTGCGCCGCCTGCGGCAGTATATCATAACCCATGAACCCCAAAAAATAGATGGGTACCATCAGGAACATGCCTGCTACTCCACGGCCGAAGAAGGGCATCAAATTCTCCGCCTGGATGTTGCCCAGACCGGGCAATGCATAGGCGAATATGCCTCCGAACAATATGACGGTCAGTATCAACTGAACCACGGCAGAGAAAGTAATCCCCAGAAGGTTGATGATGGTGAATATAGTTGCCGCCGCTACACCGACCCAGGCAACTGGCACTCCGGGTGCAATCCCAGCCACCAGCTTGCCTATAATAATGCATTCACCCGGCATCATGGCCGCATAGGCCAGCAATAACAGCCAGCCGGCGGAAAAGCCGCTGAATTTATTCATGGCTCTTCTGACGTATATGTAAGCACCGCCGGCAACCGGCATGATTGAGCATAGCTCTGCAAAGCACAAACCGACGCACAGCGTGAATGCTGCAGCAATAAGCAGGCTGAGCATACTGGCAGGACCACCTCTGTCGAGAAACACATTGGCCAGAACCGCCCAAGCCATGCCGACCATGGCTCCGGTCAACAGGGTAAAGAGCGTAACCAGTGTCAATCCGCGCTTAAGATTTGTTGGTTGCTGTTCCATTCCTGCTAAATCCCTCCTTTGGTTTTATTGCAGATCATATTATGGCCACTATATGTAATTATGCAATTAATAATTACACAATAATTGTTTATTGTCAATAGATAGAGTAAAATGTAAAGAGCATTTTGGAGGGAAAGCGATGCAAAGGACGAGGATATTTAAAAAAGATGGGCGGGTTAGTGCAGAGATCGCTGGCATGTATGCGGCTGATGATCTCAATCTGACATCGCTTGTACTCGCGCAGGCCTTTGTCAACTGGCATAAGGCATTCATGAAGTTACTGAATCCATTCAATTTGACCTATTCACAATGGATAATTCTGCAAACTCTAATGGTTGCCGGTTCGCCGATGTCTCCCAGCGAGCTGAATAAATATCTGACCATTGAGGGAACATCAATCAGCGTGGTTATAGATAATATTGAAAAAAGGGGATTGGTCAGAAGACGCAGGTCGCACGTTGACAGGCGAGTCGTTAATGTTTATCTGACGGACAGCGGCTTTCAGCTGTTAAGAGAGGTGGATCCGCTCATAAGGAAGCTTATCGAGGATGTATTCGGTACTCTTTCACCGGAAGAACGGAGGCAGCTGGTTAAGCTATCAATGCGGATTCGAGATGCATCGATTATCAAACATGGTGGCAATCCCGGGATAGTCAATGATATATTAATTAAATTCAGCGGTGCGGATCCCCGATTGCTCGATATTGACTGACGGTCTGTTTTAGAACCGGGTCGGAGTTCTTTTATCGATCTGATGAACATCCATGTTGAAAGGAGAAGGCTTATGGATATAATTGAAGCTATAAAATCCCGGCATAGTGTACGTGCCTTCAAGCCGCAACCGGTACCGCAAATTGTGCTCAAGGAGATACTTTCTGTTTCCACCCGTGCTCCTTCGTGGGCCAATACCCAGACTTGGGAATTCGCTGTAGTGGGTGGAGAAGTTATGCAGGAATTGAGTAAGAAGCTGGCTGATAGGGCACTGGCACAGGATGAACGTATACCGGACGTACCCAGGCCGGAATGGCCATCCCCCTACAGGGAGCGGCGGAATGAGAATGGCGGTCGGCTGTATGAGCTGATGGGAATAAAGCGGGATGATATCGAAGCACAGTTGTACTGGTTTATCAATATGTACCGCTTCTTTGGCGCTCCCAATGCCATATTTATATGTATCGATAGGAATCTCAGTTCGTGGGCGATGCTGAATATCGGCCTGGTAACACAGACTATCTGTCTGGCCGCGCTGGCGTATGGACTCGGCACCGTTATACTGGCGGCGGGCGTAAGCTATCCGGACACGGTGAGAAGCATTTTGAAGATACCCGATAACAAACAGATCATCATAGCGCTGGCAATCGGTTATCCGGATGAAAAGGCAATAGTCAACAGTTTCAGAAGCAACAGAGTACCTCTGGATGAAATCTGCACGTGGCATGGATTTAATATCCAATGATTGTAATTGACGGCATGCTTGCGGGAATATGAACTGATCAGGAAGCTGAAAAGACATAACAGGAGGTTGGTATGAGCGGTACTGGAAATTATAATCTTAAGTCGGTTAAATTGCCCAGGCTCACAGGACGGCAGCTATCTGTAATTGCAGGTGCTTTGGAGGGGGGATTGCTTAAGGCAGCGATCATGCCGAATATGCTTAAAACGGGCGGCATCGAGGAGTTTCGCCTGCTTTCACCTCTGGAGCCTCCAACCTACCTGCCCCTTGTCCGCTCCGATAAGCAGGCAGCACCGATGGAGGCGCCCGACCTTAAAGCACTTGGCAGGATTGCGGGGGATGGAAATGACGGTGGCCCGTACAAATCGGTGCGAGATTACGCTGCTGCTTTTAAAGATGGTAAGACCACACCCGAAGAAGTAGCCTTTAAAGCCCTTGATGCCATCAGGCAGGCGGACAGCGGTGATTATAAGCTGAGGCCCTTTATTTCGGTTAACGAAGGCGATGTATTACAGCAGGCAAAGGCTTCCGGCGAGCGCTGGAAAAATGGAAGACCTTTGAGTGTGCTGGATGGTGTGCCGGTAGCTGTAAAGGATGAAGTGGACATGGTACCCTATCCAACTACGGTGGGCACACGTTTCCTGGGAAGGAATCCGGTCGCCAGGGATGCAACCGTAGTATCGCGCCTGCGCTCGGCGGGAGCTCTTCTATTGGGCAAGGCCAATATGCATGAGATCGGAATCAATCCTGATGGGCTAAATGTCCACTATGGATCAACCCGCAATCCGTTTAATCCAAAACATGATACCGGCGGAAGTTCCAGCGGGCCGGCTACGGCTGTGGCCGCGGGTATATGTCCGGTGGCACTGGGTGCCGATGGGGGTGGCTCCATACGTATACCTGCCGCACTGTGCGGAGTGGTAGGTTTAAAACCGACCTTCGGAAGGCTCAGCGAATTTGGAGCTGCTCCCCTGTGCTGGAGCGTGGCCCATCTGGGCCCCATAGCTGATAGTGTGGAGGACATCGCTATTGCCTATCTGTGTATGGCAGGGCCCGACAGAGGGGATGAGAATTCGCTATACCAGCCTGCACCGGTTGTGGAAGAATGGAAAAAGTCGGACCTTAAAGGGGTAAAACTGGGTGTATATCGCCCCTGGTTTGAACATGCTGGTGCCGATATTGTAAAGATCTGCAGTAGTTTACTGGAAAAACTGGCAATTGCGGGAGCTCGGGTGGTGGATATAGTGATACCGGATCTGGACACGTTGCGTATTGCCCATGTTGTTACCATTCTGGGTGAGATGGCGGCAGCTATGAGCAACTATCCTGAAAACCGCAGGGATTTCGGCGCCGAGGTACGTGTAAGCTTGAGTTTGGGTCGCGAATTTACCGCCAGCGATTATATCAGGGCACAGCGGCTGCGGACACGGTATATGCGTATATTTAAAGAGATCTACAGCGAAGTTGATGCAATTATCACTCCTGCTACGGCAATTACCGCGCCGGAGGTGACGCTGGAGGATGCTTCAGGTGGCTGGTCCGACCTGTCCAGCACGACCGAGGTAATGCGATATGCTTTTCCGGCAAATATGGCAGGTTTGCCTGCCATCAGCTTCCCTGCTGGCTATGATAACCTGGGGTTACCCGTGGGCATGCAGGCTATGGGGTGTTGGTGGGAGGAAGACCTGTTATTGCGCATAGCCTTCGTAGCCGAAAAAACGGTTGAGCGCAGGAAGCCCGCTGTCCATTTTAATCTGATCTGATCCGGGCTTACGTGGACATGTCTGTTATCTGGCGGGTGGCTTGAAGCCTGTGAGCCTTAGATAAAGGCGCCTTTCCATTTGCAGGCCTTCTGTCATGGTCAGGTCCATTCCCCTGACGACCGCCTGTTTGATGGCTCTGACTACCCCGGGGTTTCTGGAGGCAATTCTGCCTGCAATTGCCTCGGCAACAGCTGTAAGCCGCTGGCGCGGCACAACCCTGTTGACCAACCGCATTTCCAGGGCTTCATTGGAACTGATGCGACGTCCGCTGAGCAGTATGTCCAGTGCATGGCCGGGACCGATAGTGCGGGGCACCGTCTGCGTAGCACCGGCCGCCGGTATGATTCCCAGCGATACTTCGGGCAATGCAAAGATACAATCAGCCGCTGCAATACGTATATCACAGCACATGGCCATTTCGATGCCGGAACCTATTACGTAGCCGTGAAGTACAGCGATTACCGGTTGTGGAAGACTTAAGAACAGGCCCCATATGTCCCTGCGCCAGCGCACGTGGCGGGCTACAGTCGGGGAAGGTGCAGTGAGGAATTCGCTCAGGTCAGCCCCTGCACAGAAGGCTTTTTCTCCGGCACCCTGCAACAGCAGCACGCGTATCTCATCATCTATCTTCACTTCCTCCAGAGCCTCGTATAATTCATCGCGCATGCGTATATTGTAGACATTTAGCACACCTGGCCGATTTAGTGTTATCCGCCCTA
>DAOTVU010000052.1:0-1524 GCA_034436215.1 Dehalococcoidia bacterium
GTTGTTGACGTACAGTGAGGTTGAGGGAGTATCTGGTTATCGGGGGAACTTTCGGGTAACCATACGGAAGAAGGCGCGTTATGTGGATATGGATAAATGCACCGGTTGCGGTTTATGTCAGGAGAAGTGTCCTTGGAAAGCACCGAGCGAATTTGATATGGGGCTGGGTATGAGGAAAGCTATTTACGTGCCTTTTGCACAGGCTGTGCCTAATAGGCCTGTAATCGACCCGCGATACTGCGTTTATTTCTCCAAACATACCTGCAGGGCATGTGAACGATTCTGCGAGGCTAAGGCAATAGATTTTGGGCAGAAGGATGAAATCATTGAAATTGAAGTGGGTAATGTGATACTTGCCACGGGATTTGACCTTTTTAAACCCTCAGGTATTTATGAATATGGTTACGGTCATCTGGATAATGTACTTACCAGCCTCGAATTTGAGAGGATGGTCAATTCTGCCGGTCCTACCCAGGGCGAGATACTGCTTAAAGATGGACGGCATCCTCAGAGCATAGCCATTATACACTGTGCCGGGAGCAGGGATAAGGATTACCACGAATATTGTTCACGGGTATGCTGCATGTATTCAATGAAATTCAGCCACTTGATCAAGGAACATTTACCTGGCGCAGCAGTCTATGAGTTTTATGTGGATATAAGGAGTTTCGGGAAGGGGTACGAAGAATTTTATAACCGCATAGTCGATGAGAAAACCGTTTTTATCAAAGCGCGACCCAGTCGTGTTACAAACATTGCCCAGAATGATACTGAAGCTGGTAAGCTAATCGTTGAGTATACACTGAAGGACGGGGTAAATCGCCGACAGCCTGTAGATATGGTGATTGTAAGCGCCGCTCTTGAGCCATGCGCAGATACCGATCATATCGGCAGATTATTTGGCGTTAGCCGCAGCGGGGACGGATTTTTCCTGGAGAGGCATCCGAAGATGGATCCTCTATCAACGATGAATGATGGCATATTTGCGGTGGGTTGCTGCCAGGGTCCTAAGGATATCCCCGATACTATAGCCCAGGCGTTAGGCGCCGCAGGCCGGGTTCTGGCCATGATAAGCAGGGGCGAAGTAGATATAGAATCTACTACTTCGGTTATCAATGAAGAGCGCTGCTCGGGCTGCAGAATATGCGAAAGCATTTGTCCATTTAAAGCCGTTACATATAATCCTGATAAGAAGGTCAGCCAGATTAATGAAGCGCTTTGTAAGGGCTGTCGTTTATGTGTGGCGGCTTGTCCAAGCGGTGCTATAACCGCCAGACACTTTACAACTCAGCAGATTATGGCTGAGATAAGTGGAATGTTGATAGAAAACAAAAGGAGTATGCATAAGTGGAGCCACGTATAGGGGTATATGTATGTCATTGTGGGAGCAACATAGCCGGGATGGTAGATGTGGGAGAGGTGAGCCGTTTTGCAGGTGGGTTGGAAGGTGTGGTGGTATCCCGGGACTATAAGTTCATGTGTTCCGAGCCCGGGCAGAATTTGATCAAGGAAGATATAAAGGAG
>DAOTVU010000053.1:0-21223 GCA_034436215.1 Dehalococcoidia bacterium
TAAACTCGATTGGATGAATGCCTTATATATACGCAGCTTGAGTATAGATGAGTATGTTGATAGGAGCCTCCCTTTTGTAGAAAAGGGATTGCCCCGGGATATCAAACGCCCTATTGATTCCGGTTACCTGCGTCGAATTGCACCTCTAGTCCAGGAAAGAACCAGATTGCTTTCAGAAGTACCTCACCTGGTTGAATTCTTCTTCCTTGATGATCTTGATTATAATGCCGAGCTTTTGATAGATAAATTGACGAAAACTCAGTCTGTAGAAGTGATACAGAAATCAATCTTAGCTTTGGAAAATCTCCAGGATTGGACAGCAGACGCTTTAGAGACGGCAGTGCGTCCTCTGACGGAGCAGATGTCAATCAAGGCCGGTCCTTTCTTTGGCGTTCTTCGAGTTGCTGTTACCGGTCGAACTGCCTCCCCACCGCTTTTTCAGACGATGGAGGTGTTGGGCAGGGAAAAATGTATGATGCGGCTGGTGGCGGCAAAGGAAAAATTATTATGTACCTGAAAGGAACGTTAAATTGTATTCAAATAGATGCGGATTTGATGAATTCGAGCATATTTTTAGTCCCCATTCAATCGCAGTTTTTGGAGCTAGTTCTGACCACGTTTTCAAGCTCAATGTGGCCAATCGCTTTATAGAGACATTGCTGGATTTCGGCTATGCCGGCAAATTATATGCTATCGGGAATAGTGGTGGGAGGGTACGAAATCTAAATATATATCCATCTATACTGGATATACCCGAATCCATAGAATATGCGATCGCAGCAATCCCTAATAAAAATATTCCACAGCTTATAGATGATTGTGGTAAGAAAAATGTCAGGGTTGTACATCTTTTTGCATCGGGGTTTGGCGAGATTGAAGACACGATTGGGAGCGAATTGCAGACAGAAGTATTGAAGGTTGCTCAAAAATATAATATCAAATTGATAGGTCCGAATTGCATGGGGGTGTATTGTCCTGCTTCTCATATGACCTTTGCCATAGGATTTTCACCGATTTCAGGAAAAGTTGGTTATCTGTCTCAGAGTGGCGGGCAGAGCATAATGGGTATTAAAGAAGCCAATCGGCGGGGTATATATTTCAGTAAAGTTGTAAGCTATGGAAATGCCTCAGGTATTAACGAATGCGATTTAATCGAATATTTTACCGATGATCCTCAGACAGAAATTATAACAGCGTATATCGAAGGTACTGCCAACGGACGCCTGTTATTTCAGGCTCTGCGGGCAGCTACAATAAAAAAACCGGTCGTGTTGTTCAAGGGAGCTGATACGCAGGGTGGGGCTCAGGCTGCCGTTTCACACACCAGTGCTATAGCGGGATCCAGCCTGGTCTGGAATTCAGTGATCAGGCAGACAGGGGCAATTCGGGTTCAAAATGTTAAGGAGATGTTTGATGTTGTCACCGTTTTGCAGCGATGTCCCGAGCCGCGCGGGTTGAGAGCACTTCTGGTCGGCCATGGCGGTGGCTCGTGTGTTCAGGCTTCGGATGAATGCTCCCGCGCTGGGCTTGTAATACCGGTTCTTCCGGCCGAATACAGGCGAAAATTGAAAGATATCTATAAGTCTGAGGCTGGCAATATATTTAAAAATCCCCTGGATATCAATCCTTACTGGGGTTTAGAAAAAGCCGGGCAGGCGTTTTCTGCTGTTGAATGCTGGGATGGGGTGGATTTAACAGTATTACTCTCTACACCGGAGCAGACCCCCTTCATGCCACGTGATTTTGAATATCAGGTTACGACCGATACAATTATCGAATGGGCCAGACGTTCCTCTAAACCTACTGTTATTGCGCTGAATGTTAATACGGTTTCGGGTGATGATGGTTTGCCTGAAAAAAGTTTTTCCCGGATGGTGGATGAAGGCTTTGCTGTATTTCCTTCTGCCAGACGGGCAGCCATAGCCGTTTCACGCGTTTATCAGTATTACCAGTGGCGTAAAAGGCAGTTGTTGAACATTTAGCATGGCTAATGCCAAAGTTTAATTAAACCGCCCTATTCTGGGGAAGTAAAGAGGGACGCGTTTCTTGTACTCACGGTAGGCCTGTCCAAACTTTAACTCCATTTCATGCTCCTCCACTTTTTTGATATAAAGTGTATTTACAAGGATAAAAAGTGGAGTATAGAACAGGGTAAAAGAAAGAGAACCAATGAGGATGCCGATACCGAAGAATATCAAATATAAGCCTGTCAGCATGGGATTTCGCGTATATGCATAGGGTCCACTTACTATAAGACGTTGTGGTGGATTAATAGGCACAGGTGTACCTCGTGCTTTAATAAATTCGATCCATGTCCAAAAGGCGAGTGAAGTGCCCGGTACTATCAAGAAAATGGCCAAAAATATAGTCCACACGGGTAAGGATACACCGGTTAGGTTTAGCCACCTATCGGTCATCAGGGCGGCAATAAAAAATAGAGCTATAGCGGAGATAAACATCAGAAGAACAAAAGGTGTAAGTAGCCAGCGCTTTGAGGAGTCGCCGGTGGCGTTCCGGAAAATAATTATAGCCAGATGTTCAAAAATACCCATTTCTTCCCTTACATGACTTAATACAGAGCAGTCTTTAATAAATTTAAAATTAAACTGACTTCCATAATTATAAATGTCTAAGATAAATAAAAGATAGAGGGCTTTGATCAAAGCCCTCTATCTTAAAGGAGGCATTCTTGACGAAGTTGCTCAATGTTTAAGGCGCCCATGGAGTGCCTGAATGGTCCATTTTTGCCACTGACGGCGCAGGGACGCCGACTCCATTGGAGAATTGTGGTTGCCGGTTGTAACCAGCATCTGTTTGGGCTCAGCGGCAGTAGCATATGAATAGACAAACTTATTGTACGGTGCGGCAATATCTCCCAGACAGAAGACGAAAAGTTTATGACAGTCTCCAAGTTCCGACAGCGATTGCGATGGTTTTGCCTTTGGCCAGAATTCGATAAATTTATTCCAGTCAACTCTTACCTTCAACCTGTAGATAACCCTGGTGATTTTAAAAATAATCTCTGTAAATATCCTCAACAGGGGATGTGCAAAATGGGCGACGTCCAAAGCGACCTTATTCCTAATTTCTGAGGGGCATGACAGAGCAACCAGCACCTTTGCCTTTTTAAGTTTCCCCGCTGCAAGGATGGCAGAAAAAGCTCCCATGCTGTGCCCGATCAACCCCATGCGCTTGTGATCTACTTCCGGTCTGTCATGAAGATAATTCCACGCATCCATAACATCTTCAACTATACTGCCGTCGAGCATACCACCGCTCGAACCATGTCCGCGGAAATCAAAAGTAAGAACGACCACACCCTCGGCAGCAAGTTCCCGGGCACTATTTTCGAAAACCTCTCGATCTGCCCCGTAGCCATGGCACATAACCGCACCGGGAACACGATCATTTTTGCCGGCGATTATGGGTAAATAAAGCGTTCCTTTGAGATCTACGCCATGGTTTCCAAAAGAAACAGTCTCTTTATATATATTTGAGCTTATTTTTTCACGTACGATGTTATTAGATGAAATCATTTAAAGATACTCCGATTAAAGATTAATTGAATATTTAGTTTAGCTGAAATGCCGGTAACTGTAATCGGAGTCAGGTCTGAGTTTTAACCACTGTGTGTCCCGCATATTATCGTTCTTCAGTATGATAGACAGGTCATACTTTAGTCTGGCCGATATTCCATTAACGATACTTTTTATGCAGGCCAGTAAATATCAAAATGGTCTATCGTATATTCTTTAAATCCATTTGAGCACACCCATAAATACGATGAGGGCGATGCCGTCAACCGCCAAAATTGTGCCGGTAGTAATAAGTTTATTTTTAATCGATTTCATATCGAAAACCCAGAACGAAACAAGGAAAAAGGGCATATAGCCGATAAGCCATATCAGCCAGGGAGCATGTATATTCCACCACGGGTATTCCCAGGTTAATGCGCCAACCCAGTTGAGCAGGCATTCCACAAAAACGGCCAGTGCAGATCCGATCATCGCGTAAAGGAGACGATTGGGTATGCCGAAAACTTTGAGATTTTTATCGGCGGGAAGCTGCTTGCACATAACGATTCCCATGACAGCAAACATGAAGCAGATCTCGATATTAAGTCCGATCAGAATAACCAGTGAGCTTCCATTTCCGGGAGTTCCCCAGACCGGCGCAAAGCCGGTAAAATGAAAGACAAGACCATTCCAGATTTCATTGAACCAATCCATAAGCCAGAAGGCCAGTCCCGCCATAACGAGACTCCAATTTCTCCGCTCGATTTCATTGGCATATACGTACATCACCAGCAACAATAACGGTATAATATACCATTGAAAATGACTGCCATCGCGTAGTAATGACAGAGCCTTTGAAGCTGATTCAGCCATAGTAACCTCCTCGAGAATTTATTAGTTAATTATTTTTTGGTCTGGCAGTGTGGGCAAAAATAAGTGCCGCGCTGGTGAACAACAATGCGGATGATGGGTGTTCCACAGCGCGGGCAGCAATTACCCCTTTGATGGGCAACGGCAAATTCAAGGTGTGCTCTTCCCGGTTCTCCGTTGGTACGGCGATAGTTGCGTACAGAAGCCCCATTATTCTTAATGCCCTTTTTCAGTACCTCTCTGATTGCCCTGTGTAATGATTTGATTTCATTGCAATCGAGAGAAGATGCCGGCTGCATGGGATGAATTCTCGCTTTGAAGAGTGCCTCGTCGGCATACATATTGCCAATACCGGCGATCAGTTTTTGATTTAACAATACGGCTTTAATCGGTGTTGAACGTCTTTTCATCAATTCAATTAAACGGGCTGCAGTAAAATTATCGCTTAGTGGCTCGACCCCCAATTTTTCCAGTAATTCTCGGGGATGATCGGTTAAATAGATTCTACCAAGTCGTCTTACATCAGAATAAACCAGATGTCCACCGTCATCGGTGAAGAATTCCAGGCGGGTGTAAGGCTCATTTTCAAGGGGATTCCATAATAAAGCACCGGTCATGCGAAGGTGGAGTAGCATAGTTTCACCGTAAAGAAATTTGAAAATAATGTACTTTCCGCGCCTCTCTAAATCGGTTATCTGTTTGCCGGCTACCCGGTTGCAAAATATCTCTGGTTCAATGTTATATAATATATGTTCATCGTAAATTTTTACCTGTCTGAACGATCTACCCAAAAGAAGCGGTTTAAGGCCCTGCACTATCGTTTCAACTTCTGGTAGTTCAGGCATCAGCTCATTTCACCCCAATTTTTACCAACTTTAATGTCGATTTTAAGAGGGACAATCAGTTTCATGGCAGAGGGCATTATGTCCTGAGCAAGCTGTTTCATTTTATCCAGCTCTTCCTCGGGGACTTCAAAAACAAGCTCATCATGCACCTGTAGTATCATCATAGATTTTAGCTTGAGTTTCTGCATTTCATGGTGTAAATTGATCATGGCTAACTTGATAATATCTGCCGAGGTACCCTGGACCGGCATGTTGATAGCCATACGTTCTGCAGCTTCCCGGGCTATGCGGTTGGGCGAGTTTATTTCCGGGATATAACGTCTGCGTCCTAAAACCGTTTGAACATAGCCCAGCTCAGCAGCCTGTTTTTTGGTTGTCTCAATATAGTTCCTGACCCCGGGATATCGGTTAAAGTAGGTTGAAATAAATAGCTCTGCTTCTTCTCTGGAAAGATCTGTGGCCTGCTGCAGACCATATCCGCTCATACCATAGATGACGCCGAAATTAATGGTCTTGGCAGCACGCCGCATACGCTGTGACACCTCTGAATCCGGCACGCCGAATACTTCTGATGCTGTGTGAGTATGAATGTCTTCGTCCCTGTTAAAAGTTGCGATCAATTCGGGGTCCCTTGAAATATGTGCCAGGGCCCGCAGGTCGATTTGCGAGTAATCTGCCGAAAGCAACAACCATCCGGGCTGAGCAATAATGGCCTGTCTGATTTTTGAACCGATTTCGCCGCGTACAGGCAAATTCTGAAGGTTCGGTTCGCTTGACGAGAGACGTCCGGTTGAAGTTCCGGTTTGATTATATCTGGTATGTATGCGTCCGGTACGCGGATTTATCAGCTGGGGCAGAGCATCTGTATAGGTTGATTTAAGCTTAGCGATCTGACGGTACTGCAGAATTAGTTCGATAACCGGATGTGTACCCTTGAGCTCTTCAAGGGCCGAAGCATCCGTGGAAAATCCGCTCTGTGTTCTTCGTTTTGATTTTGATTCGAGTTTTAACTCGGAATACAGGACAGCGGATAGTTGCTGAGGGGAATTTATATTAAATCGGTGACCGACCGCATTGTAGATATCGACTTCGAGCTTGACCATCTCAGCTCCCAGACTGGACGATAACTCCATTAAAAGCGCTTTATCAACCAGTACGCCGTTGATTTCCATTTGAGCCAGCAGTGGTACAAGAGGCATTTCTACATCAGTAAATAAATTCCACAGTTCGTCAGAGCGCAATTCGCTTTCCAGTTTCTCTCTTAACCCGAGTATAGCCTCTGCTTCACTGCAACCAAGTTTTGCGGCCTGGTTGATATCCAGATCGGCAGCCGGTTTCTGTTTCGCTCCGGTGCCGATTAGATCTGCAAGTGATAAAATCTCCATCCCTATTTTATTAAATGCCAGCGATTTCAGCTTGAGCGATTTTTCCCCCAGTAAATAGGCGGCAATTAGAACATCAAAATCGATCCTTTCCAGATTTATGGAATGTTGTTTACATAAGATAATATGCGTCTTGCCGTCATAGGCGACCCGCATATACCGCTTTTCTTCCATAAAACTCCGAATTGCGGCTATAACCCTGTCTGTTGGTAACCCAGCCGTTTGACTGAGTGTTCTGTGTCCGAGCGGCAGGTAGTAACTCTCACCACATGCGGGAGCTATAGCGATGCCAACGAGATTGGACTGCATGGGGTCTTCACCGGATGGTATGACCGATAGGGAAAAAGTGCCACTATAAGACATTCTCAGGACCAGATTATCCAGGTCCTCGATGGTGCTGATGATACGATAATTCTCTGGTGGCCGGACAAGTTTTATCTCTGCACCATTTTCCATGCCTATTTCCTCGGGCAAGCGTGACAGCAGGCTGGAAAAACCGAGTTCCCGGAATAACTCAACTACCTTATCTCGGTTATAAGAACTTACTGCCAGCGCTTTAAAATCAACTGATAGGGGAACATCCGTGACTATCCTGGCCAGCCTGTAATTTTGCAATGCTACATCGTAACTATCTTTAAGCAGCGTGCGCAATTTTTCAGGTTCAATTTCTTCAATATGTGCGTAAATGCCTTCGAGGTCATCGTATTTTTGTAACAATCGGACGGCAGTTTTCTCACCGATACCCCTGACTCCCGGGATGTTATCTGAGGTATCGCCGACCAGGGCTTTATAACTGGTAAGCTGGTACGGCTTGATGCCGTATTTTTGCATAACCGCCGTTTCATCATAAATCACCGTATCGGCAAAGCCCTTTCTGGGGGCCATGACTTTGATAGATGGCGAAACAATTTGCAACAGATCATTATCTCCGGTGATGATAAGTGTTTCTATGCCGGTATCGGCAGCTATACGGCTTATGGTTCCGATAATATCATCGGCTTCGTAACCATCGAGTTCAAATATGGGCAGGTTAAATGCTTCTGCAAGCTGATGCACACGCTCTATCTGGGTGATAAGTTCGGCTGGAGTTGGTGGTCTAAGTGCTTTATATTCTGTAAACAGCTGGTGGCGGAACGTAGGCGCATGACGATCAAAGGCGATTGCCCAGTAATCCGGTTTGTTTTCACGCAACAGCTTGAGTAGCGTGCTGGCAAATCCTTGAACGGCATTTACCATTTCACCGGTTTTGCTTATGCTTAGTGGTGGTAGGGCATGAAATGCACGATGCACAAGTGCGTTACCATCGAAAAGAATCAGCAGAGGTTTTTCTTTAGACATCGTCTACCGCCGTTACCGTGAAATTTCAAAAGCATCTATATAATATATATGATACCATTAGGGCGGCGTTAAACACACTACATGGTATTGGAGGTGGGATGTTGATGTGACATTATCCAGCATAAAAGGCTGTATCAGGGAAAAATTAAATCAGGGATCGTATCAATTTCTTAAATTGGAGGTTTTGCATTGCCGGCATATTTTGAATACCCTAAATAGGCGATTACTGATATTTTAAAATATATTTGATAATTCATTATCGGGGGGTTATATGTGGAATGTGGAATAAGGAAAGTTTGCAACAGTTGGTAAAGGAGAAATTATCCGATTATCTTTTTGTCGTTGTATCTAATCGTGAACCATACATACATAATTATACGACACAGGGAATAGAATGTATTATGCCTGCAAGCGGCTTAACAGTAGCACTCGATCCGGTCATGCGGTCGTGTGGCGGAATTTGGGTGGCTCACGGTAACGGCACTGCTGATAAAGATGTTACAGATGATAATAATTGCGTATCTGTGCCACCGGATGCACCAAGCTATAAATTAAAACGTGTATGGCTAACGGAAGAGGAAGTTGATAGATATTATATGGGTTTTTCCAATGAAACTTTATGGCCGTTATGTCATATTGTCTATCAAAGGCCCGCGTTTAATGCGGAGGATTGGCATGCCTATAAACGGGTAAATCAACTTTTTGCAGATGCTGTTCTTGATGCGGTTAAAGACCGGAAAGCTTTGATTTTTATACAGGATTATCATTTAACCTTATTATCGAGATTGATCCGGGCAAAAAATAATAGAGTTATTACCGCCCAGTTCTGGCATATTCCCTGGCCTAATAGAGAGGCATTCAGAATTTGTCCGTGGCAAAATGAGATCCTTGACGGTTTACTCGGCAACGATTTACTCGGATTTCATATTTCCTACCACAGGGATAATTTTATTCAAACGGTAGATCGTGCATTGGAGTGCAAGGTCGATTACGAAAATTATTCTATAAGTCGAGGTAACCATGTTACGTATGTGATGCCTTTTCCAATAAGCGTTGATTTCGAAGCAATATCCGGTGACGCACAAACGGATGAGGTCAATCGGGAAATAATAAACTTGATGAATATTTATAAACTTGCAGATAAAATAATCGGGATCGGCATTGATAGAATTGACTATACCAAAGGTATTCCCGAGAGATTAAAGGCTATCGACCTATTACTGTCAATATATCCAGAATATAAATATGAAAAGCGGCTGGTTTTTTTTCAAATTGCCGAACCAAGCCGGATCAAAATTGCGCGCTACAGAGAACTCAACAGGGAAATTGAGGAACTCGTGAATGAAATAAACGATAAACATCGGGTTGACGACTGGGAACCGATAATTTTCATAAAAGAGCATAAGTCTCCGACGATGCTGTTGGCACTCAGAAAAATGGCTGACTTCTGTATAGTAAGCTCGTTACACGATGGCATGAATCTTGTGGCTAAGGAGTTTGTTTCCAGCCGCTATGATGAAGATGGAGTATTGATTTTAAGCATGTTCACCGGCGCAGCCCGTGAATTGACCGAGGCATTATTGATTAATCCCTACGATATTCATGGCATGGCTGATTCAATACGAGCGGCTTTAAAGTTACCTGCGGAGATACGCAGAAAAAAGATGGTGTCAATGAGGAATAAAGTAAGAAATAATAATATTTACAAATGGGCTGCTGACATAATAGATGAGCTTGTTCGTATAGAATCGGCATAAAAACATCATGGATTATTTATTCAATAACTGGAAAGAAATATGTGAAAAAATTACGCAGCATACCAATAAATTTTTATTGTGTGATTATGATGGCACGCTAACTCCTATCGCGGAGAATCCAGAAGATGCTCAACTTGGCAACGATACACGTAAAATTTTACAGGAACTGGTAAAAAAGAGGCGATTAAGTGTCGGTTTTATTAGTGGCAGATCACTGACAGATGTCAGGGCAAAAATAGGCATTGATGGTGCTTTGTATGCCGGTAACCACGGCTTTGAGATAGAGGGGCCGGGAATTAAATTTATATATCCTTTGACAGATGAAATTACTTCTCTCATGCGTCTTATGACACTTGTGTTGAGAAAAGCGCTAAGTAACATCAAAGGTGTTATTATAGAAGACAAAGGCATGACTTTAAGTATTCATTATCGCATGGTTGATGAAGAAAAACTCCCGCAGCTTCATACGACTTTTGAAAATACGGTCGAAATTGCCCGAAAAATTGGCAAGGTTAAAACATTTCATGGAAAAAAAGTGCATGAAATAAGACCAGCTATAGCATGGGATAAGGGGAAAGCAGTCGATTTAATAATCAGCAAGCATCTGACTTCATCCAGAAAAGACCGGATTTTAGCCATATATCTGGGAGATGACCTGACAGATGAAGATGCATTTAAAGCTGTAAATGCCCGTGGAGGCATTTCCATATTTGTAGGTGATAACCGGGTAAATTCCGCGGCTAATTATTACTTGAACTCCACTTCAGAAGTGGTTACATTTCTGACAGAATTAAATAAAATTGTTTAGGTGAAAATTATGGCTGAATGGCTAAACCAGAATTGGGTCAATATAATAGTTCCCTTTTCCGTCTTTATGGCATTTTGCATAATAGGCTTATGGGCAAGAAGGGTGATCTATAATTACCTTATCAAGTCACTTTCAAGGTCAGGCTGGAGTGGACAGGAAACTATTATTCATTCAACTCGGGGTCCGATATTTTTCTGGTTTATATTATTTGGAGCTTTTGTTTCGATACAGATATCTGAGATCCCACATGGTATTAAAGATGTCATAGTAAAACTGATAGCAAGTATATTTATAATATCTATAATCTGGTTGATGATTATTTTAATCGACCGGTTGCTGACTTTATATCTTAATGAATTTAGGGGACTGAAGTTACCTGAAAAATATGTGGCCGCCGCTCTTCGAACAACGATACTGGTTGTAGGGGTACTTATTTTGGTGGATTTCTGGGGATGGCCTATAACCCCTTTGCTTATATTAATTTCGGCTTTGATTCTTATTGCCGTGGTCGCACTGCGGGACGCAATTCTTAATGTATTTTCCGGTTTTGAGATAGCTGCCAGTAGATTGGCAAGGGTAGGCGATTTTATTAAGCTCGGTTCGGGTGATGAGGGATATATAATTGAAATGGGGTGGCGCAATATAAAGTTAAAAACACCCGACCAAAATATATTGATTTTACCCAATAGCAAACTCATAAAGGAATCGATTATAAATTACGGTCATCCACTGAAAAAAGCAGATACGCCCTTTCGATTCTTTACAAGATTACATTTAAAAGAACTGACAGGGCAGAAAGCATCATATATTACCGATCTGGTTGATATGATCAGAGAATCTCCGGATGCCGTAATATATTATCATACCCATCATTTTTTAGAGGAACATCATTATCTAACGCCCGAGCCCGCCAACGATTTCTCTATATGGGTCGGAGATGCGCTGGACGAACCTGTTTTGAGCGAAAAACTTGCCAATATTGACACATTGGCCTATACAAGTCTTAGCGCTTTAAAGTCAGCTATAATAAAGACCATAGAGCAATATTTATTAGAAAAACCCGATATAAAAAATATAAAAGCCGGACGCGAATTTAATTTCGTAAAGTCGATAAGCATCGTATTACCCACACCGTTTTATGCTTCTGATCTGAGAGAATTCGTTGAGGTTGTACGTAAAATTACAATAGGCTCCCTATATTATCACGTATTCGAATCAAGATTGAGACTGCAGAAGAGATCAAACGATTTTTCGGTATGGTTCAAAGATTGTTTGGGTGAAGATGACCTGGCAGATAAGCTGGATGAAATGGTTCCCTATACATATACATTGGAAGCTTTGAGATCTCAGATAATACAGCAAATAGAAAAGCGTATAAAGTGATAAATTATGGTTAATAAAACGAATAAATCAACCGTTCATAAACTCGACGATTATTTGCCTATCGTTGGTAAAAACACAATTGATGAACTAAAATTGCTGGCTGACCATCTACGGGGCATTAAAGTTCAAAATATAAACTCGACTTATTCTGGTGGCGGAGTTGCTGAAATATTAAATAGAATGGTGCCATTGCTAAATCAACTTGGCATCGATGCTACGTGGGATGTTATCCGCGGTGATGAAAGATTCTTTGATATTACAAAAAAAATACATAATGCGCTGCATGGGATGGATCAACATATAAGCCAGGAGGAATATGATCACTACCTCGATATTAACAGGCAAAACCTGGATATCTTGAGGCCGGGTGGGAATATATATTTTATACACGATCCACAGCCCGCTATGCTTATAAGCCGCAAGAACGAGACTGGTGGAAGGTGGATTTGGCGCTGTCACGTGGATGTTTCTAACCCGGATGATAATGTGTGGCAGTTTCTGGAAAAGACTATAGAAAAATACGATGCAGTGATTTTTTCGGCCCCCAATTTCGCTCATCCATTAAATATCAGGCAATTCATAATTTCACCTTCTATCGATCCGCTGAGTGATAAAAATATCGAACTTTCACGTTCCGTTATAGAAAATACATTAAATAAGTATGGAATCGATCCTGAAAAACCTTCCATAGTGCAGATATCGCGATTTGATCGGCTCAAAGATCCTGTAGGGGTTATCCAGGCATTTAAAATGGTAAAAAAGGGAATAGATTGTCAGTTGGTTCTTGCAGGCGGAACTGCAACGGATGATCCAGAATACGAAGGGGTTTTAAAAGATGTTATGGATTATGCTTCGGATGATAAGGATATTAAGGTACTGTTGATACCGCCTGAAAGTGATATTGAAATAAATGCTTTACAGCGAGCGGCTACAATAATAATACAGAAATCATTGAAGGAGGGATTTGGACTCACTATTAGCGAAGCTCTGTGGAAGAGTAAGCCCGTAGTAGCTACGGCAGTAGGTGGCATACCTCTGCAGGTTATCAATAAATATACCGGACTTCTTTGCTATAGCATCGATGGTGCAGCCTATGCGTTAAAGCAGTTGCTGACCAATAGCGAACTTGCCGCATGGTTGGGCAAAAATGGCCGAGAACACATTAGACAGAACTTCCTGATAACACGACATCTAAAAGAATATATGCTGTTATTTATCGCTCTCAATTATCAATCCGAGATAATTTACCTGTAAAAATTGGCAGCAGATTGTTATGCCAGGTAAGCACTTTAATTAAATGGATAAAAGCGAATCGGTTTATAACAGGTATAACCGGCAGATGGCATTGCCGTTCTGGGGCAAGGTAGGCCAGGAGAAGTTATTTTCCAGCACGGTGGCGGTGATCGGCTGTGGTGCACTCGGTTGCAATATAGCCGATCTTCTGGTTAGGGCGGGTGTGGGTAAAATACGCATCATAGATCGGGACGTTGTTGAGTACCGCAACTTGCACCGACAGGTACTTTTTAATGAAGAAGATGCCAGAAAACAGATTCCCAAAGCGGTTGCAGCTGAAAAGCATCTGAAGAAAATCAATTCGGACGTTACTGTAGAGGGGATAGTGGCTAATGCAACAGCGGGCAACATAGAAAAACTGTGTACGGGTGTAAATGTGTTGCTGGACGGCCTGGATAATCTGGAGTCACGTTATATACTTAATGATGCGGCATTGAAATTGCGCATACCATATATCTATGGTGGAGCCATTGCTACGCAGGGGATGACTATGAATATCATACCCGGCGTGACTCCGTGCCTGCGATGTGTGTTCCCTCCATTTTTACCGATGTATGACCTCGCGGATAATACAAGCATAGGTGTTATTGGAATGATCCCCGCGATAATCGGTGCAATTGAGGCGACAGAAGCTATAAAGATAATAATCGGCTCTGCCGAGATCAACCCCAATTTGACGGTAATAGATTTGTGGCCTATAACAATTGATAATGTTCGGGTGGAAAAGGATCCCGAATGTCCGGCCTGTGCCGGTAGATATGAGTTTCTAAATGATAGGTAGAGCTTGTTCAACTACAAATAACTGGGGTAAAAATGGCAAAGGTAACGGTTAGATTTAATGGCATCTGGCGATTATACCTGGGAATTGATAGTGTTGTGATTGCGGCGGATACCGTTGATGAGGCACTTGCTAAAATTGAGCAAAATTATGGTAAAAAATTTAAAGAAGAATGGCAAAAGAAGGGTCGTAAATTCACCCGGAATATAATCAAATATTCTTATATTACGGTGAATCGGAAGGATGTTAGAAGGCTCGAGGATCGTAGTCTGAAAGACAATGATATAATTGATATTCTCCTGGCAGTTCCCGGTGGGTGAACTGGATAAGCATATACGGCAGTTTATATAAAATTATGGCTGTTATTTTATGCCGGTCGATTATGATATACTGTTGCATTAGCGAAGGAGTTGATAGTCTTGCCCAAAAGAGACATATTATCGGTAGCCGATTTAACCGTAGATGAAGTTGAGCTGCTGGTAGAAGAAACGATAAAAACCAAGAAGGGTCCCTGGCCTCAGGTGCTGAGCGGTAAAAATATTGTTCTACTTTTTGAGAAACCATCACTGCGTACCAGATTGAGCTTTGAGCTGGGTATTCATCAGCTTGGCGGCTTCCCGATTTACATGTCGCCGGATGAAGTTGGTCTGGGCAAACGCGAGTCGGTGCCCGATGTGGCACATGTGCTCAGTAGATACGTTCATGGCATTATCGCCCGAACTTTTTTACACCACACACTGGAGATGCTGGCAGAATATGCGAGTGTGCCGGTAATAAATGCTCTTTCTGATTGCGAGCATCCCTGCCAGGTGCTGGCTGACCTGGCGACCATATACGAACGTAAAGGCAGGTTTAAGGGCTTGAATCTGGCTTTTATTGGTGATGGTAATAATGTTGCCAGCAGTCTGGTGATTGCATGTTCGATGGTAGGTATCAACTTTCTCATAGCTTCTCCGCAGGAATACAGTATAAAAGATAGTGTACTGATGATCGCCAGCAAATATGCCGAACAGAGTGGCAGTCAGATCATGTTGCTGGAAGAGCCGGAGATGGCAGCCAGAGATGCGGATATACTATACACTGACGTGTGGACAAGTATGGGGCAGGAGGAGGAATATGAGCAGCGTCGTATTGCCTTCAGCGGTTATCAGATTAATGATAGGTTGTTATCATATGCTAAAAAAGATGCCATAGTTATGCATCCACTGCCGGCCCATCATGGAGAAGAAGTTGCTGTGGGCATAATAGATCGATATCGCTCTGTTATCTTTGATCAGGCGGAAAATAGACTGCATTTTCAGCGTTGTCTTTTAAGATACATCTACAGATAACGTCTTAATTTCCGTAACATTACGCATTAATTATTTTCCAGTTCTTCTGCTACAATTAAATCACTAAAATGAAACCCTTGATATGTATCGTCGGAAGGCCGAATGTCGGTAAATCGACCTTATTTAACAGGTTGGCCGGTGCACCTATCGCTATTGTCGAGGATATGCCGGGAACGACCCGTGATCGTGTATTTGCGAGTACTAATCTGCTGGGACGTGATGTGACACTGATTGATACCGGCGGTCTGCAGCCCCAGCCGGGCGACCGTATAAGCACGAAAATAAAGCAGCAGGTTGAGACAGCTATTAATGAATCTGATGCTGTCGTTTTTATGGTGGATGTAAGGGAAGGAGTGGTTTCGGCCGATTTTGAAATTGCCGATCAATTGCGTAAGCTGGGGAAACCGGTTGTTCTGGTTGCAAATAAGGCGGAGACGGAAAACCTGCGCGCTTCCAGCGTCGAATTTTACAAACTTGGGATGGGTGACCCTATACCCGTCAGTGCCCATCATGGGAAGGGTATCCTCGAATTGCAAGAACGCCTGATTAATAGCCTTCCCGAAACAGGACCGGCTGAAGAGAAAGATGGAATTCCCAAGCTGGCTATTGTGGGCCGACCCAATGTTGGTAAATCGATGTTGCTCAATAAACTTGTGGGGGAAGAAAGATCGATAGTCGATAGCGAGGCGGGCACAACCCGGGATGCGGTGGATACCGTTGTTAAATATGGCGATATGGAAGTAATTCTTATAGATACAGCAGGTTTGAGAAAAAGAGGAAAGATCGGTATGGGGCTGGAATATTATACGCTGGTCCGCACACTGCGTGCCATAGACCGCTGTGATGTAGCACTGCTGGTTATGGATGCTGGCGATTTTATCACGGCACAGGATACTCACATAGCAGGCTATATTAAGGAAGCGTGGAAGGGTATTGTCCTTCTCGTTAACAAGTGGGATCTGGTGGATGAAGGAATGAAGGACGTTTATATCGATCTCATTGACCGGAGACTCAAGTTTGTAGCGCATGCGCCGGTTCTCTTTGTATCTGCTTTAACGGGCAGGGGAGTGAAAGATATCATGCCTGTGGCCCTACAGGTATGGCAGGAAAGACAGAAGATGTTGCCGGATAGTGTTATAGATAGCTTGATCAAAGATGCCCAGCTATCTCACACGCCTCCTCCGAGAGGTACGCGGCGGCTGGAGATTTTCAGGGCTTACCAGAAGAGCATAAATCCTCCTACGTTTACATTTGTGGTAAACGACCCGGATCTGTTACATTTTTCATATGAGCGCTATCTTGAGAATAGACTGCGCCAGACATTCGGTTTTTCGGGTACATCTTTAAAAATGCTTTTTAAAAAAGCGTCAAAAAGGACTGGAAAATATGGAGGGGTATCCCGTGATAATAGCAATTAAACTCGTATCGATTGCTGCTATAGCCTATTTATGCGGCGCAGTGCCGTTCGGGCTGATTATCAGCCGGAGGATGGCCGGAATAGATATACGGAAATACGGCAGCGGAAATATAGGAGCCACAAACGTATTCCGGGTACTGGGTGCAAAATCGGGATTGATAACACTTGTACTCGACCTGGCCAAATCTGCCATTCCGGTACTTTTATCCATGCTTATTATGGATAAGGAAATTATCTATATACTGGGCTATGACATCCATATGCAGGTAGCGCAGATACTGGCTGCCATTATGGCTATGGTCGGACACAACTGGTCTGCCTATATAGGATTTAAAGGTGGCAAAGGGGTAGCTACTTTCTTCGGCGGTCTGGTTGTTATCAATTGGATGGTTGCACTGATTGCCCTGATAGCCGCCGTTATCGTGGTGTTGATTACCAGATATGTTTCACTCGGCTCTATGGTCGCTTCTCTGGGTGCATTGCTGGCATTTGCGGCTATGGCCGTACTGGCCGTTACCGCTCCCGTCTATCTGCTCTATGGCCTGGTGGCGGCTGCATTAATAATATACCAGCATCGAAGCAATATCATGCGGCTTCAAGCCGGCACAGAGTCGAAGATAGGCGATAAAAGTGCACGGGTAAGATCCTGAGTATCTCAATGCCCGGATTTTATCGGTTAGCGGTTATCAATATAGTTGAGGATTTCATCGTCCGGTCGCTGAAAATCCTCCACCCGGGGTAAGCTGGCTGCAAGCTCTTCAAGCAGATGTCTCTGCTTCGCATCAAGCTTATCAGGGGTCAGTATTTTAATCACAGTTATCAGATCGCCTCTGCCTCTCGAGTTGATCTTGGGGAAACCTTTATCCTTGATACGGAAAACTTTTCCATGCTGGACACCCGGAGCGATTTTAAGCGTATACTTTCCATCCATAGTCGGAATATCTATATTACAGCCAAGGGCAGCCTGGGCGAAATTCAGGGGTACTGCCACGACGATATCAGCCCCTTTACGCACGAAATATCTATGTGGTGCGATCTCAAATCTGATAAACAGGTCTCCGGGTGATCCACCGTAATAACCGGCATCGCCTTCCCGAGGTATTTTCATCTGGCTGTCTTCATCTACACCGGCCGGTATATTAACGGTGATTTTACGTTTGACCCTTTCCCGTCCGTTACCTTTACAATGAGGACATGGTGTAACAATAATGGTGCCTTCACCTTGACACATACTGCAGGTGGATGTTTGGATGAATCGACCGAAAATGCTCTGCTGGCTACGCCGTATTTGGCCGGTGCCGTTGCACTCGGGGCATTTCTCAGGATTGGTACCCGGTTTACAGCCGATGCCCTTACATACACTGCAGAGCTCTATTCTGGAGATTTCCACCTCTTTGTTTGCCCCGTAAAAGGCCTCTTCAAATGTGAGGTTTACGGTGGTTCCGATATCTTTACCTTTGTGTGGCGAGCGCCTGTGGGTGGTCGATGCTGCACCACCGAAAAATGCCTCGAAGATATCGCCCAGCCCACCGAATTCGAAAGTATCGAAGCCTATGCTGTCGCCGTTGCCCGGCACACGGCCGTAACGATCGTAATAGGCGCGCTTTTGAGAGTCCGAGAGAACTTCGTAGGCTTCATTTATTTCCTTAAATTTTTCCGTGGCCTCCGGACTGCGATTCCGATCGGGATGATAATCCATCGCCAGCTTGCGGTAGGCCTTTTTAATCTGCTCCTCACTGGCTCCTCTGGGTACACCCAGTATGTTATAGTAATCCTTTGTCTGTGCCATAAATACAGAACCTCAACTTTTCAGTATAAACAATTAGAGAACATATAATCAAATTTTAAATACGGTATAACCCAAAAGGCGTTACCGGATCTGTCGGAACAGGATTTGGCATAATCTGCCTCCAGGTTGTATGATAAATCATCAGCATGAAAGAGGCGATTAAACAGGCCCTTGCCTCCAGAACGAGGCTGGTTATTCAGGACAGCAGTTATAAAGAATCTGCTGTACTCATACCCATCTTTGAAAAAGATGGAAAATGCCACATAGTTTTTACGCAGCGTACGGAACATCTTATGCATCATAAGGGACAGATTTCCTTTCCCGGCGGGGGCCGCCATCCTCAGGATCGTGATCTTAAAGAAACGGCTCTGCGTGAGAGCTTTGAAGAAATTGGCCTCCGGCCGGATGATGTCGAAATTCTCGGTGTTCTCGATGATGCAGTAACCGAGACTTCATATTACAGGATTACCCCCTTTGTCGGTGTAATACCGTATCCTTACAGATTCATGCCGGATAAATACGAAGTTAAAGATATATTTTCAATCCCCATATACGATCTCATGTATAAAGCCAGGATTACCGTCGAAGACCGGCAGTATGGCGATAAAATCATTCCCATTCATACATATGAAATTAACCAAAAAATAATATGGGGCGCTACCGGTCAGATCCTGAGCAAGCTCTTTGAAGTCATAAGGCCATTGAGTGGAGCCCGCTGTAAAAGTTAGCTTTTGGCCTCTTTAGCTTCAATTTTTTCCGGCTCTTTCTTAGCCTTGATTTTTACAGTTCTGGGCTTTACCTCATCGGCTCTGGGGATTTCCAGAGTAAGAACGCCGTGCTCCATGGTAGCCTCTGCCTTATCTATCTTCAAGCCCGAAGGAAGCGCGATTGTGCGGGAGAAGGTACCATAGTGGCGTTCCTTGCGGACATAATTTTCCTCTTTGATTTCCTGTTCGGATTTGGTCTCACCTTTGATGGTAACCGACCCATTAGTGATGCTGATCTCGACATCTTCCGGTTTCACGCCCGGCATAGAAGCTTTGATGCCCACCTTATCCTTATCCTCGAAGATGTCAATAGCAGGCATCACCGTCCCCTCCTCAAAATCGGCGAATTTAGGCCACCTTACAAAGCTGTCTTCTAGCAGCTTGTCCATGGCCGACTTTAAAGTTACCATCTCGCGGAATGGTTCCCATCTTACAATGTTCATTTCGTTACCTCCTTTCATAAGATTTTATTATCAGGGGCTCCACTCAATTTATATATTATATAACCTAATAAAATTTGTCAAGTATTCTAATATATATTATTATATAAATGGTTAAAAATTATCAGAAACATTGACATAATAATATGAATTCCTTATAATCCGGTGAAAGGTGAAGAAATGGCGCAGAAAGATTATTACAGCATACTTGGGGTTCCCCGTGGTGCCGCTGAGAAGGATATAAAGGCGGCTTACCGCAGGCTGGCGCGCAAATATCATCCCGACGTCAATCCGGGTGATAAAGTCGCTGAAGCTAAATTCAAGGAAATCAATGAAGCTTATGAGGTGCTTTCCGATCCGGAGAAGCGGAAGAAATATGATATGTACGGTGCGGATTTCGAAAACGCCGAGGCGTTCGCACGCGCCCGCGAACAGGCCAGGCAGCAGTACACCGGCTACGGCAGAGGTGGTGGCACGCCTTTTACCACGTTTGAGACCGTGGATATGGGCGATCTCAACGAGGTATTTGAAAATTTGTTCAAGGGCTTTGGAGCGACCGGCACCAGAACCGGAGGTCGCCGTGCTGCACGACGTGGAGAGGATATCGAGCATTCTATCGAAGTGACGCTTGAAGAAGCATTCAATGGCACCAAGAGGTTGCTCGATTTGCAAACCGAGATGACATGCCCTGCCTGTCAGGGTCTGGGGAGGGTAAGAAATAGCATGTGCAGCCAGTGCGGAGGCAGTGGCAGGGTAATCAAACCCAGGCGACTTGAAGTGAAAATTCCACCCGGTGTGAAAGATGGGTCACGTATCAGGATAGCCGGTGAGGGCAACCCGGGCGTCGGCGGGCCGAACGGAGACCTTTATCTGGTGGTTAAAGTAATGCCGCATCCCCTGTTCAAACGTGAGGGCGATGATCTTATGGTGGAAGTGCCTGTGGCATTGACCACGGCCGTTCTGGGCGGTGAGGTACAGGTACCCACGCTTAAGGGCACCAAACTGGCATTGAGGATCCCACCGGAGACGCAGAACGGGCGGGTATTCAGGCTGGCCAGGCAGGGTATGCCGAAGCTCAATGATACGGCCAGAGGCGATATGCTGGCCAAGATATCGGTCGTACTGCCGGTCAATTTGAATGAAAAGGAGCGAAGCTTATTTGAGCAGTTGAGAAATTTAAGACCGAACTGATTTGAAGTAGCAACTGTGAGGTGATAAGATAGGATGCCTCGGAAAGCCGACGAACCGAAGTATGTGATAAGCATTGCAGCCAGGATTCTGGGCTGCGAGATCCATACACTCAGGTATTACGAGAAGCTGGGTCTGGTACAGCCTTATCGTTCAGAAGGCAATATCCGCTACTATTCAGAGGCGGATATTGAGAAGCTGAGGAGAATTAAGGTTCTTATGGACGATATGGGCATAAACATGGCAGGTGTTGAGGTAATCCTGAGGTTGAATGATAAAATAGTAGAATTGCAGAATAGAATAAAGTCGCTGGAATCTGAGC
>DAOTVU010000054.1:0-2863 GCA_034436215.1 Dehalococcoidia bacterium
AATTATTAGCCTTCTCATAATCCTTTTTCAGCTTAAGCATAAAAGTATTCAGACTCGAAGCCTGAACCGGCGAAGGCACATAGGAAAGGCTGGTCTGATATTTGAAAGCCTCGCTAAACAACTCCAGACACTTATTCATCAATTTTTTAGCCTCGTCCACCCGGAACATACGGGGCACAACACGAAGATCAAAGTTAACCGCATAAGACCAGAAGTAATAGGCACGATTCAGCGGATTAACCTGTAGGCCATCCTTACGTATAGCCTCCTCTGCCTTTGCCAGATACACATCGCAGTCCACCGGCACATAATTAACCGTATCAGCTGACACATCAACCGGCGCAGGTGGAATCGTAGAAGCAACCGGCTGAACCGGCACTGCGTCCGCAGATCCACCACCGGCTACAGCACCTGAAGCCATACCATTCCCGGCGGATACCTTCACCTTTTCCTTATCAATATTGCCCTGAACGGCGGTATAGATAATACCGATGATTGCGGGCACAAGCGGGGTAAGGACACCTGCCCAGAACTGTTCCAGCGTCTGAGCATGGACGGGATCCTTTACAAACAGAAGTATAACGGACAGAAGAGCTGACAGCACGGTAACCGATATTTTTTTGTAACCATCCAATGGGGTATCGTTCATTTTCTTACTCCTTTTAATTTAATTCTTTGAATATTCAGCACATCACAACAGAGCGCACAGGGCATCGGGGATAACGCGGCCGGCCTTCTGATAATGGCCTGCCAGATGGCGGGCGCCCTGAATAATCATCTCCGGATCGGCGCTAACACGCTTTCCCTCATCACCCCGGCGGGAAAGCAGAAGGACAGCCTTCTCAACCAGCAGCCAATCGACCGTATGCTCATAGCCCTTTTTGCCCTGGACCGCCCGCTCCACCGCCCTGGTATGATGGGGAAGCTGCCAGGTATCCGGATTATTCTTATCCGGTACAATGGCAAACGCCTGCCACGGCAGACCCTCCCCACCAGTGACCGGGCCGTCATGTATCCTCCGATTACTCATCGCCGGTACTCATACCTGAAACTTTCAGCTTCCAGGGATTGCAGGTGGCCATGCGGTTCAGGGCATCAAAAAACTGTCTGAACTTATTCACCGACCAGGCGAAATAACCGCTGGCCACACCGTCCCCGCCCGTGTTGGCAAGATTGGCCGCGTACTGGGCCTGAGCGTCGAGGGCATAAGCAGAAGCTCCCAGGGCGATAATATGCTCATGCGGTGCCGGTACAGAAGACATCGAATTCGACAGTGAATGACGTTTAAGCCAGTACACCCGGCAGTCCCCGCCATCGCCTACATAGCCGTCGAGGAAAAACAGGACATCACCCCAGACCGAAAAGCGGCGGGAAGGATAGGGTACGTCGGTCAGGGGGTGTTCAACCCGGACCACGTCAATCCGCTCGGCAAGGGTAGATATATCGAGCTCATTGCTGCCGGCAACGGTAGGAATCACAGTCCTCTGGCCGCGGGGACAGTAGAGCGAATAGTCGAGCACCGCCTTTTCGATAGCACGGTCGATCTCGTTATCCGACCAGCGGTAATTAGCCGCATCCTCATCCTTAAGGTCCCTGCGGACCATAGCCCTCATACCGGATAACAGCATCATTTATCTCCATCCCTCATCATCACGGCAACCGCGCATCAATCCTGCACACCGATCAGAGCGGCGGCCTTCACACTGGAGAACAGGGCGAGGCCGCAGTACATCTTGATGCGGTATCTGCGGGCGTCCTTGGTTTCCATATCGCCGATAGGTGTAATCTGCAGCCCGCCGGGGCCGGTAAGCCCGGCAACGCCGTCCTCGCCCAGCGACAGGGCGTAAATGGTGGAGCAGGAGCCGCCGGTATAGGCCGTTTCCAGGCCCGAAGCCAGCGTATGGGAATCCCGGATAAAATCGCTGACGGCGATGGGGATGCCGTTATACAGCTGAACGAACTCGCCAAGCGCGCCTCTGCCGACCTCAAGGTTGCTGCCGGCCGCCCGGGCGAGAGCATTGACTTTTCGCCTCGACCTTCGGGACATCAGCAGGATATCGGGCTTACCGCCCTTTACGGCATCGATGAGCTGGTCAAGCATGGACAGCGTCAGCGCGGCGCCGGTTGCACCGGCGGCGATCACCTGCTCGGAAGAGGCGGCCGTATCGATAAGTTTGATAAGGCCGTCAAACTGTTTGGGATCGGAAGAGCTGTTGCCGTAGAGGAATTTGTCCTCCAGCTCATGCCTGAGGGCCTTGGCCGTAAGCTCGATGACCGCCGACTCGACATCCTGGATATTGGAGCGGGTCTGAAGGACGTAGTTATCGATATCCGCATTCTGACCGAGAATGGCCAAAGTAGCCGTCTTCTGGGTGAAGGTCACCGCCGGCGAAGTTGACCAGTCATCGTTGACGGCGTGCCATTCGGCAGCAGGCAGTGTGAGCTCGCGGTTATAGGTGAGGGCATTGCCGTTGATCTCCATCCAGGGCAGCATCTGGAGCAGCGGACATTCCTTTATCATCGTCTCGATGACGCCCTGTCTGAGGATATCGTTGGACAGCTTTGCATATTCAGTTAAAGTCGTAGCCATAAATACTCCTTATCTATTTTTCATGATGTCTTATGCCTTCAACGATCTTCTCCCTGGGTGAGAGGGTTGAGGCATCGGTCTGCGATCTCGCCGGGGCGCCGGCCGGCACGGATAAAGACCCCAGCTCAGCCTGCAGTCCCGAGCGCATTTTCGCTATCAGTTCATCGGCCTTCCGCATCGAGGCATGGATCTCCTCAACCGAACTGCCGGTGATGAGCTCGTCGGAATAATAGGGATGGGTATCGATCACCAGCCGGCGGTAGGCGCCGATGG
>DAOTVU010000055.1:0-19971 GCA_034436215.1 Dehalococcoidia bacterium
GAAATTTATAAAAAACCAGATCTGTGAAAGACCGGTTATCGATAAGACAAAATGCACAGTTTGTGGCACCTGCGTTAAGATGTGTCCTGCAGTCCCTAAAGCTATTGACTGGCATACAGGTAAAAAAGATAAGCCGCCGTTCTATAAGTATGAACAATGTATCCGCTGTTTTTGCTGTCAGGAGGTTTGCCCGGAAGGTGCTATCTCTGTTTATAAGCCTGCTCTGGCAAAGGTGATGTCACGTCCTTTTAGCATTTAGCATATACTGACGCCAGTATTTTATCGATTGCTCTTATAGTAATATTTATATCCTTTATCGTGTGCTTTGTGGAGATAAAGGCTGTTTCAAACTGTGATGGTGGCCAGTATATTCCTTCGTTGAGAAGACAATGAAAGAATCTGGCAAATCGTTTAGTATCTGATTTCTGGGCCGTTTCGTAATCTATAACATCTTTCTCGGTGAAAAATACTGTCAGCATGGATCCAGCACGTGAAATATGTACTTTGATATTATTTTTTAGTGCTGCGCTCCTGATACCTGATTCAAGTAATATCGCTTTAGACTCAAGCTTCCTGTATATATCGGATGATCTTAAGAGTCGAAGTGTCTGGATGCCGGCGGCCATAACGAGAGGATTACCGGACAGCGTACCAGCCTGATAAACAGGCCCAACCGGCGCCAGCATACCCATAATGTCACGTCTGCCTCCGAAGGCACCGACGGGGAGTCCGCCTCCTATGATTTTGCCTAGGCATGTAAGATCCGGTCTGATATTATAAATCGTCTGTGCCCCGCCGTAAGAAAGCCTGAAGCCAGTTATGACTTCATCGAAGATCAGCAGCGAGCCATGCTCAGTTGTTATTTGACGCAGTCTGTCTAGAAAGCCATTTTTAGGATTGACCACACCCATATTTGCGGCGACAGGTTCGACAATCACAGCCGCAATATCTTCAGGATACGAACGAAAAAGAGCTTCAACCCCGGATATATCGTTATACCTGGCAATCAGGGTATTCTGTGTATAGCTATGTGGAACGCCGCGCGAAGCTGGTATCCCAAATGTAGCCAGACCTGATCCGGCCATTGCCAGCAAACCGTCAGAATGGCCATGGTAGCATCCGCTGAATTTGATGATTTTATCCCTTCCGGTATAAGCACGTGCTAATCTGACGGCTGACATAGTTGCTTCTGTTCCCGAGTTTACAAACCTTATCATTTCTATGGAAGGGATAGCCTGACAAATTATTTTAGCCAGCGTTATTTCACTTTTCGAAGGCGCACCGAAACTGGTACCGCGGCGGGCCGCATCCAATATCGCTCTAATTATACGGGGATTAGCATGTCCGAGAATCAATGGGCCCCAGGAACATACATAATCTATATACCGGTTACCATCTTCATCATATAATTTCGAACCGATTCCCTTGCTGATAAATGGGGGTACGCCTCCCACTGCCTTAAAAGCACGTACCGGGCTATCTACACCACCCGGTATATAGGCCTTTGCTTCATTAAAAAATCGTTCGGAAATATTTCTTTTTTTCATGGCATCCTTTTATCATCGTTAAGCCAGCGTGCAGCTTCTCTGGCATGATAGGTGATAATGATATCGGCTCCTGCTCTTTTTATCGAGGTAAGAACCTCCATAGTTACACGTTTTTCATCAAGCCACCCCTTCATAGCGGCTGCCTTTACCATCGCATATTCACCGCTAACATTGTAGGCGGCCAGAGGAAGCTTGAAAGAATCGCGAGCACATCTTATGACATCCAGATATGGAAGTGCAGGTTTGACCATTATCATATCAGCGCCTTCCTGGATATCCAGCTCAATCTCTCTCATTGCTTCCCTGAGATTGGGTGGATCCATCTGATAGGCTCTACGGTCTCCAAACTGTGGTGTAGATTCTGCCGCCTCGCGGAAGGGACCATAAAAGCCAGAAGCATATTTTGCTGAGTAGGCGAGTATAGGTACGGTACAAAAACCATTTTCATCCAGCCCTTTACGGATGGCTTTTACTCTTCCATCCATCATATCAGAAGGGGCTACCATGTCGGCACCGGCCTCGGCATGGCTTACAGCCGTCTTCACCAGCAGCGGGAGGGTAAGATCGTTATCCACGTAGTCATCTTTAACTACTCCGCAATGACCGTGATTGGTATATTCGCACAGGCAGACATCCGTGACTATAAGCAACTGAGGATAATTTATTTTAATGAAACGGATAGCCTGCTGAATTATGCCATCAGGATGGTAAGCCTGTGAAGCCAATTCATCCTTTTGATCGGGTATGCCAAAAAGAAGAACAGCCGGTATTCCGAGAGAGGCGATTTCATCGAGTTCAGCGGGAAGACAATCGGGTGAAAAACGATGGATACCCGGCATAGATGGAACTTCCTGTTTGATGTTTTTGCCCTCGATAACAAAAATAGGATAAATAAAATCAGAAGGAAATACGATGGTTTCACGAACTAGCCTTCTCATATTTTCTGTGCTGCGCAATCGCCGCAATCGCACGTTTGGATAACCAATCATTTTATGCCTCCATGGGTAAAAAATTCTTCTATGGCTTCAACGAGGCCGGGTATTGTTTGTTGTCTGGCAATAATATCTACTTTCAGGCCAGCTTTAATAACGGATTCTGCCGTTTTGGGGCCGATACATGCAATAATAAGCTGTTGTGGTAGATTGAAATTTGCGGGCATTGATGCTATGAAAAAGTTTACAGTTGAGGAACTGGTAAAAGTTACAACGTCTATTTTACCTTCATGTATCAGGTCCAGCGCTTTCTCAAGCGAACGCGTATCGGGTTTTGTAAGATATGCATTGATTCTGTGGACTCTGGCTCCTGAGGACTCCAGGTTTTTACAAAGATCTTCATCGGCGATATCACTCCGTGGCAGAAGTATGTTTGAATTATGAATATTTAAATTTTTTAGACCTTCTGCCAGTGCTGTACTCGTATATATCGTAGGTTGATAATCTACGCGTATGCCGAATTTCTTAAGTGATTCAGATGTTGCGGGTCCTATCGAAGCAACATTAACACCGTGTAAAGCGCGGCTATCCAGATTCAGTATGTTTAATCGGGAGAAAAAGCTCTCTACGCTATTTACACTGGTAAAAATGATCCACTGAAATTCAGACAATTTTAATAATGCCGAATTCATTTCATTAATAGCATTCGAAGGCTGTATTTTTATAGCCGGCAGTTCTACAGTTTGCGCTCCCTTTTCTCTTAACAGTTTACTCAGTGTGCCGGATTGGCTCCTGGCACGTGTAATCAGTATCCTCTTACCCCATAGGGGACCATTGTCAAACCAGCGTAATTTATCCCGCAGTGTTACGACACTGCCTACAACAACTATTGCAGGTGGCTCAATCTTACATTCCTTTACTTTTTCAACAATATTATGAAGGGTTCCGATGACTGTAATTTGCTGAGGTCTTGTCCCTTCCTGTATGATTGCTACAGGTGTCTCCGGTTTCCTGCCATAACCGATTAATTTTTCTACAATATCGGGAAGGTTTTGCATTGCCATGAGTAAGATCAAAGTATCTGTTCCCGATGCTAACTTGTCCCAGGCGATATTAACCGATTTCTTAGCAGGGTCTTCGTGACCTGTTACAATAGCTACAGAGGAAGATAGAGCACGGTGTGTTACCGGTATTCCGGCATATGAGGGTACGGCAATAGCAGATGTTACACCCGGAACAATTTCAAATGGGATCCCCTCTGAAGCCAATATCTCGGCTTCTTCACCACCACGCCCGAATAAGAAAGGGTCTCCACCTTTAAGTCTCACAACAATTTTACCTTCTTTTGCTCTGGTTACTATTAGCTTGTTGATTTCATTTTGTTCCAGAGTGTGATGGCTGCCCGATTTTCCAACATAAATCTTCTCGCTATCCTTTCTTGCGTTATTTATAAGACTTTCGTCAAGCAGGTGATCATATATAACAGTATCTGCTGTTGACAGGCACTCTAAACCTTTAACAGTTATTAGACCGGGATCACCAGGCCCTGCACCTACAAGATATACTTTACCCCGTTTCATGGCCTTTTGACTCCGCAATTAGCTGTGCCGCGCCGGAATTCATCATTTTTTTAGCCAGGGTTTTCCCTAATTCAATGTAATCGTCTGCGTCGCCGCTAATCGAGTATCGTAGTATAGAGTGACTGGTTATACCCGCAACCATCCCTTCCAGCGATAATTTCCCATTTTCAACAATGCCCAATGCCGCAATAGGGGCACGGCAACCACCTCCAAGCTCGTTTAAAAAAGATCTTTCGGCCATTACTGATTGCCATGCGGACAAGTCGTTCAGCTGTTGAATAAAATCGATAAGCTCATAATCATTATTCCGCACCTGAAGTGCCAGCGCTCCCTGGCCAACAGCCGGTAGAAAATATTTTATGGGAAGATATTCTGTGATTTCTTTTTCCCATCCCATGCGGATTAAAGCTGCAGCTGCTGTAATAAGACCGTTCACCTCTCCGTTTTTAAATTTTCGTATTCGTGTATCTATGTTTCCGCGTATGGGACTTGTATTTATGTCGGGGCGAATAAATGATAGCTGTGTTATTCTTCGTAAACTACTTGTAGCTATAGTTGATCCGGATACCATGTTATTTAAACTCGTAGATGATATTAACACATCCCTTGGATCTAACCTTTCGCTTACTGCCACAACACGTAATCCCGGCGCAGTCCGGGTGGGAACATCCTTCATACTATGTACGGCAATATCTATTTTTCTTTCCAGAAGTGCTTCCTCGAGTTCTTTCACAAAAGAAGCCACACCGAGCTGTTCAAGCGAGATATCACGAAATTTATCGCCGGTAGTACTTATTTTACATAATATTATATTATAGATATTATCTTTGGACTTTAACTTATTAATTACCGATTCGGCTTGAATCACCGCCAGTTTGCTGTTACGGGAGCCCACAATAAGTTTTTTCAAGCTTTTGAATCTCCATCCAGCCCAAATATCTCTTTAACGATATTAAGGTATTCACCATCTTTACAAGTTTTCAAATAGCTAATAGGCTCGGTTAAAATCTTTGTCACAATAGACTTGGTCATAGCATCGAGACAACGCTTTTGGTCGTCTGTTAGGGGTGGTAGTTTATTTATGGTTTGATTTAATTGAGCAACCCTGATAGTTTCCGCTTTTTTCATCAGGACTGTTATGATAGGCCTTGATTTGAATTGCTGCCACCAGATATAAAATTTGGCAAGTTCCTCTTTTATAATGTTTTCAGCGAGATGTATTTCATTCTCTCTCTGCTCTCTGTTTAGATTACATACGCGATTTAAATCGTCTATATTGTAGAGATAAACATTTTTCAGCTCTGATACATTCGGTTGAACGTTTCGGGGTACAGCAATATCAATTATAATCAGCGGTACACGATGTCGATGCTGCATTACACGCTGAATGATTTTGTGGTCAATTATCCAGTGCGGTGCGCCAGCACACGTAATTAGTATATTCGCCGTTTTTAGTTCTTCCTCCATTTCACTAATGGCAAATGATCTGCATTGAAGTTTCCTCGCAAATTCATCTGCCCGTTCTCTTGTTCGGCTTGAAACCGATATGTTTTTAATGCCCCTCTTAATCGCTATACGTGCGACCAGCTTTCCTGCTTCACCTGTACCTATTATAATCATCTTTTTTGTGCTAAGTGTACCTAAAATATTTTCAGCAAAGTCGATAGCAATAGAGCTAACCGACAGTGCATTTCTGCTTATATCTGTTTCTGTGCGCACCTTTCTACCTGTTCTGATAGCGCTGTTGAATAACTCCCTTAACGGAAGATTAACCATATTTGCTTTTTCGGCTACATCCAGGGCTTCTTTTACCTGTCCTAAAATCTCATATTCTCCAACTACCATGGATTCAAGACCACTGGCAACTCTGTAGAGATGTTCAACAGCTTTCAGATCACGCATTTCATAGCTGAACTTCGTTACGTCCTCATCATATTTACCAAATAATCCAAATAGCAAGTTATAATTCGTTTTTCTTGTACTTATATAATCGCTTTCAGTTGTGTAGATTTCTGTTCTATTACATGTTGAAAGAATGACAGCATAAGGTATAAGTTCTCTTAGAGATGCGAGAAAAAGTGGTAGTTTTTCCGGGGCTACAGAGACTGTATCTCTCAAAGATACAGGAGAAGTTCGATAGTCTATTCCGGTGAGTAAAAATTTCATTCCAGTTGATCTCCGGAAATTCCAAGTTTATCAAGAACCAGGTTTCTGGCTTCTATGCTGCGCTTATTTTTTAGGTGGCTTATCAATATTTCAAGATTTAGTGCCTGCTGCCATTTTCTGCTTCCTGCTTTAATATTTTTATTTTTTAGTAAAATTCTCATATCTTCAATGAGTTCAACCAGATCGCCATATTCTTTACCTATTATTTTTTGTAAGTACATTCTTAATTTTTTAGCCAGCGCCGGACTGAGGCCAGACGTAGAGATCGCTACAATAAGTTTTTTACGCCGAAAATAAGACGTCATTATAAAATCACATATTACCGGATTATCAACAACATTTACGTAAACATGTTCCCTACGAGCCTCTTCTGCAATCCTGAGGTTAGTTTTGTACTTTGAAGTCGCCGCTATTACTAAAAAACTTCCTTTAAGGTCACCCCTGTGAAATTCCCTGCGTAATACTTTTATTTTATTTAGGGTAATAAGCTTGTTAAGACCGTCACACACGCGGGGGCTTATGACCACCACATTCGCACCGAATTCGAGGAGTGATTTAACTTTGCGCAATGCAATTTTGCCACCACCGATAACGATACATTTTTTGTTCGTAATATTCAGTGCTACAGGAAAATACAGTTGATGATGTTGCATGTTCAAACTCGATAAATAATTCTCACCTTTTTGATTTCACGAGTAGAGAATATAATTAAATAGTCTTTTAAACCTGCGTTTACCGAAATCCTGTTAACTAAATCGTGGCATATTGCCCTTGTCTGACAATGAAACATCGTATATAGATTATAAGGCCAGTTGTGACCGGTGTTTCGTTCATAACAATGACTTACCTGATCCATTTTTACTATTTCCCGCGCAATGTTATCTAATTTTTCGGTCGGAACTTTCCAGCAAACCATAGCATTAGCATGATAACCTATATTGCGGTGATTTACGGCGGCTCCATATCGGAGAATTATCTTCCGATGCATCAATGACCTGCATGAACTTAAAAAGTCTTCCAATTCCATTCCTGCTGCATCGGCGATCCCCTTATAAGGTAGCGGCATCAGGGGTAAATCCTGCTGTAATAGATTCAATATAGCTCTTTCAAAACTTGTTAAATGGGCTCGACCCTTTGAATACAGATATGTATTCGGCTTATGTGAAGATAAATCGTAGCCGGGTATCCCCATATTAAAATAAGCCATGCGTTTAAACATTCTTATCGAAGGTAATGAAAGCGTATCAGTGCTTCTCACTGCCTGAGAAAAAGCATCTATTTCTTTATCGATGCTCACATTTTGTGGAACAGCATAAGTGATCCATAAATTATATTGATGTTCTCTCCAATAGGCGTGACTGATCGATGGATGTCCCGCAATCACCCGTTCGGCTACTTTTAAATATCTACTGGGAATTACCATAGCAACTAAAGTCGTTTGATATCCGAGCTTTTGTGCGTCAAGAACGGGACTGATAAATCTTATAATATTGTGTTGCTTGAGATTTTGAATGCGGCGGATTGTTTCTTCTTCGCCGATGCCCATAAGTTCACCAATAGCTTTGAAGGGCTCAGAAACAAGGGGGAATTGCAGCTGTATATAATTTAATATCCTGGAATCGATATTATCTTTAATAAACTTATTGATTTTGATATTCATGTCATTTCATGCCATGTTTAAGGAATCGGGAATGTAGACGCAGTCAGGTTCTGAAGCAAGGCAATCTCCTGTAAATTCGTAGGCGCGAGCTCGACAGCCACCGCAAATGATTTTATATTCACATACTCCACATTTTCCTTTCAGATTATTAAGATTGCGCAGTTGATTGAATAATAACGATTCCTCCCATATCTGTTTAAATGTCTGTTTACGGATATCCCCGGCTTCAATATTGAGATAACCACAGCCTTTGACCTTGCCTGTTGAAGATATAAAACAAAAACTCGTTCCTGCCAAACACCCGCGGGTTATACAGTCAGAAACTTCGTATTTTTTAGAAATTGATCCATTCGATAACGTATCCCCCATGTTTTTCTGATAGACGACTCGGAGATACTGGG
Source organism: Dehalococcoidia bacterium (assembly GCA_034436215.1). Lineage (GTDB taxonomy): Bacteria > Chloroflexota > Dehalococcoidia > GIF9 > UBA5629 > UBA6808. The sequence goes on from DAOTVU010000055.1 coordinate 8,287, forward strand.
GAGCATCGGTGGGTTTAAAAAACATCTTATCTTTAAATTGCTGTTGCTTTAAATAAATCCAGTTTAAAGTTTCCTCATATTCATCCGGGGATAATTGAACATTGGCAAGCCCTTTGCCGCGTCCTGTTGGCACCAGTAGAAATGGATGAAATGCTACTGCCCCTACAGATAGAGCAAATTCTACAAGATCATTTAGAAAAGGGAGGTTTAGTTTAGTTATAGTGGAGTTAATCTGAACGGGAATGTTGGCTTTCTGGGCGTTTTTTATACCTCTCATTGCAGCCACGAATGCTCCACGGCGGCCACGAAATTCGTCCTGCTTTTCAGCATTGGGGAAATCTATACTTATACTCAAACGCGAGATTGGAATTGTTTTAAGTTTATTGACCGCTTCCTCGGTCACTAGCGTTCCATTACTTCCAACGACTACACGCATGCCACGCTCGGTTGCATACCTCCCGATATCTATAATATCGGTGCGGCAAAGAGGTTCTCCCCCCGTTAGTATGATGACCGGTCGACTGACCCTGGCGATCTGTTCTATAAGCTGATAGCATTCCTGTGTAGTCAATTCATCTTTACGTTCATTGTCGTCGTCATACAGACGACAATGTGCACAGTTGAGATTACATTTTGCAGTTATCTCCCAGGCGACTAATTTCAAATCGGGTTGGATGATATTCATATGTATATGGTTCACAGAATGCCTATTTCCTCGTCAGTAAGATAGCAGGCCGGATCCGGAGCCCAGATATCTCCATAAACAGCTTCAGCCCGCACGCGCAGGTTGCCATTGCAGATAGAAAGATATCTACAATATTTGCATCGGCCTTTGAGCAGATGTTTCCTGTTGTGAAGACCACGAAGCAATGGTTCATTAAGATCCATCCATATTTGACTAAATTTCCTTTCTCGTATGTTACCAAGCGAATAATGCCACCAGAATTGGTCAGGATGCACATTACCTTCATCGTCAACAGCCCCTATTTTTATTCCCGAATTGTTGCCACCATTTATATGCAACAGTTCATAAGCGTGTTCTGCACGCATGGGATCGCTTTCCATTAATTTAAAATAAATATAAATTCCATCACAGTGGTTACCCACTGTCAGTACTTCCTTTTTATGACCGCGACTGTACATGTCCAGCGTCATTTCACATATAGTATCCAATACATGACGTTTTTGATGATGGTTTAAATCCTCGTTTCGAAGGTCAGTGCCTCTACCCGTATATACAAGATGATAAAAACATATCCGGTCTATCTCTTCCTGTTCACACAAATTCATAATTGCGGGTATGTCCTGATAGTTATATAAAGTAATTGTGAAACGCAGAGATACTCTCAGACCGTATTTTTTACAATTTTTGATACCGCTTAAGGCTGAATCATATGCTCCCTTAACACCACGAAAATAATCGTTTGTGCTTTGGCTACCGTCAAGACTAATACCGATTTCTGTAAAATCCTGCTGTTTTAAATCACTGGCAAGATCTTCGTTAATCAGAGTTCCGTTGGTAGATAGAGTGGTCTTGATCCCTTTGGAATGTGCAAATGCAGCAAGTTTTAGAATGTCTTTTCGCATCAATGGTTCACCACCTGAAAACAAGATGGCAGGTACATTCAAAGAAGCAAGATCGCTAATAAACTCGACTCCTGATCTGGTATCAATTTCACGGGGAGTTATTCCAGGCTTGGAATTCGCATAGCAGTGAAAACATTTTAAATTACATTGACGGGTTATATTCCAGACCACTACCGGACCAATATTACGATGATTTTCATAGCGCAGGTAATCTCCGGGGCCATGCATATCGCATAGAAGACGTGAAACTGATATCATTTTACACTGTCCCGTCCATGATTGCATTTACTTTGCCGTGTTTTTGATATCCGATTACAAGAGAAACAAGCGCATCATCCAAAATTTGATTAACCATAGATATTATCCTGCCTATACGGGCATGGGCTCCTTCATTTTTTACGAGTATTTTAACGGTCGCATCTATAATGAGGTTGCGATGTTGAACAAATGCGTTGATTGTTTCAGTCAACCCGAGGCCATATCTGGCCGCCATCTCGCCAAACTGATAACCTGCTTCCTTAATTAAATCTAAATTCTCTTTTTGTTTAGGTTTTTCGGTGACACATTTTATTATCAGATTGAAAAAAAGACGGCTTAATGAGGCAAAATTTTCTTTGGCTACAGAGCTGATTTTGCCGTCCGGTGAATTAGTTTTAAAGAAATGGGCGGCAATTTCACGATGTATGGACCTTGTATCCTTCAAACTACCGGAAAGCTCTTTAAGAAAGCTGCTCTTATGGTTATATTTCCTAATGAACTTTTTTAAGATAGCTAATGAGTAACGTCGGTGCCCGCCGGGTGTGATAAAGGCTGGGATTTTCCCCTCATCTGTCCAATGCCGTAATGTAACTGCACTGACGCCCAGTATGTGACTGGCTTCTTTAATACTCAGTGTTGGTTCATCGTTCAATTGCGTATTTCCTGAAATAATTAAATATACAGAGATGAAGCAGTGCTATGGAGAAATTCTATAAATATCTATAAAATTCTGTATTATTTTAACAGGGGGAGATGAACAACGTCAATTATCTTTAATGATTAATCTATGCACTTCGTTCTCTATAATTCGGTACACTTCGATTAATGGCAATTTTGTATTGCCAGCTATTACACAGCAATCATCATATTCGGGTGTTATTCCCAACACGTGATTATCCAGTTTTTTGACTTTTACTTTAACTGTACCGATAGTAGTATCGATCTTGATTATTTCACGCTGAGCAATATGTCGAGAAATAGGCATTTTTCTTATACCAAGAGTAGTTGTTTCTTTTAATAAAGTTTCAATAATTGTTAATTCTTTGGATTCTGTGACCAATACACTCATTACGATGCCAGGTCGGTTTTTTTTCATATAAATAGGCGTAAGCCATACATCCAAAGCACCCTCATTAAGGATCTTCTTCATTACATAATCATAAACCTGTGGGTTCATATCATCAATATTGGTTTCAAGTAAAACTAACTTTTCTTCATTTGGGGAGACTTTCTGTTCTCCAATCCACAAGCGCAGGATATTGGGATAATCCTTGAAATCACGAGTCCCTGCGCCATATCCTATTTTATCAACGTAAAGGAAAGAAGGCCTTTCAAATTTTGCGATTGTTGATATAATAGCTGCTCCTGTAGGTGTAACAAGTTCATGTCCGTGCATTGCCTGATGTGGGACATCTACTACTGGTGCATGGGAATTTTTTATAATCTCCATTGTTGCGGGAGCAGGAAGGGGTAATATGCCATGGTCTGGAGTGGCTACGTATCCGCTGCCAGCAGGGAATGGTGATGAATAGAAGTCGGTAATATTCATCAGTTCAAAACCTATAACTGAACCGACGATATCTAAGATAGAATCTACCGCACCTATTTCATGAAAATGAATCCTTTCAATCGGCACACTATGTAGATGTGCCTCAGCTTCACCGATACTCTTAAATATATTTGTCGATAATTTTTTTATTTGAGCCGACAACCTGCTTGAATTTATCAATTCATATACCTGCCGGTATGTCCTATCAGCAGTTTCTTTTTCAGAATGAGAAATAATGTTTATATAGGTGGCTTCAATTCCTTGACGTTTAACCCTTCTTTGAACAATTTCATATTCGGATATCGGTAATTTCGCAAGTTCTCCACACAATGATTCGAAGTCAAGCCCTGCATCAATTAAGGCACTCAATATCATATCACCGCTGCAACCGGAAAATATATCGAAAAAGATGATTTTCCCCATGTTTATGCTCGTCAGGTTTTATAAAGCCTCATTTAAACTGCCCGATCTATAGCCCTGTAAATCAACAGATACGTATGTAAATCCAAGTGATTTTAAATATTTGTTAATCTTTTTTCGGGTTTCCAATGTAGAAAAGATATGCCAGTCTGCATCATCTACTTCAATACGGGCTATTTTCCCATGATGTCGTAATCTGACGCTTTGCAAATGAAAATTATTTAAAAACGATTCTCCCTCATCAATACATTTTAATAGGTTTGGGGTTATCGTTGTTCCATACGGGATCCTTGTTGCAAGGCAGGACATAGGCGGTTTGTTCCAGTTAGGAAGTCCTTTTTCATGAGCAATAACACGTACTTCGTTTTTAGTAATGTTCGATTCAGCTAGGGGGATGCGTACGCCTGATTCTATAAGGGCTTTTAATCCCGGTCTGTGTTCTTTCAAGTCATCTGAGTTTGAGCCATCGCAAATATAGGATATCCCTTTCTTTGTTGAAATTTGCTTCAAATTATCGATTAAATACTTTTTGCAATAGTAACACCTGCGGCTACTATTTTTAATAAAAGAAGATATTATAAACGGATTAAATTCTATTTCTATGAAATTGAATTTTAAATCATCGGCTAATTGTCTGGCATACTCGATTTCCGTTAATGGTAATAACTGTGATTTCGCTAAAACAACAAGCGCCTTCTCTTTGAGCACATCATAAGCCACTTTTGATAGTAATGTACTGTCAACGCCTCCTGAGTAGGCGATAACAATCTTATCCATTTTATATAGGATGTTTTTTAAATGGTCTAATTTGCTGGACGTTTTGTATGTTAAAGACATGTCAGTGCTCATCGTTTATTAATTAATCCAGCAAGATAACCAGCATTGAAACCAGCATCGATATTCACAACTCCAACGCCGGGAGCACAGCAATTGAGCATTGTTAGCAATGGAGAAATCCCATTGAAGTTAGCCCCGTATCCTGTGTTTGTAGGAACAGCAATAACAGGGCATTGGACTAAACCACCGACAATCGAAGGCAGTACTCCATCCATTCCCGCTACCGCTATTATCACATTTGCCTTTTGTAATATCGGAAGATGGGCAAATAAGCGATGTATACCTGCCACGCCTATGTCATATATTTTTTGTACTCTATTACCCATTAATTCTGCGGTAACTGCAGCTTCTTCAGCAACTGATATATCTGCCGTACCCCCGGTAACAACTACGATACCCTTATATTTCTTTTCATGTTTTATACGGTTGACTATAATGGCTTTTGCATCTTTATTATAAACAGCGTCGGGTAAAACAGATTTTATTGCTTTATAAGTATGGATACCCACCCTTGTTATTAAGATTTTAGGGCTATGTTTTGATATGCTTTTTGCTATTTCAACAATCTGACCTTCTGTCTTGCCGAGCCCAAAGATTACCTCAGGGAATCCCTTTCTAAGGGTTCTGTGATGATCGACTTTAGCAAATGTTATATCTTCATAAGGGAGATTGCTTAATTCGCTAACAGCTTGAGTGAGCTTCAACTCACCATGCTGAAATTTGATCAAAATATCATTGATCCAGTTTTCATATTCGCCTAAAGTGTTTTGTGTTTTTGATTGTTTGCGCATATAAATTTGCTTTGATGAACATATTAAATTTGTTTTGTAATAATATTATAAAATCACTTTAAATGTGCAGTGTTAAAGTCGTAATGTGAAGCTATGTTCCAGATGTCTATTAATATTTTATCTTTTGATATTTTTAATCTACGATAGCGATCATGTGGAGTGGCAATGATGATTATATCAGAATGTTCCAATAACTCTTCCGGTTCAACAAAATAATCTCTTTTTACGTATGGATCAGAGCAGTATAATTTTGCCACTTCAAATTCGAGTAATTTTTTAAGTTTAAAAGATAGAGAATCACGTTCATCATCTGATTCCGCTTTAAATGACATCCCCAGAATACCAACGTTTTTCGATGACAGGTCGTAATTGGCCTTCAATTTATCTACAATATAATTTGGAAGCCATTCATTGATCAGCATAGCCGCTTGACCCAGGTAAAATGTATTACCGGTAAACGCTAAGAGCTGCATGGTATCCTTAAGAAGGCATGGACCAGCAGTAAAACCCGGGCCGGGGAGACCAGCGGCACGAGGATATCTGTAAGTTATGGCCTTATAAATGCGATGATAGTTAAGGCCAATTTTATCGGCAACAACATAAAAATAATTTGCGACTGCGAACTGGATATATCTCCAGGCGTTTGTATATAATTTCGCCAGTTCTGCTTCCATGGGATCCAGCACAATAACTTCGCTGGTAAGATTTCTGAATAATTGGCATACCTCATTTATAGAATGGTCATCAAAGCCGCTGACGATTTGAGGTAATTCTTCAAGTTCTTGCAATGCTTTCCCCTCTGCAATCCTTTCAGGGCAGAAAGTAATGCTAACCTTTGCTTTTATCCTGTGAATAATCCTGTTCAGGTTTTTGCTCGTACCGGGTAGGACAGTGCTCCGCAGTATAACGATCTGCCCATCGACTAAATACGGAGAAATATCATTGAAAAGATTATATATGTCGCTATTTCGGGGACCAAGATGCTCATCGATTGGAGTGCCGATGGTAACGAGTACAAATTTCGACTTTGTTATCATATTCAAGTTGCTGGTTGGATGCAGAGTTTTGTTCAGCACCCTCTTTAGTTTTTCATCACAACCGTTCTCGTTAAACGGCATAATTCCACTGCTTAATAACTGAAGTATCCGATTATTATTATCAAGTACGATAACATTGAGTCCTTTATCTGCAAAGGCAATAGAAAGGGGTAAACCCACCCGTCCACCGCCACCTATTACGCAAATATCATAATCAAACATTAAATCTCCTAAACTGTTAATTTAATTCTTAGTTCCACGCGACATTCATCATTTGCCCGTATATCCCCTTTGAACAAAGTATTCCTTCAAGGCCGATTTCCAATCACGCATTTCAGAAAATTTTAATAGCCTGCAATGAAAATTATCTAGGACGGAATAACGCGGCCTTGCTGCCTTTTGAGGAAACTGTGCTGAAGTAATCGGTATTACATCATTTTTATAGCCCGCTTCAGCCAATATTTGGACGGCAAACTCATACCATGAACATATACCGCTGTTGGTAACATGAAAAGTACCATAATAATCGGTTTCGATTAATTGCGAAATTCTTAAAGCCAGGTCGTGTGTAAATGTGGGCGAAAAAATCTGATCGTTTACCACTCTTAATTCCTTATTTTCTGTTGCAATTCTCAAGATAGTTTCGATAAAATTGCCGCCTTTGCCCATCGCACCGGCTGTTCCAAATAGAGCAGATGACCTGACGATCATGTGTTTGCTACATAAATGTATTACAAACTTTTCGCCAGCAAGCTTTGAACGGCCGTATAAATTACACGGAATGGGTTCATCAAATTCTGTATAAGGAACATATTTGATGGCGGTCTCACCACCAAAAACATAATCTGTGCTTATATGCACGAGTTTAGATCCGAGTTTTTCGGCGACAACAGCGACATTTCTGGCGCCTATAGCATTAACTTGAAATGCCAGTTCTTTATTATCCTCACAATCATCCACGCGTACATAAGCAGCTGTATTTATAATTACATCTGGCTTACTCCGATTAAACTGGTTAGAGACAAACGAAAAATCACAGATATCACCATCTTTGATGGTAAGAGGTATGAGTGTATGGTTGTTAAGAACTTTACATAAATCTGTGCCAAGCTGTCCGTCTGATCCGGTTATCAGTACCCTCATCTATTGAGATATACCCTTTTATAATATTCCATGTATTCTTTACTCTTAACTTTCAACCACCAGTTTTTATTATTAATATACCAGTCAACTGTTGATTTAAGGGCGTCATTTAGTGAATATATGGGATGCCAGCCGAGTTCATATGATATTTTATATGAATCAATTGCATATCTTCTATCGTGTGCAGGTCTATCTTTAATATAATGAATCAGGCTATCAGGTTTATTCAGAATTTGAAGAATAGTTTGGATTAAATCTATATTCGTTTTCTCCTGTCCGCCAGATATATTGTATATCTCTCCCGGTTTTCCTTTTAATATAGTTGTTTCTAATGCTCTGCAATGGTCTTCAACATAAATCCAGTCTCGGCGATAAAGGCCATCGCCATAGACAGGGATAGGTTTATCTTCAAGTGCGTTTGTTATTACCAGCGGGATCAGTTTTTCGGGGAATTGATATGGACCATAGTTATTGGTGCATCTGGTTATAATTATGGGTAGTAAATGGGTTTTATGATATGCCAGACACAACAAATCAGCAGCTGCTTTACACGCAGAATAAGGACTGCTGGGATTTAATGGGGATTTTTCGTTAAAGTATCCTTGCTCTCGTGAGCCGTAAACTTCGTCAGTTGAAACCTGGATATATAGACCGATTCCATGTTCTTTAGCGCTATCAAGTAAAACCTGAGTGCCTTTGAAATTAGTTTCTACGAAAGGCGACGAATCCAGTATGCTCCGATCAACATGTGACTCGGCGGCAAAATTTATAATTACATCGTATCCACTGTCTAAAACACTATCCACCATTCGTCTGTCAGAAATATCTCCCATTACAAAACTGTACGATGCATTATCCTCGTAGTCCTTCAGGTTCTCCAGGTTACCCGCATATGTTAATTTATCATAATTTGTTATTTTCCAATCGGGGTGAGTATGGATTATATAACGAACAAAATTGCTACCGATGAAGCCAGCACCACCTGTTACTAATATTTTCATCTTATTTCTTATAATTTATTTATGTGGTGGATAAAACCAGTCCCATGTATGGCCAACACGAGGATCTAAGGCGTTTCCATTTATTTTAAGTGGAATTATCGATTGATCATCCCATGGAATACGTTCTTCATCGGGGTTTTGGTAATTATAAATTTTATTGACAAAATAGATCATCAGGGAAGGCTCCTCTGCTATTGCTTTAAATCCATGTAAATAATGGCCGGGTACTCTTATTAACAATGGTTTTTTGCTATCAGCAATAATTTCAACAAGGTGCTTACTACTTTCGTCATAAGCACATATTTTTGATGTCCCCTTTAGAACAAGGAAGTAATCTACCTGTCCACGTAGATGTTTATGCCATGCACGCACGATTCCCGGATAGGTATAACTCAGATTGGCTTGAACAATCTCATCCTGGACGAAATCAGTCCAGTCATTTCTCAGAGCTTCAATAAAAAAACCTCGTTCGTCTGGCAGGATATTAAGCTGATATGTTTTAACACCTTCGAGAGGATATTCTTTAATCATTTTCGATCGGATTAATTATAATTATCTGACGTTACATTATAATTCAATAACAGCATCATCACCAACAAATAACTTGATCGACCTTGAAACAGCTTTTTTCTTAATAACTTTTGTGTTTTTGCCAATTATGCAATCGATCAGATGTTCCATATCCATTATAGTACAGTTACTCAATAGTATTGAATGATGAATTGAGGAATTCTCGATAAATGTACCTGAAGCAATGCTGGTATAAGGACCGATAAAAGAGTTAACAATTTTACAATTCTCAGCTATCGATACCGGACCTCTAATAGTGCTATTCTCTACTACCGTGCCTTCACCGATTTCCACACGTCCTTCAATACGACAATCACTATTTATATTCGTTTTTATGTTTCTTTTCAACAAATCATCCAGAACAACTCGATTGGCTTCAAGCATATCGTCTTTCTTACCGGTATCGAGCCACCATCCATTTAAGATATGGCTTTCTACAATATGTCCCATATACAATAATTCTTGGATTGCATCGGTTATTTCCAGTTCTCCCCGCCAGGACGGCTTGATACGGTCAATGGCCTTATGTATCTTAGGATTGAATAAATAAGCACCGACGAGCGCAAGATTGCTTTTTGGTTCCTTGGGTTTTTCAATTAATCTGGTTATTTTACCTTCAGAGTCTAGTTCGGCTACTCCGAAAAGCCTTGGGTCTTCCACTTCTTTTAATAATACTAAAGCATCTGGAGATTTAGATTCGAATTCGCTGACAAAACGTTTTACACCATCCTGAATTAAGTTATCGCCTAAAAACATCAAAAATGGCGAATCATCAAGAAATTGGCGAGCGATTTTGACTGCGTGTGCTAATCCCCCCGGTTCGGGTTGTAATATATAGGTGATTTTAGCTCCCCATTTAGCCCCATCGCCTACATTTTTCTTGATATCATCTCCCGTCTCGGGTGAAATGATAATACCGATATCTAAAATTCCACTTTCGGTAATTTGATCCAGTACATAAAACAGTATTGGCTTATTTGCAACGGGCAGCAACTGTTTTGCTGTAGTATGTGTCATAGGTTTGAGTCTTGTACCTTTACCGCCTGACAATACAATTGCCTTCATATTCTTATACCTGAAATCTATTTCTATATTTGAGTTTTGTAATTAAAAACTATTTTACGATTTAAATAATATATTATAGGTTAAATAATTTTTAATTAAGAAGGCCTACATTTGTAGGCCTTCTTTGCGATATTATTAAATTTTATTCCCATTCGGTTTTTTCCTTCTTTTTCATACGCGATACCTGTCGGATAACAATCAGGAGGATTAATAATGCAAGCAGACCGACTATAATCCATATGATGGTGCTCATTGTGATAAAACCAACCTTGATCATATAAGTTGGCGACCAATCGCTTTTATTGCCCGCCCCGTCTACGGCCCGTACGTGCCAGTAGTATTCGCCATTATTTAAGGCCTCAGCTTCAGATGTGGTATATGTTGTATTTGTAAGCTTGGTACGTGATATAAGCTTTCTGCCGAATCCAGAATCATCGCTGACTTCCAGCTCATATGTTACGCCGCTGGGATCAGATACTGCTCCCCATTTGAATGTTATTTTTGTCTCACCCATAAACCCTACGGTACTGCCATCCTTGGGTGAAGAAGGAACAGGTATATCGGGTGGAGTGGTTTCAACTGTAAAAGTTACTGTGGCGGTTATTCCTTTCGAGTCCGTAGCAATTACGTTTACAGGCCCGCTTTTCCCACCGGGAACTTTGAAAGTAGTCTGCAAAGCGCCAGTGTCCAATGTTATACCACTTGCAACCTGAGCATTGTTGAATGTTATCGTATAATCCTTGCCGCTGCTGAATCCTGATCCAGTAACCCTTACTTCATCACCGACATTGCCCGTCTTTGGTAGAAGAGATAGAACAGTCTGAATCTTGAAGACGGCTGGAGTAATATCTGAAGCTGGTGTGAGTCTCCCGCTTGCGCCTATCTGGTGATCACCACCAGGTGCATTCGGTACCTTTACATTCGCAGTCCAATAACCATTGTCATCCGCAGAAATTCCACTCTGGATCTGTGTGCCATCAAAAGTAATGCTTATAGCAGACTCATTATTATAAAATCCGCTGCCGGTTACTTTCACCATATCATCGACATAACCGGTCTTAGGATCCAGAGATATTGCTGGAGCCACCGTAAATACAAGGTCACCGATATCTTTTTGAGGTGTGGTATTTCCGAAGATATTAATAGTATGGGTTCCCTTTGTTGAGCTGGGAATTGCAAAGGTGGTGCTCCATGATCCTGTTGCATCCGCCGTAATACCGGTCCTGACTTCTTTATTTGAATATAGAACTTTTATACCGCTTTCGGAAGCGGCAAAACCAGTGGCTATTAATGATACTACCGTCCCCACACCACCCGAATTTGGATCCATTTTTACTGACGGGGAAATATAGAAGTCTTTATTGGATACATTTGATGCAGTAGTGGTAGCGCCATAGGCATCTATGGAATGATTGCCGCGGACACCT
>DAOTVU010000056.1:0-24635 GCA_034436215.1 Dehalococcoidia bacterium
TAAATGAACAAACTGATTTAATTTTTTCCCGTATAAAAACTGATGCAGCAAGCATCAATGGGAAAGCGAGATCGAGGAAATGGAGTGCAAAAGAGGTTCACCCTTTCTAACCATCTCTAATATAAGCCTGAGTTTCGGTGGGGTCACAGCACTCACCGATGTCAGTTTTGAAGTTAGAAAGGGCGAAATATTATCTATTATAGGCCCAAATGGTGCCGGAAAAACGTGCATTCTTAATTGTATAAACCAGTTTTACCATCCCCAAAAAGGAGAAATATCATTCATGGGGCACAGTATCAATGGGGTACCCAGCCATAAAATTGCCAAAATGGGGATATCACGCACATTTCAAAATATCGAGTTATTTAACGGTCTGACAGTTCAGGATAATCTGATGGCCGGGAGGCATTTTTATATGACGGGAGGCTTCTGGGGTTCGTTTCTCGGCGGCATTTATTTCGGAAAGGCACACCGGGAAGAGATTCAGCAGAGACGGATCGTTGAAGAGATAATCGACTTTCTGGAAATTGAATCTATCCGAAAGCAGATCGTCGGCACTTTACCATATGGAATGCGCAAAAGGGTAGAGCTCGGACGTGCACTCGCACTTGAGCCAAAGCTATTGCTCATGGATGAGCCCATGGCCGGTATGAACCTTGAGGAAAAAGAGGATATGGCAAGGTTTGTGCTGGATATTTACGAGGAACGCGTTGATACCATCGTATTGATTGAACATGATATGGGAGTGGTGATGGATATTTCCCATCGTGTGGTCGTGCTGGATTTCGGCCGCAAAATAGCAGAAGGAACACCTGAGCAGGTCAAGACCGATCCCGATGTAATCAAAGCTTATCTGGGTAATAAAAGCTGACACTAAGAAGGAATTCATAATGGACGCAGATACGATTTCAAAACTGTTCAAGCAGTCCTGTGACAGATATGGTGATAAAAAAATAGCCCTGCGTCATAAGAAATTTGGTATATGGCAGACCTATTCATGGAAGTATTTCTGGGATCAGGCTAAATATTTCGGGCTTGGTCTGGTCAGTCTGGGGTACAGCAAGGGTGAACGTATTACTATCGTCGGCGATAATGAGCCAGAATGGTATTATGCGATGTTTGCCGCTATCTGCTGTGGTGGAATTCCAACCGGCGCCTATCAGGACTCACTGGCCGACGAGATTAAATTCGTGATAAATCAATCCGGCAGTATCTTCGTGGTGGTGGAAGATCAGGAACAGCTCGATAAGATACTGGAAATTAAGGATGATATTCCTCAGATAAAGAAGATAATTTACTGGGATCCCAAAGGGCTGCGGTTCTACGATGATCCGCTGATCATAAGCTGGGAAAAAGTGCTGGAACTCGGTCGCGAATACGATAGAAGCCATCCGGGCATATTCGAAAAGTTCATTGCCGAAAGCCAGCCAGAAGATCCGGTCTATCTTACTTATTCTTCCGGAACTACAGGTATTCCCAAAGGCATACTGCATTGTTCGCGCAGCACAATGGCATCCAGCGCAGCCTGGGATGCCCCGGATCCTACAGATGAAAAAGATGATTTTTTCTCCGCCTTTCCGCTTGCCTATGGTGCCGAGTTCATTTATATGATCCCCGCCTTTTTGAGGGGTGGTGCTACGGTGAACTTTCCTGAGGAGCCCGAAACCGTTGAACAGAATATACGTGAAATAGGCCCCAGTAAAGGCGGAGCTGTCCCGCGGATGCTGGAAAATTATGTCTCATTTGTGCAGGTTAAGATAGCCGACTCTACCTGGTTGAAGCGAACGATATTCAATTTGCTTATGCCAATAGGTTACAGAATTGCCCGCATGAAGCGCAACAATTTAAAAATCAACATATTCTGGAAATGCTTATACGGACTGTATTACTTTATGGTAGCACGCCCGATACGTGACTGGATAGGTTACACCGGCCTGAAGGTGCTGATGATTGGTGGTGCATCCATGGCAGCGGAGATATTCGATTTCTTTGTGGCACTGGGACTGGACGCACGCATGATCTACGGCATGATAGAGTGCGCCCCGACAGCCGTGCACAGGGCAGGTGATGTCGATTACGAAACGTCAGGTGTACCCTCACCCGGCTGTGATATACGCATAACGGATGAAGGTGAGATATTGACCCGCGGACCTATGAGAATGCTCTGCTACTTTAATAACCCGGAAGCTACTGCCAAACTAATTGATGCCAGTGGATGGGTACACACCTCCGATGCCGGTTTCATCACGGATAAAGGCCATCTCGTCTGCATCGACCGTATAGCAGATTTACTTAAACTCAAAGATGGTACCGGATTCTCACCCTCCTATATAGAAAACAAACTCAAGTTTTCCCCATACATCAGGGATGCGGTAATTACCGGAGACGATCAAGATTTTGTGGGTGCACTTATCAGTATTGATTTTGCTAATGTGGGCAAATGGGCAGAGACACACAGGATACCATATACAACTTTTGTTGACCTTTCACAGAAAAAAGAAACTTATACACTGATCAAAAAGGATATCATAAATATTAATAAAAAGCTGCCGGAACGCCAGAGAATACGCAGGTTTGCCATTCTTCATAAAGAACTCGATGCCGATGATGCGGAACTTACAAGAACCAGGAAGCTACGCCGCAAAGAAGTTGTCAGACGGTATCAGGATATAATCGATTCGCTATACAGCGATAAGACTGAATATCATGCAGAAGCCAGGGTTAAGTACAGGGATGGCAAGATAGCAACCATAAAGACGGCTATCCAGCTGGCTACATTGGAGGATAATTAATCATGGGCGCCATAATTGAACATCTGGTCATCGGGCTGGCTGTTGGAGCCGTTTACAGTATAGTCGCACTGGGTTTTGTCCTGATTTATAAGGCAACCGGCATTTTTAATCTGGCACAGGGGAGCTTGATGGCTATCGGTGCTTATACCTGTTATGTATACAGCGTTATTCTGGGTTTACCATTCTGGCTGGCGGTAATCCTGACGCTTGTAACGTCGTTTTTGCTGGGATTAGTTATCGAATTTCTATTCCTGCGACGTCTGATAGGACAATCCCTCCTCGCAATCCTCATGGTCACTATCGGAATATATCTTCTGGTCAGGGGCGTTATTCTGATGATATTCGGTGTTTACAGCATATCCTTCCCGCCCTATCTTCCTTCCCAACCTGTTACCATTTTAGGCGCTACACTGCAGCCCATTTTCATCCTCGCCTTTATCGCTGCGGCATTGCTTTTCACCATATTTATCCTGTTCTTCAAATTCACCGCCATTGGGGTCGCCATGCGTGCAACACAGGATAACCAGCAAGTAGCACAATCCGTGGGTATCAGCGTGAAACGTGTTTTCGGCATGTCCTGGGCAATTTCAGCCATGGCGGCGGCTATCGGCGGCGTGATTGTCGGCACCATTCTCTCGGTCGGCTATTCGCTGGACGACTACGGACTGAAGGTAATGCCTGCAATAATCCTGGGCGGACTCGAATCTGTACCCGGTGCGTTACTGGGCGGAATAGTAATCGGCATTGCCGAACACTTCGGCTCTGCCTACCTCGGATCAACTTTCATCGGGATTGAAGAGGTTATACCATTCATTATCCTGTTGATACTGCTGCTGATTATGCCGTATGGTATTTTCGGCCTAAAAAGGATTGAGAGGGTATAAACGATGAAATTACCCAGCCGAATTTTCAATATAAGCTATGAGCAGGATATGGCAATCATCCGCACACGCCTGCAGTGGATTATCCTGTTTGCCGGGCTTGCGCTCAGCTTCTGTTTACCGCTTTTCACCGGAACCTATATGTTAACCATTATAATAACAACTATAGCCATGATAATAGCCACACTTGGGATACAGATATTGACCGGTTACTGCGGTCAGTTATCTTCCGGCCATGCCGCTTTTGTGGCTGTCGGTGCCTACACATCAGCACTGCTGACGGGCGGTGCCGGTATATCGTTCTGGCTTGCTGTACCCATAGCAGGCCTGTTCGCAGGTATAATCGGCTTAATCGTTGGGCTTACTTCCATCAGGCTTAAGGGTTTTTATCTTATTATCTCAACTCTGGCGGCTCATTTTATTATCATGTATGTAATTTCACACTGGACGTCGATCACCGGCGGCTCATTCGGATTATCCGCACCGCCGCCTGAGCTATTCGGGTTTTCATTTAACTCACCTGAGAGATATTATTATATTGCACTGGGCGCTCTGCTTTTAGCAACGTATGTCGCCAAAAATATCAGCCGCACCAACGTTGGCCGGGCCTTTATCGCCACCAGAGATAACGATTTAGCAGCCAAGGTAATGGGCATCAATGTTTCAGCGTATAAGCTGCTGGCCTTCTTTATCGGCTGCACTTTTGCCGGTGTTGGAGGAGCCATTGCCGCACATGCGCGGGGCGTGGTAACGCCCGAAAGCTACACACTGGTTGAATCTTTCTGGTATCTGGGATATATAATAATCGGCGGTCTGGGTACGATAACCGGTGCCTTTTTCGGCGTTATTTTTATCGCCATCTTAAACAACGGCCTTAGCGCTATTCTGGCAGCATTATCATCTATTTACACGGGTGCTGCCAGCCTGCTCGGCCCCCTTATGCTCGTGATCTTCGGCCTGGCGATTATTCTATTCCTCATCTTTGAACCAAGGGGGCTGGCACACAGGTGGGAGATTTTCAAGGCATGGTACAGGCTCTGGCCTTTTTCCCATTAATACGATAATAGGATGGACAGGTTTATAATTTAAAATTGACAATTAATCCTAAAATAAAAGAAATTTGTGAGGAGGTAATATGCACAGGAATCTGAAATTGGTTTTAGCAGCGGTATTCACAGTAATCCTTATCTCGACAATCGCACTGGCCGGATGTGCTGGACCAGCCAAGCCGGCCGAGAAAGAGCCGGAAGGACCGATTAAAATCGGCCTTCTTACCGATCTTACGGGGCCTATCGCCGCATCATCCGTACCCGGTTACGAGTCTATCTCAGACTGGTACAAGTACGTAAATGAAAAGTCCGGCGGCATAAAAGGCCATAAGGTTGAGGTGGTGGTCTTCGATACCAGATACGATAACAATCTTGCCGTTTCAGGCTTTGAGAAGCTTGCCACTCAGGACAAGGTTCACTACATCTGGATTGCGGCTGCCAATCTTCAACCACCCGTCAAACCGCTAACTGAAAAGTACAAAATACCCTGCTCCGGTCCAACAGAAATGACGGTTCAACTGCCATTTTCGCCAAACTCCTACATCTTCGGTGCCATTCCGACCTACGCCGATTTCTACAGATGCAGCCTCAACTACATCAAGGATAACTGGAAAAAATCGGATCCTCCCAGAATTGCGTTAATGTCACTCGATGCAGCTTTTGCCAAGAGCACGGTCAAACCGACTAAATGGATGTTAGAGAACGAACTCAAATGGCCGATAGTAGCCGAAGAGTGGGCAACAATGGCTGCTACGGATGTGACCTCCCAGGTAACCAATCTTAAAAATGCCAAGCCAGACTACGTACTGCTGACATCTACTGGTGCACCACAGCTTATCTTTCAAAAGACCGCTAAAGCGGCAGGACTGCTGGATCAGACAACAGTCATTGATACTTTCATTACGCAGATGCTCAGCTTCCGCAAACTCGATCCGGCAGCAACCACCGGCCTGTGGAGCCACAGCCCCTGTGCCCTTATGGAAATGGCTAACGACGTGCCCATCCTCAAAACACTCGATGAGATACATAAGACTAACAGGCCCTCAGCTCCTCCACTGGACTGGATACGCATTGTCAATTATGGCGGTGCAATTTCCATCCAGGAAATCTTTGAGAAAGCTATTGATAAGTACGGTTACGGTAAACTAACAGGCGAAAATGTCAAATGGATTATGGAGCATGAGATGAAAGGTTCTACCGCAAAAGGTATTTTAGGTTCATGCCCATGGTCAACCACTACCCATGTCGGACCGCATGATACCATCATAGTAAAAACTACACCCGATTTCGGCCTGGAGATCCTCAAAGTATGGTATCATATGCCACCCTGGCCGGCAGCAGCCGACAACGTTGATTTCTGGAAACTATAAAAACTAAATAATTCGGGGGGAGCTTTGTACAAAGCTCCCCCGCGCATAAACGGATGTATCATGCTGCTCGTAAATAATATTGAAGTCTGCTATAGCGAGGTTATCCTGGTTCTGAAAGGTGCTTCACTGGAAGTGCCCGATAAAAGCATAGTCAGCCTTTTGGGCGCCAATGGCGGTGGCAAGACTACAATGCTCAAGGCAATCTCCGGTCTGCTTAAAACAGAGAATGGCGAAGTCACAGATGGCACTATTGAGTTTGATGGAAAACGCATCGATACAATGGAACCCGAAGACCGGGTCAAGCTTGGTATCAGTCAGGTGCTTGAGGGGCGCATGGTATTCCAGCACCTGACAGTGGATGAGAACCTGGAAGCCGGTCATTACGTGCGCAGAGGCGAGACTAAACTCAGCATCGAACGAGATAACGTATTCAGCTATTTCCCCCGCCTAAAACAACTGCGCAATAACACTGCCGGCTATCTTTCAGGCGGAGAACAGCAGATGCTGGTAATCGGACGTGCCATGATGTCCCGACCAAAGCTTTTCCTGCTGGATGAGCCTTCCATGGGGCTTGCTCCCATTATAGTCGACGAAATATTTAAAATCGTAAAAAAAATGCAACAGGAGCAGGGGAATTCCATTTTACTTGTTGAACAAAACGCTGTCGCGGCACTTTCTATCGCAGATCACGGTTACGTGATGGAAAACGGCAAGATAGTTCTTGATGGACCAGCCAGCAAGCTTATGGATAACCCCGATGTCAAGGAATTTTATCTCGGCTTAAGTGCGTTAGGCGAAAAAAAGAAGTATAGTGAAGTTAAACATTATAAGCGTCGCAAACGATGGCTTGTATAATAGAATAACACTATTATAATATGCCAGATACAGTTGATTGTACTTATTCAATCTGCCGGTGGCCGCTGCCATAACGCCGGAATATTTATAACGGGGTCCACTTCCACAGCTGATATTCTCCGTTTAAAAATAACCGGACACAACCCTACCGCCCTTTTATTATTAAACAGTTTACCCCCGGCGTGTACAGGCGCACATGACTGCAAGTTCAGGCAATGCATGGAGCCAGCGGTCGGATTCGAACCGACGACCGGCGGTTTACGAAACCGCTGCTCTACCACTGAGCTACGCTGGCATCAGGCTTTAGTATACCCCGCCGCTACTCCTGCGGGCAAGGCTTTTATGGTAAAATAGGTCGATAGCTTAGCCGTACCCCATTAACGAATATATTATTTTAAAGGAGTGGATTCAAATGAGCTGGGCAGATTTAAGCAACGAATTATCAGGCACGCTCCGTCTGAAAACAGACCCTCTGGCTTTCAGGCGGCTGGAGAAGGCGACGGATCTCGATTCCATCAGGAATGTACAGCGCATACCGCGTCTCTACACTTTTTGCCAGGCGGTTTTCCTGGCAAGGGTGGAAAGGATGACCATCGGCATCACCAAAGAAGACAGGATGAATATACGGTGCATGCGGCTACACGGTGTGCGGCATGCTTCTGAAAAGGCCATGCAGGCTGAGGCCGAGATGCTGGCCACAACGTGGTTTGCCAGCCCGCAGGAAGCCCTTCAGCAACAGAAGGACTCACCACGTGTACCGGTGGCGGAAGCGGTGGTGCTGGCTCCGCTCAACAAAGAGAAGTTCGAGCCCGAAGTGGTACTGCTCTTCGGCAACCCTGCCCAGATGATGATGCTCCTCTGCGGACTGCAAAAGGAGAAATATGAGCGGTTCACCTTCCATTTTATCGGAGAAGGTGCCTGTGCCGATTCACTGGGAGAATGCTACAGAACGGGAAAGCCCCAGCTTTCCATACCCTGTTTCGGGGAAAGATCGATGGGACAGGTATCTGACGATGAAGTCTCGCTGGCACTGCCCCCGGCAGATATCCCGCGTGCCCTGTCCGGACTGAAAAAGCTGGCCAAAATCGGCTTCAAGTATCCCATCAGCTTCATCGGGGCCCGAGCCGATCTGGAACCCATCCTGTCGCAGATTTACCCGGCGCAGTTTGAGAAAAAATAGCCAGCTCAGGTTGACACCGGCATATAAACGGAATAGAATTTTCAACCGATAGTTGCCTCTCTGTGAAGCAGACGGGCGGCGACCATTAAGAAAAAAGGAGTTGATATTTAGTGCCCGAAGTTAGACTCGGCGAAGGGGAAAGCTTTGAAAGCCTTTTAAGGCGTTTCACCAGGAAGGTGCAGCAGGAGGGTATTATCAGCGAGGTGCGCCGCAGGGGCTTTTACGAGAAGCCCAGCATAAAGCGCAAACGCAAAGAGGCAACCAAGCGCCGCAAAAGCAATAAAACTGCATAACCATGTCACTTGTAGATAAAATCAACAGCGACCTCCGCGATGCGATGCGGGCCAGGGATGAGCTGCGCAAGCTTGTATTGCGCTCGCTGCTTTCTGCCATCAATTATGCCGAAATTGCAAAGCAGAAAAAGCTGGACGACGGCGGTGTAATTGAGGTTATAGCCAGGGAAATAAAGCAGCGCAAGGAAAGCATCGAAGCCTATACGATGGGCCACAGGCAGGACCTGGCAGACAAGGAAAGGGCCGAAATGGCCATCCTGCAGGAATATATGCCCGCCCAGCTCTCACGTGAGGAACTGATCGCCACCGCTCAGAAGGTGATGGCCGAAGTCGGTGCACGCAGTCCGGCCGATAAGGGCAGGGTAATGCAGAAACTGATGCCACTGGTCAAGGGCAAAGCTGAGGGTGCGGAGGTCAACAGCATCGTCAGCGAGCTCCTCAGCAAGCTGTAATACCCGCCTGCGGGTTGTTGCCTGCGGCTTACTGGCGGTATATTTTGATATACCCTTATTTTATTCTTTTATAATGCGGCCCGCATCCGCAGTTTATGGGTTTATAGAAGGTTCAAATTGAAGTTCGGAATCGTTGTCTTCCCCGGTACCTGGAGCGACCGCGATTGCTTTTACGCCGTTCATAACATACTCGGACAGGAAGCAGGCTATATCTGGCACAGGGAAACCGACCTCGACGGTTATGACTGCATCATCCTGCCGGGCGGTTTTTCTTACGGCGACTACCTGCGAACAGGCGCCATTGCGCGCTTCTCGCCCGTTATGGATGCGGTGGCCGATTTTGCCGCCAGAGGCAAACCGGTTATCGGCATCTGCAATGGCTTTCAGGTGCTGTGTGAGGCACATCTCCTGCCGGGTGTTCTGCGGCAGAATGAGCATCTCCAGTATCGCTGTCAGTGGACTTACCTGAGAACCGAGAACATCGACACGCCCTTCACCGGCAAATGCGAAATCGGGCAGGTACTGAAAATACCCATCTCTCATTACGAGGGCAACTATTATGCGGATGACGACGTGATCAAGGAGCTGGAAGACAGCCGGCGCATCGTTTTCCGCTATGCAACACCGGATGGCCAGATCACCAGAGAAGCCAATCCCAACGGCTCCATGCACAACATCGCAGGCATTGTAAATAAAGAAGGCAACGTCCTGGGCATGATGCCTCATCCGGAGCGTTCCTGCGAGGATGTGCTGGGCAGCACGGACGGAAATATTATATGGGAGTCGATCATTGCCAGTATCCAAACAGCAGCTCGATGAGATAGCGCTCAGCCGGAAAGAATACCAGATGATCGTCCAGAAGCTGGGCCGCGAGCCCACTGAAGTGGAGCTGGGCATGTTCGGGTCGCTGTGGAGTGAGCACTGCGGCTACAAGCATTCCAAAGCGCTGCTGAAGATGTTCCCGCATTCCGGCAAACATGTCAGGGTGAAGCCGGGCGAGGAGAATGCCGGCGTAATCGATATCGGCGATGGACTGGTTATCGCCTTCAAGATGGAATCTCACAACCATCCTTCGTATATTGAGCCGTACCAGGGTGCGGCCACCGGTGTGGGCGGTATTGTGCGCGATATCTTCACCATGGGCATGCGTCCTATAGCCCTGATGAATTCCCTGCGCTTCGGTCCGCTCTCCGACCCGCACAACCGCTATCTTATGGGCGGCGTGGTGGGAGGCATAGCCGGCTACGGCAACTGTCTGGGCATTGCCGATGTGGGCGGTGAGATATTTTTCGATAGCTGCTACAGCGGGAACCCGCTGGTAAATGCGCTCTGTCTGGGTATCGGCAGGGCAGAGGACCTGGTCAGGGGCAGAGCGGAAGGTGAAGGCAATCTAATAATGCTGGTGGGCGCCGACACCGGCCGGGACGGCCTGCACGGTGCCTCCGGTCTGGCCTCACGTACCTTTGAAGAGGAACGAGAACTGCGCTCGGCCGTACAGGTCGGCAATCCGTTTATGGAAAAACTGCTGATTGAAGCCTGTCTGGAGCTTGCCCGAACCGACTGGATCGTCGGCATGCAGGACTGTGGAGCCGCCGGACTGACCAGCGCCACGGTGGAAGCCGCCCATAAGGGCAATTCGGGCATCGATATCGACGTGGCAAGGGTTCCCCGCCGGGAAAGCGGCATGACACCTTACGAGGTCATGCTATCAGAATCGCAGGAAAGAATGGTTGTTATCGTAAAAAAGGGCTATGAAGACAGGGTCAGGGCATTATTCAACCGGTGGGAACTGCATTCGGATATCATCGGCACGGTTACATCGGACGGCATGGTAACCGTCAGAGATAACGGCAAAATAGTCGCCCATGCACCCACCGGCGTCCTCAACACCGCACCGGTTTACCGGCTGCGGCCGAAACGCCCACCGTGGCTGGATGGATTGCAGACGCTCAACCTCAAACATATAAGGGATATAAAACGCGGGGAGGCTGCAGACCTCCTGCTGAAAATGCTGTCTTCGCCCAATATCTGCAGCAAACATACGGTCTTCCGCCAGTACGACCATCAGGTAGGCAACAACTCCGTTATTCTGCCCGGCAGCGATGCCGCCGTCCTCCGCATTCAGGGCACCTCCAAAGCCATTTCGATGGTGACCGACGGCAACGGGCGGTACTGTTATGTAAACCCCTTTGCAGGCGGAGTAATCGCCGTCGTCGAAGCTGCCCGCAATACGGCCTGCAGCGGCGCAAAACCCATGGCAATAACCAACTGCCTTAACTTCGGCAACCCTGAAAAGAACGATGTCTATTACCAGCTACAGGAATGCATCAGAGGCATGAGCTATGCCTGTAAAAAACTCAAGATACCCGTCATCAGCGGCAACGTCAGCCTGTACAACGAAACGCGGGGTGTTGCCATCTACCCCACACCCGTGGTCGGTATGGTGGGCCTGATAGATGATGTCAGGTACAGATGCTCATCGGATTTCAAAGAGTCGGGCGATACGGTTTACCTGCTGGGCGACCCTGGCGATGATGCCGGTCTGGGCAGCAGCGAATACCTGCAACTGATGCACAACATGGTAAAGGGAAGCCAGCAGATTGACATCTACCGGGAACGCAATCTGCAGATGTGCATTATCGCCGCCATACGAAAGGGGCTCCTGCACTCGGCACATGATTGCTCCGACGGCGGGCTGGCGGTAGCCCTGGCGGAGAGCTGTATCCAGGGTAAAATGGGTTTCTCGGGAAAATTAAATCTCGGTGGTCGTCTGGACGCCGCCCTTTTCGGCGAGGCACAATCGCGGGTCATCGTCTCGGTTAAACACGGCGCGGAGAGCAGACTGGAAACCCTCGCGGCAAAATACGACGTGCCGGTGACAAGGCTGGGCAGAACGGGCGGAGAATACCTGAACATCAAAGGGATATTGAATATACCGCTGACCGAAATAAAGGAGGCATGGTGGAACGGCCTTTCAAAATGAAAACATTATTACGGAGAAAACGGAATTGGCAGAAATATCTGAATTCAGAGGTGTAAGATATAATCCGGCCAGGATAAGACAGCTGGGGGATGTTATCTGCCCTCCCTACGATGTGATATCCCCACAGGAGCAGCTGGCGCTTTATGAGAAGGATGAATATAACTTTGTACGCCTGGAGCACGGGGTAGAGAAGCCAGGCGACGATGAGAAAAACAACAAGTACACCCGCGCCCGCGATACGCTCAACCGATGGCTGAAAGACGATATCCTGATTCAGGACACCGTGCCCAACTACTACGTTCACGAGTACAGCTTTGAGATAGGGGAAAGCAAAAAACGCCGTCTCGAGCTGTACGCCTGCGTAAGGCTGGAGCCGTGGGAGAAAAAGGTCATCTTTCCGCACGAGTTCACCATGGACAGGGCCAAAACAGACAGGCTGAACCTGTTGAAGGCCTGTGCCGCCGATCTAAGCCCGGTATTCGGGCTGTACGAAGACCCCGGCAACAAGATCAACCAGCTCATTATGACTAGGGTTAAAGCCAATCCGACCTACTCGTTTCAATACGGTGCCGAAACCCACCGCTTCTGGTTGGTGAGCGAGCCGGAGTTTGTCCAGCGCATCAGCCACTTCTTCATCACCAAGCCCATCTACATTGCCGATGGCCATCACCGATATGAGACGGCACTGGCCTACCGCGACTACCGGCGGCAGTTCAACCCACAGTCCAGCGGCAACGAAGCCTTCAACTACATCCTGATGGCGCTGGTCTCGTTTTCCGATCCGGGCGTGGTCATACTCCCCATACACCGGCTGGTACGCGGAATATCTGCCAGTAAACTCAACAGCTTTAAAAAAGAGCTGCCCCGCTATTTCGAAGTCACCGAAGCGCGCGGTGAACAGGTCTCAATCTCCGACGCCGCTATCGGCAGTATCAAGATCTGCGGGCTGGAACCGGGGCAGGTGCTGGGTCTCAGGCTGCTCCCGAGC
This sequence comes from Dehalococcoidia bacterium, assembly GCA_034436215.1. Classification (GTDB taxonomy): domain Bacteria; phylum Chloroflexota; class Dehalococcoidia; order GIF9; family UBA5629; genus UBA6808. The sequence continues at coordinate 12,844 of DAOTVU010000056.1, forward strand.
ATCCGGCTCAGCGATTACCTGGATAAAAAGCATTCGGATGCCTACTGCAAGCTTGATGTAAGCGTGGTTCAACACATCATCTGCGAACAGCTCCTGGGGCTTCCCCCCGGTGATAACGATAACCTTGCCTATACTCCCAGTGCCGAATCAGCCTGCCGGATGGTGGATTCAGGCCAGTTTCAGTTCACCATCCTGCTCAATCCGGTATCCCCAAAGACCATCAAGGCGGTAGCCGATGCCAACGACCGCATGCCGCGAAAATCGACCTTCTTTTACCCCAAGCTTCCTTCGGGGCTGGTCTTTTTCAGACTGGATGGCGAGCTATAGCAGACAGCCCTGCCCGGCCGGCTAAATGCCCTACCCGCGCACTTCTAAAAACCTCGAACTGTAGGCCTCTGCCACCGCCAGGTTAAGGTTGGAGCGTCTGGGTTCCCGCAGCGTCAGCAACCTCTCCACCTTTTTCGATTCCAGCTTTTGATAGAAGGGGCACTGTTTCCACATCCTCGTCAGTGTATCGTGCGTGCCGCCGTAAAAGGCATAATCGATCCGCTCAAGATGGGGCTCGAACATCTCCCGGCTGTGCTCTTCGACGCGGCTGAAGAAGTATTCCATCTGTTTTTCGCGCCTGCGGGTAAAGCGGTTGGCGGATGAGCCTCCCTTATGATGTCGGGCATGGATCAGACCTGTACCCGCCTTCCCATCAATCAATCGCTCGCCCTCAAACAGCCCGATGGCATAATGCCCCAGCCTCACAAGCACCACTGCAAGCATCCATTCCTTCTCCATCATGTGCCGCAGGGCAGAACCATCAAAACCGACGGTCAATCGCGTTTCCGCCAGAGGAAATGGCGGCCATATCACACTGGACACACCCCGGCAGTAAAAAACCACCTGGCCTGTGGGCGATTTTAACGCCCCTTTAAGAATCACATCAAATGCCTGACCCCGATCCAGCACCTGCCCCAGCAACCGTTCAACCTCGCCGGTCACGTCTCCATACTTTATGTAAAGACTGAATTCAACCGGATCGTCGCTGAGACTCTCAAGCAGACGCAGCATGGCCACACGCGTTAGCGTTGTCTGATTCACCGCCGTCATCGTCTCTATCCCGTCAGCTCTACCATCGTCACGCCATCTCCACCTTCGCCCTGACCTCCCGGCCTGAATGATTTAACCAGAGGATGTCCTGACAGCATCTGGCGGACAGCCTGTCTGACCGCACCTGTACCGTAGCCGTGAATTACGCGCACCTCGGCCAGATGGGACATAAAAGCCTCGTTCAAATAGGAATCGAGCTTTGCGGTGGCAATGTCCACCCTCTGTCCCCTCAGGTCGAGCTCGGGCGCTGCCGGCCGGGTGGTCCTCGGTCGGGTTACGGTACGCCCGACGTCCTGAGGATTACCGGAGGCATCCAGCTTTTCCACGCCTTCCATACTCAATGTCATATGCAGGTCGCCGACCTGTGCTTCCAGCATACCCTGCTGTTCATTCACAGAAAGCACGCTGGCAACCACATCCATATCCTTCAACCTGATACGATCTCCGGCACTTATACCCGGAACCGTTTCCTCATTTTCGATAAAAGAAATCCGTTCAGTGAGTGACCTGCTCTCGCGGGCGGCCATATCGATTATTTTTTCCATGGTCCTGTGTGACTCTGCTATTCTTTCCCTTGTGCGATCCCTCTTGAGTTCGGCCTCTGCGGCGCGTATGCTGCGGTACAGTCCGGCTATCTCCCGGTTTAAATTATCCTGTATCTCCCTTAACATCTGCCTTTCCTTTTCCCTGATCCGTGCCATTTCCTTCTCCAGCCCGGCTGTAAGCTCTAAAGCCTTCGCTTTTTCTGCTTCCAGCTCTGTCCGCAGGGCCTCAAGACGCCTGCGCTCAGCCGTCATATCGAGCAGCATGGCTTCCACCTGCTGTGACCCCTTCGACATGATGCCGCGTGCATTCTCGACGATCTTTTCGGGTAACCCGAATCGGGTGGCGATGTTCAGAGCGTTACTGCCGCCCGGTACGCCCACGGTCAGACGGTAGGTCGGCGACAGCGATACCGGGTCGAAATCCAGCGAGGCGTTACACACACCCTTATTCAGATGGGCAAAAGCCTTGAGCTCGGAGTAATGGGTGGTGACCACCACGCAGGTCTTCCGTTCAAGAAAATGCATCAGAACGGCCTGCGCCAGAGCCGCACCCTCGCCGGGATCGGTACTTATCCCCAGTTCATCCAGCAGAACCAGGCTGTTTGATGTGGACTCTCGTATAATGTGCGCCAGATTGCTGATATGCGCACTGAACGTAGAAAGTGTCTGCTCGATGCTCTGCTCATCGCCGATATCGGCGAATACTCCGTCATAGACGGGCATTACCGTTCCATCCCTGCAGGGAATGGGCAGACCTGCCTGTACCATCATTACCAGCAGTCCTATTGTTTTGAGTGCAACCGTCTTTCCTCCGGCATTGGGCCCGCTGATAATAAGCGCCGAGAAATCCCTGCCGATCTCCACGCTGAGCGGCACGGGCTGGCCTTTCAGCAGGGGATGTCTGGCATCAACCAGCTTCAGGAATCCGCCGTTCCCCGGCTCGGTTTCCGTTATCTCGGGATCGATGGCACGGATTTTTTCGGCATAAATTGCCTTGGCCAGGGCCAGGTCGAGCCTGGCCAGCACGGCCACATTGAGGTTTATGCTCTCAGCGGCGGCGCCCACTTCATTGCTCAATTCGGTCAGGATTCGTTCTATCTCCTGTTTTTCCTCCACCTCATGCTGTCGGAGCTCATTCCCGGCTTCTATGGTCTCCAGAGGCTCGATAAAGACAGTAGCACCGGTGTTTGAAACGTCGTGTACTATGCCCTTCAGTTCGCGCCTGGCCTCGGCTCTAACCGGCAGAACGTAGCGGCCGTTTCTCTCAGTGATGAGCTGCTCCTGAAGGGCTGAGCCACCCCGTCTGGACTTCATAATCCCCGCCAGCTTCTCCTGCAGCCGGCGCCGCACCTCTCTGATCTGCCATCTCAAATACGACAGACGTTCAGAAGCGGAATCCAGTATTTCGCCTGTCGGCGACAGGCAGCCGGCAATCTTCGCCTCCAGCCGGGGAAGCAGTGTAATCTCTCTGGCTATACCCCACAGCGCCGGGAGGTCTTCAGATAGGCCTGCAAGCCCGCTCCGTGCCAGTCTGGCGGCAACCACCGTTTTCCAGATCTTGACGAGTATCGACGGATCCAGAACGACGCCCTTCTCGGCACGCATCACATCCTCCCTCACATCATAAGCTTCACCGATATGGAAATCAGGACGCAGTGTCAGCAGGCGCCTTGCCTCCGATGACTGCTTCAGCAAAAGCATTATCCGGCCGGCATCGGAAACAGGCTCAAGGCCGAGCGCCAGCTCGCGTCCGGCTGAAAACGAGGTACAGGCGGCCAGTTTCTCCCTGACACGCGGGAACTCCAGCATTTCAAGGCTCTGTTTATCCAAGCAAACACCCGTTTCTGTATTTCATCCCAGATGTTTATTGTACTGGAAAAGGGGTTACCAATGAAAACAAAAGGCGTGCCCTGTCGGGCACGCCTCAATCCAACTGCTGTATCTGCTTTAGAGCTTTACCAGCTTGACATCCGTTATATCAGGAACCTGCATTATCTCCTTTATGGTCTCATCACCCGCCGGCTCATCCAGTGACAGGATCATCAGCGCCTTGCCCCGCTTTTCGAGCCTTGCCACCTGCATGGAGCTGATATTCACATTGGCTCTGCCCGTGATGGAGCCCACGGCACCGATCAACCCCGGCTTATCCGTGTGATAGCACAGCATGAAGTAGCCGCCCGTGGGAACGATATCCAGCCAGAACTGATTGAGCCGGACGATATGGGGCTCGTTGCGCAGTACGGTGCCGGCAACATCGATGGTACCGTCGCTGGACACAACCTCAAGCGATATCAGACTGGCATAGTTCTGCACATCCACTTCCTTCTGCTCCGAAATCTTCAACCCCCTCTGCTGGGCAATCACACCGGCATTAACCATGGTGACGCGTTCCTCGCTGACCGTATCCAGCAGGCCGCTGAGTATGGCAGCCTTGAGCGGCGATGTATCATACTGTGCGATCTCCCCCGAATACCTGATTTTCAGGCTTTTCAACTGCCCCGACATGAGCTGTCCGGCCATTTTACCCACGATCACGGACACGTTCATATAGGGACGCAGTATCTCGAGCAGTTCAGGCGCAATATGCGGCACATTGACGGCGTAGCGGGCCGGCTTGCCGTTGAGCACATCGATAATCTGATCAACCACATCGATACACACGTTTACCTGTGCTTCTTTTGTCGAGGCACCCAGATGCGGCGTAACCACGATCTTATCATTCTTGAACAGTATGCTGTCGGTGCAGGGTTCAACTGCGAAAACATCTACAGCCGCACCTGCAACTTTACCCTCATCGATAGCCTTTACCAGTGCCTCCTCATTTATAAGGCCGCCGCGGGCCACGTTTATTATGCGCACACCCTTCTTCATCATGGCGATCTCCTTCTCGCCGATCATGCCTTTGGTCTGAGGTGTAAGGGGAAGATGCAGGGTGATGAAATCCGCCTCACGGTACAGCTGCTCAAGCGGCACCAGCTTAACGCCGATTGAAGCAGCATATTCCTGCGAAGCAAACGGATCGTATCCGATGAGCCTCATCTCAAATCCCCTGGCCCTCACGGCCACACCGGAGCCGACGTTTCCCAGACCGATGATCCCGAGGGTCTTATTGCGCAGTTCCACACCGGTAAACTCCTTGCGGTTCCACTTACCGGCCTTAAGCTGGGCATGGGCCTGCGGGATGTTGCGTGCCAGCGCCAGCATCAGTGCCATGGTATGCTCGGCGGCGGCCACCGTATTTCCGGTGGGAGCATTCACCACCATAATGCCCTGCTGGGTGGCGGCATTTACATCTATATTATCCAGGCCCACACCGGCACGGGCGATTATCTGCAGTTTCGTGCCGCATTTGATAACATCGGCCGTTACCTGCGTCTCACTGCGGACGATAAGCGCATCATACTGGCCGATAATAGCCTTTAACTCGTCTGGCTTGAGGCCGAGCTTAACATCCACTTCAGTCATGGCTTTAAGATTTTCCATCCCCTCCGGCGCCAGAGGGTCAGCGACCAGAACTTTCATATTCACTTCACCTCATCTGTAATAATAGAGCTACGCTTTTTTGGCTCTGGGCATGGCCTTATCCATGGCGTTCGTAATCTCATCCATGTCCTTCTCGGTTATATAGCCCAGATGGCCTATCCGGAAGATCTTGCCCTTCATAGCACCCTGTCCGCCGGCTATCTCAACACCGTACTCGGTTCTCAGAATGGAATTGAATTTGGACACATCCATATCGGCAGGAGCGTGAACGGCGGTAACCGTATTGGAGGCAAACTTCTCCTCGGGAACCAGCGCGAGGCCTCTGGACCTGGCCCAGGATCGTGCCTTATCGGCCACCCGCTGATGACGGGCAAATATATTATCAAGCCCTTCTTTAAGCATCATGTCCAGTGCCACGTCCAGACCGAAAAACACCGATACTGCCGGTGTCCAGGGTGTCTGTCCGTCGGCAGCGAATTTCCTGGCACGGGAGTAATCGAAATAAAAGCGCGGCATTTTCGCCAGGTTATGTGCCTTCCAGGCGCTTTCACTGACGCTGACAAACGCCAGACCCGGCGGCACCATCCACCCCTTCTGCGAACCGGTCACCACCACATCCAGGTTCCAGGCATCTACCGGAAGGTCGATCGAGCTGAGACTGCTGACCGCGTCCACCAGTATCAGCTTGCCCGCATCCTTAACCACGCGCGCGATATCCCTGAGCGGGTTGGTCACGCCGGTGGAGGTCTCGTTATGTGTTACCAGGACAGCCTTCACATCGGGGTTATCTTTCAATGCCTTTTTCACATCGTCGGGGTCTGCGGCCCTGCCCCACTCATACTTTAGGGGGACGACCTGAGCGCCGTATATCCCGGCGCACTCTGCAAAGCGCTCACCGAAGAAACCGATAGAGACGCCCAACACCTTATCGCCGGGTGAGAGGACATTTACAATGGCCGATTCCAGTCCACCGGTGCCGGAGGTGGTCAAAATCAGCACATCATTCTGCGTTTGAAAACACTTCTTAAGTTTGGGAACGATTCTGCCGGTCATCTCGGCGAATTCCTTGCCGCGATGATTGATCATCTGTCGGCCGATAGCCTTTAATACCTCGTCCGGGCAGGGGGTCGGGCCTGGAATCCTCAACTGCATTTTATGCCTCCATAAAAAAATAAGTAGAGTAAATTATAAAATATCCGGCGGATTATTTAAATTCAGGCTATTTTTCGCGTACCACACGTGCAAACCGGCGTTTCCCCACCTTGATAACGCTGCCGTCATCGACGGTGGATATCTCCACATCTTCCAGCACCGGCTTTCCGTTGATTTCCACAGCTTTTTGCTCGATCAGCCTTCTGGCTTCCGAGCGGCTCCTGGCCAGTCCGATGCGGGCAATTTCGGTCGAAAGCATCGAACGGCTTGCCGCCGGCACATTCAGAAGCGGCATTTCCTCCGGAGCTTCCTTCTGCTGAACGGTGCGGGCAAAATGCTCCGCCGCCTCTTCGGCCTCCTTCTTTCCCCAGAAATCCCGCACCAGCTCATAGGCCAGCCTTTTTTTGACCTCCATGGGATTGATGGAGCCTTCAGCCATCTTTGCACGGTAGCGTTCAATATCCTCATCCGGAACATCCGTGAGCAATTCCAGATAGGGGATAATCATCTCATCGTTTATCGACATGGTCTTGCCGTACATCTCGCTGGGCGGATCGGTAACCCCGATATAATTGCCCAGGCTCTTGCTCATCTTCTGCACGCCATCGGTGCCTATAAGCAGCGGCATGAGGAAAACCTGCTGGGGCTTCTGCCCGTACATCTCCTGCAACTGGCGGCCAACCATGCAGTTAAATATCTGGTCGGTGCCACCGAACTCCACATCGGCTTCGATGGCCACAGAATCATATCCCTGAAGCAGCGGGTACAGCAGTTCGGTGATGGCGATAGGCAGGCCTTCACTGTACCGTCTGGCGAAATCTTCACGTGCCAGGAACTGCGCAACCGTGAACTTGCTCGTCAGCCTGATGATGTCATCCAGTCCGAACTTCCCCTTATCAAACCAGGTGGACTGCCAGCGCACCTCCGTTTTCTCCCTATCCACAATGCGGAAGAACTGCTCCATATACGTGCTGGCATTGAATCTGACCTGCTCCGCCGTCAGCATCGGCCGGGTGGCGGAGCGGCCTGTCGGGTCGCCGATCCGGGCCGTCCAATCGCCCACAATCAGTATCACCTTATGGCCGAACTCCTGAAACTGGCGCAATTTACGCAGCCCGACCACATGACCCATGTGAATATCCGTAAAGCTGGGATCGAAGCCCTGCTTGAGCCGTAGAGGTTTCCCCGACTGCAGCATTTTCACCAGCTCATCCTCATCGATAATCTGGGACACACCCCGTTTAAGCAGTCTTTTCAAATCGGCATCTGTGAGTTTCTTCATGACGAAATACCCTTTTCCAGCAGTATTTTACGTGCCTTCTCCACATCGATTTTCAGCTGAGCCTTCAGCGCTTCAACCGAGGCAAATTTAACCTCGTTGCGAAGACGGGCGACCAGCTCGACTTTAAGTTTTTTCCTGTAGAGATCGCCATTGTAGTCCATGATATAGGTTTCAATCAAACGTTTGTGTTCTCTGAAGGTAGGCCTTACCCCGATATTGGTGACCGCGGGCATGGCCCTGCCACAAAAATGAGCGATGGTGGCGTAAATGCCGTCTGACGGCATCGCCTGCTCCGGACGGACATTAAGATTGGCAGTGGGAAACCCGAGTGTTCGGCCGCGTCTGTCGCCGGTTACCACCCTTCCATCCAGGCTGAAATACCGTCCGAGCATCCCGCTTACCCTCGTCACATCGCCCTCCGCCAGCAACCGGCGGATGGCGCTGCTGCTTATCACCTCGCCGCCCAGGCGGGCCGGTCGGACCACTTCCACCCGGAAATCCAGCTCTTCACCGATGCCGCGCAGGTAATCAGGATCGCCTTTTCTGTGCCTGCCGAGCGCAAAATCCGGCCCCAGCACCATATCGCACATATTCAGGTACCGCTTCAACAGGATGATAAAACTGCGGGGCTCCATGCCTGCCACCTCCCGGGTAAAGGTGATGGGGACCACCACATCCACACCCGCCCCCTTGAGAAGGCGTATCCTTTCCTGCAGGGTGCATATCCAGGGAACCGAATTGCTGCGGTTAAGCACCTTTTCGGGATGCGTCTTAAAGGTCACCACACCGGCCAGGCACCCCTTCTCCCGGGCGCGTGTTACCAGATGGCCGAGCAGATATCGATGTCCCATATGCACACCATCGAATACACCGATGGTCAGCAGCATCGGTCGGGAAGGACGATGTACGGCTAATTCTCTCTCTAATTCCATTAGCGATCTAGCTACAAATCCCTGTCGGACAGGTCAAATACACATGGGTGCCGGCAGATCAAATCCTTATGATCACAAGTGCTTCAGTAGCTGAAAGCAGTTCGGATTTAATACATGTACCCGGAAGAGATAGCAAATACCTGTGCTGGCCTTCGGCTCCGCAGACGCTGATGGAGTTTTCGCCGGCTATACGCAGCATAAAAGCCCCGCTGTCCTGCCATTCGCCCAGCACCTTATCCGGCGCCGACAGGCTGATACCCTGGGTGCCGTCTCTAATGGTAGTGACGCGTACGGTTATGCAGACCTCTCTTTCCGTCAAGATTATCTCCAGCTTTTAAGTAGCGTTATTTTATCATGTAATCGGCGGATAATCATAATTACAGGCAAACCAATCGCCCCGGTGCCTATTCTTATCCCTGATATCATGTGCTATAATAATGGTCATCTAATAAAACAAAGGGGGGTTGAATAATGAAAATCAAGGACATCATGACCTGGAATGTAGTGACCGTGTCGAGTGACACTCCCATCATGGAAGCACGCAAAATCATGGAAACGCACAAGATAAGGCGCGTTCCTGTAGTAGATAGGGGCAAGCTGGTTGGTGTCGTAACCATGGATCGTATCGTGGGCGTGGGGCCCTCGCCCGCCACCAGCCTCAGCGTGTGGGAAATGAACTACCTGCTGGCCAAAATGAAAGTCAAGGAGATCATGCAGAAAGATGTGGTAACCATCGATCCTGAGGCATCGGTCGAGTACGCCACCGCCTACGCACAGAAGAACCGCGTGGGCATCATGCCGGTGATGGAGAACAACCGCGTAGTGGGCATAGTTACCACCACCGACTTCGCACTCAAGGTGCTCAATCCCATACTGGGAATCGGCAAGCCGGGCACGCGCCTGAACATCGACAACTGCAACAAACCCGAAAAGATCAAAGAGATAATGGACATAATCGAGAAAAACAACCTCAAGCTGATCTCCGCCCACATGCTGCCACCTTCGGAGGAGATCGCCAACGGCTTCGCCGTGCACGTCGATACCGAAGACGCCGGCAAGCTGGTCAAAGATATGCAGGCCAAAGGATACAAGGTCTTCGTGGTAAAAAGATAGAAAGAGCGGTAAATTATATTCAGATCGAATACGGACAGGGTCATATGACCCTGTCCTGTTATAACTGCTAATAACAACAGCTTTATGATATTTGTTTCTATCATTTATATTATAGCCGCCTATCTGCTGGGAGCTTTTCCCTTCATGGTTATCATAGGCAGGGCCAAAGGCATGGACCTTTCGCGGGAACGCGACCTGCATGAAGTGCTGTGGAACAGGATAGGCCGTGGATGGGGCATACTCGGGGTGCTGGTGGATGTCCTCAAGGGAGTTATACCCGTTCTGGTGGGTGCATGGCTTCAGCTTCCCGTTCCGGCAGTGGTCCTGTCCGCGCTGGCCGCCCTGACCGGTCAGATGTGGCCGGTATTCAATCACTTCGACGGCGAAAGGGGCAATACCACCGGACTGGGCATCGTGCTCACCTTGTCACTGGCATACGGTGCACCGTGGGTCAGCGTAATCGCCCTGTCCATTATAGCCATCGGCGTCCTCATACGAACCGCAAAGAGATGGCGCCAGAGCGGCCGCAATCTGAACGAGCGCCTCAAATTCGGCGGTCCGCCCAGCATCGCCCTGCCGCTTTCCATCCTGCTCGGACTCATATCCTGCATTGTCAGCTCACCCCTTTTTAATATGGACGCCGCCATCACAGTCTGTTTTGCCGCAATCGTTGTGCTGGTACTGCTGCGGCGCCTGACGGGGGGTCTCCGCCAGGACCTGATAACAGAAAATAACAAGACCTCCGTGATCATCAACCGCCTTCTCTTCGACCGCAGTCATAAGTGAAATTATCCTTTTTAGCCAATCGGCTCATTATTCCTATCCGGTTGGACTGCGGATGTATGGCGAACGTAATTACGTTCAAAATCCAGCCGTCTGCCATTTCCCCATCCCATTGTGAACCGGCTATAATTTATGTAAGATTAGTACTAAAGTAATAGGCCCGTATCAGGGAAAGGATGGGAAATAAATGGTATTGTCCGACAGGAAAATAAAGGTAATCATAGCCGACCAGCAGCCCCTTTTCCGGCAGGGGGTGCGATACCATTTAAGCCAGGCACCGGATATAACCATATGCGCGGAAGTAAGCACCGAGGCCGAGCTGGTTTCATCGGTTATCTCTGAGGTGCCCGACGTGGTACTGCTGGATATCAGCCTGGCCAGCGATGGCATGGATCTGGCACGCGTTATCAAACAGCATGTTTCCAGCGTGGCAGTAATCATCATTTCCCCTTCACCCAACGATGACGGACTCTTTATGGCCATAAAAGCACGTGCGGCGGGATATGTCAGCCGCAATATCGCCGCCGAGGACCTGATCAGCATCATCCGACGGGCCGCATCGGGAGAATATCCGCTTAACGATACCTTCCTCTCCCAGCCCAAGGTAGCCGCTCAGGTGCTGGCGCAGTTCCAGGACTTCTCCTGGGGCAAGGGCGTAGAATCCTTCGTCTCACCTCTGACACCCAGGGAGATGGAGATACTGAACTACATGGCCAAGGGCTATCTGAACAAGCAGATAGCCGCCATGCTGGACATCAGCGAGCAGACCATTAAAAACCACGTGACATCGATACTGCGTAAGCTCGACTCCAACGCCCGCACACAGGCCGTTATCACCGCCGTTAGAAGGGGCATCATCTCACTGAGCTGACCGCCATCCCCATCTTCCCTGCTGTTGCGAGCGCAGCGGAGCAAGCCAATGGCCGCATCCGCTAGCGGCCGTGCGACTGCCGCGTCGCTCCGCCCCTCGAAAGGAAGGGAGCATTAATTACGCCCCCACCATAAAAGTGATCCGTCACGGGGCACAGAGCCCGATCTCGTGGTAAAAGTGGGATTCCGCGGGAGAATATTTCAAAATGTACGAAGCTACCCTGTAATCAGCCGAAATATCCCCGTTCATATCAACAATCGAAACCACATCCCAGAGCTCAAGGCCACAATGGGGGGATATGGTAATCTTCGCCAGGCGTCCATCGAAGCGGGCTTTAGCCAGAAAGGAAGCGGCGGCATAGCCTGCGGCGGTGGCGGACGTAATGGCGGGGTCATGGCAAACATCAAGACGCTCTCCCACAAGGGTAACCTCAGCTGAAGTAACGGCGATGCCGGTAACAATACCACCTGCCGAATCAACGCCAACCACAAAAGACCGATTAACCGCTGGGGATTCTTCATAATACTCGGCCT